>CAVESN010000118.1:0-5824 GCA_963618365.1 Bacteroides uniformis
GGAAATTCTAGTCGTGCATGATGACATCGAGCTTCCTTTCGGGGAAGTGAGGATGCAGTTGGGCGGGGGACTACAAGGGCACAACGGGCTCAGGTCTCTGAAGGAACATCTGGGAAGTTCGCAGTTTTATCGGATTCGCATCGGTATAGGCCGTCCCTCGCTTGGTGATGTTGCTTCATATGTGCTGACACCGTTTTCTGCATGGGAATGGAATCTTCTTGGGGAAATCTCATCGAAAGTCAGGGAATTGATAGGCCGTTTCCAAGAGGTTTAACTTGCCCGCTCTCCAATTGGAACCATATACTGAGAAAACCAAGAGGGGGGAAAAGTGATGCAACAACACGACCTTCGGATTTCCGCACATCTCAGAAACGAGATGCAGCAATGGCAACCATTCTTTGCCGAGAACAAGCAAATCGACAAGCTTTACCAGGAAGCAAACAACTTTGCCTACCTGTACAATCAGGGAACGGAAAGGCATCCCGAGCGCGAGCCGCTCTCGCCTGCCGACTTGAACGCAAGCGTCTTGCTGCATCTCCTCTATCAAAGCGTAGTCGACACCTATTTGCATTCCACCAATCCCTCCTTCTTCCATGAGGCAAGTTCCCGCCTTGGCAAGGAAATCTCCCCTGCCCTCTCTTTCTACGAGAGGGAGTTCCCCTCCCCGCTGCTTGCAAACACGAACCCTGGTCCCGATGAGTTCACCGAGGAGGGGCTCCGTGGCTTCTTCATCCACAGGGTCATGCAAGTGAACCCCGCCATGGTAAAGGCGATCAGGCCCTTGATTGCGCCCAAGGAGATTGTCTTTCCTCCCCAGACAGCACTTCTGATCAAACTTCTCTCCCAACAGTCCGCAAAGATAAAATCCTTCAGCTCCCGGGGGAAGAAGCTGGATCTCTTCTCGTTCTTGACCGAACCCGCAAGGTTGCATCCCACCGACTTGCTCGCCCAAATCTCCTTCATTCTGGAAACCTGGGGTGCGTTGATTCCCTCTCTCCTGAGAACCTTGCTGCTCAAGGCCATGACCATCCTCAAGGAGGAGCACAAGCCTCGCTTTATCGGTGGCGGTCCCGGACCGATGGACGTCCCCAACTACAGCGCGATGGAGGGGGATTATGAGGCGTTCTCCCCGGACAGGAACTGGATGCCGAACGTGGTCATGATGGCAAAGAGCACACTTGTTTGGCTGGACCAGCTCTCCAAGCTCTACAATAGGCCGATTGCCACTCTGAAGCAGATTCCCGACGAGGAACTGGACAACCTGCAAAGAAGAGGATTCACCGCTCTCTGGCTCATCGGGCTCTGGGAACGCTCCACGGCAAGCAAGAAGATCAAGAACCTGTGCGGCAACCCTGACGCAGAGGCTTCCGCATACTCCCTGGAAGATTATGAGATCGCATCCCAGATTGGAGGATGGCAGGCGGTCGAGAACCTTCGCGCACGGTGCAAGATGCGAGGCATCCGCCTTGCCAGCGACATGGTTCCCAACCATACCGGCATCGACAGCCACTGGGTCATGGACCACCCCGAGTATTTCATCTCCCAGGACTATCCCCCATTCCCCTCCTACAGCTATGAGGGACCGGATCTCTCCTCGAACCCGGATGTGGAGATAAAGCTGGAAGACCACTACTACAACCGCACCGATGCGGCTGTCACTTTCCGAAGGAGGGACAAGCGTAGCGGAAACACAAAGTACATCTTCCACGGTAATGACGGCACCTCGATGCCATGGAACGACACTGCACAACTTGATTTCCTCAATCCTGCCACAAGGGAGGCTGTCTACCAGGAGATCCGCCATGTGGCGCAAAACTTCCCGATCATCCGCTTCGATGCGGCCATGACGCTTGCCAAGAAGCATATCAGAAGGTTGTGGTATCCCCAGCTTGGAGGCGGTGGGGACATCGCAGGAAGGGCGAACGCATCGATGAGCGACGCCGAGTTCAATGCCCGCATCCCTCAGGAGTTCTGGCGCGAGGTGGTGGACAGAATCGCCCAGGAGCTTCCCGACACGCTCCTTCTGGCGGAAGCATTCTGGATGATGGAGGGGTATTTCGTCCGCACGCTAGGCATGCACCGCGTCTACAACAGCGCCTTCATGAACATGCTGAAGAATCAGGAGAACAAGAAATACCGTGACACCATCAAGCAGACCATCTTCTTTGACCCGGAGATCCTGAAACGGTTCGTCAACTTCATGAACAACCCCGACGAGGAGACCGCCATAGCCCAGTTCGGCGACGGAGACAAGTATTTCGGAGTCTGCACATTGCTCTCCACCATGCCGGGTCTTCCCATGTTCGGCCACGGGCAACTGGAAGGATACCGGGAAAAATATGGCATGGAATACCGCAGGGCCTACTGGGACGAGAGGCCAAGCAGCTGGCTCCTCTCAGCCCATGAGAAGAGAATCTTCCCCTTGCTCAGAAAGCGCTATCTCTTCAGCGGATGCGAGAACTTCCAGCTCTTCGACCTCATCTCCCAGGACGGAAACGTTGAGGAGTCTGCTTATTGCTATGCGAACGGCACCCAGGAGGAGAAGACGCTTGTCCTCTTCAACAACCAATACGAGGCGGTGGAGGGAACAATTTTCCACAGCGCAGAGAAGATGGTGCGCCATGGGTCTTCCCGCGGCACCGAAAGTGTCACCATAGCGCAGGCTCTTGGCCTCACGCAGGGAGAGAACCACTATCTCGTCTACACCCAGTTCCCCGAGATGATGACCTATATCAAAAGGTCGGACGAAATCTTCCAATACGGAATCACCTTCCATCTGGATGGGTACCAAAGCATCGTCTTCATGCAGGTGCACGAGGTGGTCGACACTGACGGCACCTACCGCACTCTCTGTGAGCGACTGAAAGGACGGGGAGTCGCAAACCTTGAGGAAGAGATTGCAATGCTCCGCCTCAGCCCGCTCCATGCAATCCTCAAGCCCCTCAGCGAGGCTCCCTTCATCCACGCCACAAAAGAAGCGCTCAAGGGAAACGAGATTGCCATCAGAAACGCCGCCATCGACCTTGTCGAGTGCTACCGGAGGCTCTCGTCCTACGGGAAGGAGATGTCGAAAGAGGTTTGGGAGTATGTGCAGAATCCGGTTGCCTCCCTCACCAGCAAGGAGGCGCTCAAGATGCTTGAACGCCAATTTAGACAGTTTGGGAAAGAGGAGGGAGTCGAAAGGCATATCGCGCAAATCATGGCTGAGCTTGCCTATGCCATGGTGGCATCATTCATGCTTATGCCGTTTGCGAAGGAGATGCGGACCACCCGTGAGGCCATGGTCCTTGCTGACAGGATTTTGCTTTACAGAGTTCTTGGTCCTGTGCTTTCTCCTCTTGGCTACAGCAATGACGAGATACGCAAGATTTGCCACATGGGTGCGATTCTTGCAACAAGCGGAAGAATGACAAGCGAGGAGAAGGATGCGAAGAATCTGCTCGTCGTGGTGATGGCGGACAATTCCTTGCGGGACTATGCGGGATGCAATACCTACCAGGGAGTCACCTACTACAAGAAGGAGTCCATGCAAGAATTGCTTGCCATTTGCTCGCTCAGCCATGAGCGATTTGGAGGAAAGAATGCCGATGGCATGCTTTTCCAGTTGCTCGAGAAGGAATCGAAGGCCTCCTATCGCCTCGATTCCATGCTGAATTGACTCACTAGGAGGGTTGGGTTACTCTAAATAATATGAAAACTTGGCTCACGTATTTGGTGGCAGTTTGCATGGCTCTCTCATCCTCTTTGATCTTCGGACTGAGCCCGATGTTCCTGTCAGCCATGACAAAAATAACGGTATTTCTGGAACAAACAGGCTTCTATCTTTTGCTCTTGATGGTTCTCTTTAGCTTCACTAGCGGCATCGGCTCCTGCCGAAAAGATGGAAAGCTTCATCCCGTGTTGATCTCTTCAGTCATCTGGGCGATTGCCTCCACGTTGCTTTTGAGCTTGAGCGCGGTATTTGTGTTCCACTACTTCCATGCGGTTTTTCCTGTCTCTGCCTCCGCAGGGATGGAGAGCGCTCCACTAGCCTCATTCCCCAAGGAGAGCTTGGTGAGTCTCGGCCTTCTCCCTTCGAGCCCCCTGGGGTTCTTTGAGAAAACCAGAGCGTTGATTCCCTCGTTCCTGGTTGTATGCTTCCTGCTTGGGTATTGTCTCAAGCCAAATGCAGAGGTGATCAGGCCGGCATATGTGGTGACCAACAGCTTCAGCGAAGTCATGTTCCGGCTGACGAAGGCGATTACGCTCAGCTCCTACTTGTTTGTGTTCGTCTCAGCGAGCACATTTTTCTCATCGTTGATGCAAGAGGGAACTGTCTTTGTGGCAAACGGGTTTGTAGCCATGCTGGTTGCCGCTTCCCTAGTTGCGCTTTTGGTTGTACTTCCTTTGTTCTTCATGTTTGTAACTGGCTTTAAAGTGAATCCCTACCAGATGCTTTATCGCTCGATAGCCACGGCTGCGATTGGATTCTTCTCCTCGGACATTCTGCTTACAGCGCTTGTCGGACAACCGATTGCCAGGCACAACCTCGGATGCCAGAAGAGAATCGCGGCTACGACGATTCCCATCCATGCCATCATCGGCCGTGGGGGAAGCGCCATGGTGGGCACGCTTTGCTGCCTGAGCCTGCTTTCGGCGGCAAGCCCTGTGGCACTGAACAGCCAGATGGAAGTGCTTGTCGCACTTACCTGCGCCATGTGCAGCTTTGCGAGCATGTTCTCCTTGGGGAGCGAGACAATCCTGATTGTCGTCCTTGCTTTCCGTTTCCTCGGAATCAACATGTACGGAAGTGAGATGACGATGATTTCATTGCTCCCTCTGATCGGAGGAGTGGGAACCATGATTGATGCCTTGGTGGCGGCTCTAGGTGCAAATTGGAGCGCCACGCTCCTGGAAGTACGGGTGCCCACCCCTTATAAGGATATCCTGTAAGAGATGAAAAAACTCTTTTTCCGGCGTGTTTGCCTCTTCCTTCTGGCTCTTGTGACATTCGTTCTCGGAGCAGTAATTCTGATGGGAGCAATTTCCGGCATCCAAAACGAAGAATCCTTCTTCAAGATACTTCTGCGTTTTGGACCTTCACTCATCCACCTTGCACTCTCCTTTGCGCTTGCACTTGTGCTTTGGCACTACCAACACTCCACATTCGGAAGCGATGCGCAAATGCTCCCCTTGCTTCTTTCCCTTCTCTCTTTGGCAGATATCAGGGCATTGCCTGCCTGCTATGCCGCTATTCCGGTCATAAGCCTTTCGCTGATTGCAAGGATTTACCAAATCACACTGGTGGCAGCAATCCTGGTCTCGATAACATGCACGTTCTACCAGATGGAAATCAGCGTGAAACGGATAAACTCAGGCGCCCTGCTTGCATGCTCCCTAGCCTTCATTGTCGGCATGACGGCCCCCCTCTCCCCCAACACGGCCACTTTCCTGAAAGGAGCCTATGTCGGTGCAAGCATCATGCGGCTAGGGGTTTGCCTCCTTTGCTTGGCGGGAGGAGTCGCATGCATCGCAAGCCTCTTTCAGGAGAACGTCTACAGCGAAACCATTGTCAAGAGCATTGCCTATGCGCTGGACATCATCGCACTCGTGATTCTCGCTTACCCATACAACCCGATACGTGATTTTGCCGCCATCCTTCTCGAGCTGGGAAGTCTCCTCATGCTGGTGCTCCTTGCCCGAAGCAGAAGGTTCTGGACATAAAGGATACCCAGTTTCTCCCAAGCAACCCTATCCCAGGAACGTCGGCTCCATACTCTTGTCCACAAGCTCTTCCTTCCACTCTTCTATCTGCCTCGTCTTGGAAGAGAAGTTGATTCCTATG
>CAVESN010000119.1:0-5798 GCA_963618365.1 Bacteroides uniformis
CAGGAGGGGTAGGAGGCTGGCTGTTCTAGGCGTGGTCCCATGGTGAGCGCCGCAATGCAGAGCGTGAGCGGAGAGAAGATGGCAGAGGCTTTGGCAAGGGAAGGTGGCCTTTCCTTCATCTATTGCTCCCAAAGCGTTGCCTCTCAGGCCGCGATGGTCGCCAAGGTGAAAGCATTTAAAGCTGGTTTTGTTCCCAGTGACTCCAATATCCGGCCCGATGCCACACTTAGCGACATCATCGCTCTCAAGGAGCTCTACGGCCACTCAACCATTGCGGTTACGGAAGATGGCTCATCCACTGGAAAACTATGTGGCGTGGTCACCAGCAGGGACTGGAGACCAACCAGGACGAGTCTTGAAGCCAAGGTTTCATCCTTCATGACACCAATAGACAAGCTGGTCTATGCAAAGGACCCTGTTACCCTGAGCGAAGCCAACGACATCCTCTGGGATCATAAACTCAACAGCCTTCCCATTGTCGATGATCAACTGCATCTCAAATATTTTGTCTTTCGCAAGGATTACGAAAGCCACAAGGAGAATCCCAACGAGTTATTGGACGAGCACAAGCGCTACATTGTAGGTGCGGCAATCAACAGCAGGGATTACACGGAGCGAGTTCCTGCCTTGGTTGAGGCGGGTGCTGACATCCTTTGCATTGATTCATCCGAGGGGTACAGTCAATGGCAGGCGGACACTATCGGGTGGATTCGTTCCCGTTATGGCGAAAAGGTGAAAGTTGGTGCGGGGAACGTGGTGGATGCTGAAGGATTCCGTTATCTTGCGGACCAAGGAGCCGATTTCGTGAAAATCGGCATTGGTGGCGGTTCAATCTGCATCACCCGGGAGACGAAAGGAATCGGCAGGGGACAGGCTACAGCTTTGATAGATGTGGCACGGGAGCGTGACAGATACTTTCAGGAGAAGGGGGTGTACATCCCCATTTGTTCTGATGGTGGCATTGTGCTCGACTACCATGTGACGCTGGCGCTTGCCATGGGTGCCGACTTCATCATGCTCGGTCGTTATTTCGCCCGTTTTGACGAGAGCCCCACCGAGAAGGTAACGGTGGGTGGCTCCTACATGAAGGAGTATTGGGGGGAGGGCTCCGCAAGGGCACGCAACTGGCAGCGCTACGACCTTGGTGGCAATGGAGGCAAACTCTCCTTTGTGGAGGGAGTGGACTCCTATGTCCCTTATGCGGGGTCCCTTAAGGACAATGTGCAAATCACTTTGAGTAAAGTGAAAAGCACGATGTGCAATTGCGGCTGCCTTACCATCAAGGATCTCCAGAAGCATGCCAAGCTGACATTGGTGAGCGCAACGAGCATCGTGGAAGGGGGCGCGCACGATGTGCTCCTTAAGGATAACAATCCTTCCGGCCAAATGGGGAGATAATCTTTTCCGTATATCTTGTTCGAAGAGGGGGGAGCTGGTTGCTTCCCCTTCTTTCTAAGGATAACCGGGTTTTTCTATGCTTTTGCTTATGCAAGTTATTTATAATCGGTACATAATTATGCAATTTTCGATTGCAACACATTGTCATTTTCATTACAATTATGGGAAATTTTTTACAAGGAGAATTTGCATGAAAAAGCTATTGTCTTTGATGCTTTGCGCAGTCCTTGTCTCTTCCTTCGCTTTTGCAAATGGAAGCAAAGAGGCTGCTCCTGCCGCAAGCGCTGCTCCTTCAAAGAGCGGACGTGATTACCATGTGGGTGTGGTAACCGGTACTGTGAGCCAGTCCGAGGATGACCTTCGCGGAGCTGAAGAGCTTATCAAGGAGTACGGCACCGTCCAGGATGGCGGACTCATCCAGCATGTCACCTATCCTGACAACTTCATGGAAGAGGCGGAGACCACCATCAGCGTGATTGCCGGTCTTGCCGATGACCCGAAGATGAAGGCTGTCATTGTCAATCAGGCTGTTCCCGGCACCACTGAGGCGTTCCGCAGAATCCACGAGAAGAGACCCGATATCATCTGCATCGCCGGTGAGGCGCATGAGGATCCGGCTGTCATCGAGAGCTCTTCAGACCTCGTCGTCCAGAACGACTTTGTCAGCCGCGGTTACCTGATCATCCATACCGCACACGAGCTTGGAGCCAAGACATTTGTCCACATCTCCTTCCCTCGCCACATGTCCTACGAGACGCTCAGCCGCCGTGCCGCTATCATGCGCGAGACCTGCAAGGACCTCGGCATGGAGTTCGTCATGGAGACTGCTCCCGATCCGACAAGCGATGTGGGAGTTGCCGGTGCTCAGCAGTACATTCTTGAGAATGTTCCTTCCTGGATTGAGAAATACGGCAAGGATGCCGCATTCTTCTGTACCAACGATGCACACACCGAGCCTCTTCTCAAGCAGCTGCTTTCCAATGGCGGTATGTTCATTGAAGCCGATCTTCCTTCGCCGCTTATGGGCTATCCTGGAGCGCTCGGGCTTGACCTCTCCGCCGAGGCTGGCAACTTCCCTGCAATCCTTAAGAAGGTTGAGGATGCCATCGTAAGCAAAGGTGGTGCGGGTCGCTTCGGGACTTGGGCCTATTCCTATGGATTCACCACAACTGCCGGCCTTGGTCAGCATGCCATCAATGTCCTTGACGGCGTGAGCAAGCTGAACAACCTGCCCGACCTCATGAAGGCCTATGGCAAGTACACCGGTAAGGCTCAGTGGAACGGCAACTACTATACCAATGCCGACACTGGCGTACAGGCGAAGAACCATGTCCTCATCTATCAGGACACCTATGTTATGGGACGCGAGCCGGATCGGTATATGCATGCTACCGACCTTGAGGTACCCGAGAAGTACTATACCATCAAATAACGATGAATCCATGCAGGAAGAGGGAAACCTCTTCCTGCTTTATGGTACATGGCACTTTGCCTTACGGGCCAAATGCCATACACCATCGAAGAAGGATTGTTACATGGAAGATAAGCAAGTGCCATTGCTTGAGATGCGTCATATCAGCAAAGCGTTCTTCGGGAACCAAGTGCTCAGTGACATTGATTTCAAGCTTGGTAGAGGAGAGATCCTCGGTTTGGTAGGGGAGAACGGAGCGGGCAAGTCGACGCTGATGAAGATTCTCTTCGGTATGGAGGAGATCCGCGAGACGGGAGGGTATGGCGGGGATGTCCTGATTGATGGGGAGGTTGTCCATTTCAACTCCTCGCTCGATGCGCTGGAAGCCGGCATCGGCATGGTGCATCAGGAGTTCTCCCTGCTACCCGATTTTACTGCAGGGGAGAACATTCTTCTTAACCGTGAGCCGGTGAGAAAGAGCTGGATGGCAAATCTTTTCGGGGACCGCATGCATTCGGTTGACCGGAAAAAGCTTGAGGATTCTGCAAAGAAGGCGATTGACAGACTTGGGGTAAAGCTTGATGCACACATGCTGGTCAGCCAGATGCCGGTCGGTCACAAGCAGTTCACGGAAATAGCAAGGGAGCTCTCCAAGGAAGATTCTGATACCGCCGGCAAAATCCGGCTCCTTGTCCTTGACGAGCCGACAGCGGTGCTTTCCGAGCATGAAGCCGACAGTTTGCTTAACGCAATCAGGAAATTGGCCCAGCAGGGAATCTCCATCATTTTTATCAGCCACAGGCTTCAGGAGATTATTGATGTATGCGACCAGATTATGGTCATGCGTGATGGAAAGATCATCAAGCAGGTTTCCAATGACGAGCATGTGAATGTCCATGACATCGCAGGATGGATGGTTGGCCGCGAGATAACCCTGGACAAGCAGAAAGACCGCCATTTCGACTATGCAAAGATGCAAGTGGACATGAGTGTCTCAAACCTCTGGGTCAACATGACAGGGGAGATTGTCCGTGATGCAACATTTTCCATCTACCAAGGGGAGATCCTCGGCATTGGCGGACTTGCCGGTCAAGGAAAGCTGGGTATCCCCAATGGAATCATGGGTCTTTTCCCTGCGGGAGGAAACGTTTTGTTTGAAGGGAAATCCATTCCTTTGAATAATCCCAGGGCTTGCCTCGAGGCGGGAATCGCATTTGTCAGTGAAGACCGAAGGGGCGTGGGATTGCTTCTTGATGAGTCGCTTGAGTGGAATGTCAGCTTCGAGGCAATGCAAGTAAAAGGGGACTTTTTGAAGAAAAAAGGACCGATTACCTGGCGGGATTCTGATGCCATTAGGGAAGTGACAAAAAAATATGTCGACATGCTTGAAATCAAGTGCACCTCCACTAAGCAGCATGCCCGGGAGCTTTCTGGGGGAAATCAACAGAAGATTTGCCTTGCCAAAGCGTTTGCCATGCAGCCGAAACTGCTCTTCGTCTCCGAGCCTACCAGAGGAATAGACATCGGTGCGAAGCAGCTTGTTCTCAGGGCACTGAAGGAGTACAACCAGGAGTTTGGAACCACCATCGTGATGATAAGCAGCGAGCTTGAGGAGCTTCGCTCGGTTTGTGACCGTATCGCCATCATCACAGATGGCAAGGTCGCAGGGGTGCTTCCCGCCCTCAGGCCAAGTTCCGATTTTGGTCTACTCATGGTTGGCCAAGAGGTTAAAGGAGGCAATTGATGGAGAAAGTGAAGAAAATAATAGATAGGTATGGACTTCCGCGTGTCATTATCACGTTGTTCCTCTTCGTCCTCTTCGTATGCGCACCTTTTGTGGGTGTCAGGGTTGATGAGAGTATCTCCAACACCCTCAACCGGTTTGGAATGAACTGTGTGCTTGTCCTTGCTATGGTACCCATGATTCATAGCGGCTGCGGTTTGAACTTCGGACTTCCGCTTGGCATCATCAGCGGTCTTCTTGGTGCAACTCTTGCCATTCAATCCGAGTTCCATGGACTTACCTGCTTCTTGATGGCGATCGTGTTTTCCACTCCGTTCGCATTGATCCTTGGTTATGGCTACGGAAAACTCCTCAACAAAGTGAAAGGAGGAGAGATGATGATTGCCACCTATGTGGGTTTCAGCTCAGTCTCCTTCATGTGCATCATGTGGCTTCTGCTTCCCTACACCAACGCCAGTATGGTGTGGGGGTATGCGGGAAAAGGACTGAGGACCACCATTTCCACAGAGGGATATTTCCTGCATGCGCTCAATGACCTGTTTTCCATCACGCTAGGAAAGCTTGTTATCCCCACAGGGATGATTCTTTTCTTCGCAATACTTGCCTTTGCCATGTGGTCTTTCTTGCACACCAAGACAGGGACGGCGATGACTGCGGTTGGTTCGAATCCCGTTTTCGCACGTGCATGCGGAATCAATGTGGACAGGATTCGTACCCTTTCGGTCATCATGTCTACATGGCTTGGCGCGGTAGGCATCCTGGTCTATGAGCAAAGCTTCGGATTCATCCAGCTCTATATGGCGCCCTTCTACATGGCGTTACCTGCGGTAAGCGCAATCCTCATAGGAGGGGCCTCTGTCAACAAGGCCTCCATAGCCAATGTAGTAATCGGCACCTTCCTGTTTCAAGGAATACTTACCATGACTCCCTCGGTTATGAACTCTGCCATCCATACGGATATGTCTGAAGTCATCCGTATCATAGTTTCCAATGGTATGATTCTTTATGCTTTGACACGCAAGACGGAGGTGTCTAGATGAGCGATTTGCAATTGTCGAACGAAGAGAAGGTAAAGCGCTTTTTTGCCAATAACATCGTTCCTGTGATTTTTGTGGTTATTTGCGCCATCGGCATCCCTCTTTCCGGATACAGCCCCAACTATCTTATCAACGAAGTGATTACCCGTATCGGTCGTAACTCGTTTTTGGTTGTCAGCCTCCTGATTCCCATCATGGCAGGCATGGG
>CAVESN010000120.1:0-5527 GCA_963618365.1 Bacteroides uniformis
GAGGGCAAGACGGGACATTCTTTTCGTCCTACCCTCTTTTCTGATTCAATCCCAATAGTCCACCTTTTCAGGGTCACGCAAATAGACAATCGCCATGCGAATCTTGTCGCTATGGACGATTTGTCTGAGTGCGTCCCTGTAAAGCGCCACTTGCTCCTTGTGCCCTTCACGCAAGCGGTACTTGTCGGTCTTGAAGTCAAGGATCTCCCAGCCATCCGGTTTCTGGATCAGGATGTCGATTTGCCCTTCCACGACCAAGTCGGGGTTTTGCGCATCAGAAGGGTGGAAGAAGAGATGGACCTCCGCCCGGGTGGTGGCAAGATAGGGTTCTACCTGCTTGCGGTAGAAATCACTTTCGATAAACCCGTTTGCAAGCTCATCTCCGGCATCAAGCACCTTCTTGCGAATGGTTCCTTCAAGTTTGCCAAAGGATTGGTCCGCAAGCTCATCCCTACTCCTCTCCTTCTGGTAGATGCCCATCATCTGCATAGTCCTGGCATGGACGTAGGTGCCGAATCCGGTAACCAGATCATTGTCGTCGCCAAGAATCTCATCAACCGATGTTGCCCGAAGGAGGGTTTTCTCCCCGTTCTCCACTTTATCTTCATCGATATAACGGGTTACGGCAATCCTTGCTGGATCAAGGTCTGGCTGGAAAGGTTTCCCGTGGTACCAGGAATCGATGGATGAGGGACTGACACTGCTAAAGGCGCGCTCGGAGCGTAGCTCCTTTTCTGATACGGGCTTGATTTTCTTAAGCGTGATGCCGTCAGGCCTCTCCTCCTCTTCCTCAAGGGAGAGAATATGACCCCTCTCGAGGCCCAGAGCCGAGAGCGCCCATCCCAGCAATGTCTCGTCCGGCTTTTCTTCCTCATCCTTCTTGTTTTTCCGGTAGGTACCGGAAATGACAAGGTGCTGTTCGGCGCGGGTCATGGCAACATAACAAAGCCGTTTTTCCTCGGCTATCTTCTGCCGCTTCTCCTCTTCGTCAAGCCTGAGAGCCTTGACAATCGGATCCGGCACAGTACAAGCAACATACTCGGGAATGCTGTGTCCGCACACCTTGGTGAACGCATCGCTCTCCTGGTGGAGACGGGAGAGCGCATAGGCGAGGTCAGGGACAAAGACAATCGGGAACTCCAGCCCCTTGGAGGCATGGATGGTCATGATTTTCACGCCGTTCTGGTTCTCTTCCAGGATTCCTTCACTAGAGGAGAGCTCAATCTTGCTGGCCTTTCCAAGCGTCGGCCTGAGGTCATCAAGGAACTCGGACAGACCTTTTCCCTGAAGTTCCGCCTCCGAAGCCATCTGACGCAGATTGTAGTAATGGTCGAGATAGCTTTGGAAAGAGGGATAGGAGAGCAGGCTGAGCCTGTAGCCGCTTGCATACCACAAATAGTCGAGGAGGGAGGTAAGCGTATGCGTCCGGCACATGGTCTTCAATGTGGCATACAGCTCACATGCTCCCAGATAGACCGGGTCCCCTATCGCTTTCGGGTTGAAAACATCCCTTCTTGCCATCACTTCTTGCACTTTATCGTCATCAAGCCGGCAAAAGGGAGAGCGAAGCACCCCATGGTATGCGACCCTGTCGGAGGGATGGACCAATAGCTGCAGGAAAGAGTAGATGTCGTTGCACACCGCCTCCAATGTCATGCTGCGGCTGACTTTGGCGATGGAATAGGGAAGCCCCAGAGCGCGGAGCGCTTTCTCGTAGAGCATCTGGTTAGTCGTGGAATGGAGAAGAATCGCCACGTCGCTAGGTCTCGCCTTCCGGTAGCCTTGGCCATCCTTCACCAGGAACTTCCCCCTTTTGTCGTCGAGCATCTCATAAATCTTCTCAGCTATCGCCTTGGCTTCCCATGCGTGCCGTCCAGCAAGAGAGGGAATACAATCGCTTTCCGATGCCTCATCCGCCTCCGCTTTTCCCACCATCACCGTGAGGGAGGAGCGGCCGGGGTTGTCCCTGCTGCTTCCCAACGGCTTGAAAATAGCTTCGTAATCCTCTTGGGGAGAGGCCATGATATGCTGGAACATGGTTGTGAAATGGTCGATGAGGACCTTTTCGCTCCGATAGTTGGTCGCCATCTCCAGAGAGAGTCCACCGCTTTGGGAGAGTTCGTCACCAAGTTGCTTGAAGACGCTCACGTCCGCTCCCCTGAAGCGGTAGATGGACTGCTTCTCATCACCCACGAGGAAGATGTTGTCGCGAAGGTCCTCCACTTGGGGAATCTCCTCCTTCACAAAGGTCTCCTTGGATCCCAAGAGGTAGACAAGCTGCTTCTGCAGCGCATTGTTGTCCTGAAACTCGTCGACCATGATCCTTTGGTATTGCTTCGCATAATAGGAGCGGATGCCGAGGTTGTGGGTGAGGATGTCGATGGCAAGGTGGATAAGGTCGTTGTAGCAGAGTACGCTTTGCTCCCTCTTGAATGCCTGGCATTCCTTTTGGTAGCGCAGGAGGAACTCCAATACCGCGACAAGCTTCTCCTTCCCATCAAGAAGCTGCCGTAACAGAGGGATGCATAAAACCCATCGGCTCTTCTGATCCTTGTGATCCTTGTTCACCTGGGAGACTTTTCCCTTTCCCCTGACATTCGAGAAATAGGTGTATTTCCCATCTTTTTTTTGTTGCAGAGCCTCAATCAAATCCTCCACTTGGGAAGTTTCGTCATACCTGGAGAGTGCTTTTATGCAAAACTCCTTGAGCTCACTCTCCGACTTGGATTCAGCCTCGCAGCACGCAATCTGCGTGAAGAACCACACGAGACCCTTAGTCTCCCTTTCGAGCTGCTGCGTAAGAAGGTCGATGAAGGAAGAGGAGATGGTTTTCACATCCATGGTGCCGGGAAGCCAGAACTCCTCCATCGCCATCTTCGCAAGCTTCTCGAGAAGAAAATTGGGATTATGCAGCCGTACAAGGGTGTTCCTTCCCTCACTGTCATCATGCCAGAGCATGCTGCGAGCTATGGCGCGAAATTGTTTCTTGCATTTCTCCTCATCCACCGTAAAGTCGCTCGTCAGGCCGTAGCGAAGCGAGTCAAGGCGGACAATCTTGGAGCAAAAGGAATCCAATGTGCTGATCTGGCTTTGGGGAAAGTGGTCCGTCCACTCCTCAAGAAATCTCTTTCTCGTCTCTTCTCCAATGGCATCCTTTGCTTCGGAGAGCAGTTTGATATGGCCCCCGATGCGGCTTTTCATCTCCTTCGCAGCCTTGTCGGTGAAAGTCATGGCAAGAATATTGTCCGCATGGAGGTCTGGATTCTCCACCAAAAGGCGGATGAAGCGAAAGGAGAGCACCGTGGTTTTTCCCGAACCAGCCCCTGCGGAGATTACGGTGTTCCCGTCAGACTCCATCGCTCTTCTCTGCTGCCCGTCAAGCTTTCGGCCGAAATAGGCCATTATCTCATCCATCGTGTGCGTCATAGGGTTGAATATCTCCTTCTGCAAACGCTGCGGTAGCCACAATCCTTGCACTCTTCGGGATCCTCCTGGAAACTCCATTTCCCCTCCCGAAGGTGAGCGACATACTCCTCCAATCTGGATTCGAGGACACTCTGCCCAAGAGCTTTCATCTGGGGATGGCAATCCGGGGCCCATACGGTGATGAACTTGGATTGCTCGACGCTGTAGTAGAGCGCGACATCAACCTTCCCTTCCAGAATCCTGTCGTACAAGGGAAGCTGTACGGAGGTATATTTCTGGGCCATTTCGGCTTCCGACTTCTTCTCAAGTTCTCCTATCCTCCCCAGCTTCAGGTACCCGTCGTTCTTCTTGTAGTCGAGCACCACAAGCTCTCCATTGGCGCTGCGGATCACACGATCGATAATGCCAACCAGCTTCAGCGGCATGCCGTCCACTTCAATCTCTTTTCCTTGCTCATAGAGAAAGCTCTTCTCGGTGGCGATGGTCGCAGATCCAGCGAAACAATTCCTTATCCCCTGCCCCAGCCCATAGAGCGCCTCACCCTCGTTCTCCTCTAGACAAAGCGGCAGATATTTCTCCCTCACCCAGAAAAGAAGGATGGGGTTCCCTTTCCCCAGATAGCATGCAAGGGCCTTCTCGAAACAAGCTTCCATCCTTTTTCTGCAGAGCGCGGCCATATCTTCCGTAGGGAAGGAGGGAAAGGATCCGGGACTCCCGTAGAACTCTTCGAATGTCATGTGGATGATCTTTCCGATTACCCGTGCGTCGATGACACCAATCTCATAGTTGGACCGTTCTGCTCCAAGCACATGCTCCGACATGAAAGCAAACGGACAAGTATGGAAACGGTCCAAAGAGGAGGCGCTCACTGCCCCAAGCTTCGCTAAGGATAAGGCAGAAGCGCTGACTTGAGACGGTGCCTTGAAAGGGGTAAGCAAACCGGAACGGAAGGCTTTCTCATAGGCCTCTGCCTGCATTACGCAAGAGCCACCCCTACCCACACCCTCCCTCCAAAGACGCATCTCTTCCTGCCAGGGATCTGTCACCTCGCTTCCATCAGACTCTTTTGCTGCGCTCACGTCCTTCACCAAGTCGAACCAAGCGGGTGCCATGCATTGCCCGCTGTAATCAACCGCATGGTAGGAGAGGATGGGATTATCCGACGCAGCCATGTCTAGGTAGCTGTCGGTCAGATCCTCCTCCATCCTCTTCTCGGCCTCAAGCGTCTCAGGCAAGCAGGAAAGGGGCCGATCGATCCGCTTTGTGCCATCCCAATCCATGGCAAGGAAGAAATGGTAGGGAACGGAAAGCGCGGCGCTGTCGGTCCAGCGGTAGACGTCGACCCCTTTCGCATCCCTCTTCTGCCATGTGTAGGGCTTGCTCTTAAGATACTCGATCAGAAGGGAGAGGAAGCTGCTGTTGTTCTCACAGCCGGAGAGGCGTATCTCCTCATCCAATGCGTTGATCTTGTCAATGCAGAAGGTCGCAAGATCCTCGTCCTCCCCTCCCTTCCATCCCTCCGAAAGGAAGAAGCAATCCTGGAACGCATGGAATGAGGCAAGGAACGTTTTCCCGTCATGCGCCTCGCAGAGAGAGACCACCATCTCCTTGAGCCTCTTGTAATGGTCGATGATGCCTGGATCTTTCTTCGCTGTTTGCACCAGGGATGGAGTCAGCTCCCTTAACCAAAGGTCATCCTCCTTGTGCTGGATGTCACCTTGGTCTATGCCCTGGTCGATGGCAAAGGAGAGCAGCTGTTCGCTCAAGTTTCTGACATCCGCTTCATAAGGAAGGGCGGGCTCCAAAAGCAGCGCCTCGACATCCGCATATGCCATCTGGTTCTGGTAGCACGACTGGAAAAGCTGGAAGATCCTTCCTGCAGGATAAAGGATTGGATTCTGGCTCATGTGGGTGACGAGCGGCACATCATAACGCGCTGCCTCCGCTTCAAGAAGTGGCATCATCACCTGTGCCCTCGCAGTTGAGATGAGGATGTTCCGGGCGGGGACACCCTCGCCAAGGAGCGTATGGATCTTACGCAGAGTGCTTCTCACTTCCGTGACATGGTTGGGATAGCAGGAAAGTGTTGGTTTTTCCTCAG
>CAVESN010000121.1:0-852 GCA_963618365.1 Bacteroides uniformis
GTTCCATTGTCGCTGTCCTTGATCTTCAGGGTAACGATATTTGGGTTTTCTGCAGTTCCTCTCTCAAACGAGTATTCAGGGTACATGATGTATTGCGGCATGCCGCATCCGGATACAAAAAGGACGGACAGAAGCATCACCAATATCCATGATCTCTTCATCGTCCGTCCTCCCCTCTTTCGAGCATTGAGTTATGACTCAATACGAAAGAATTGCAGTTTGCGCAAGCTTGGAATACTCACTTGTAGGGAACTGGTCAATCAACTGCTGGTAAGTGGCCTTTGCCAGCTCGTTTTGATTCTGCTTTCCCTGAAGTCTTGCCTGATTGAACAGGGCTTTCGGTGCTTCAGGAGCATCCGTACCATATTCATCCCAGACCTTTGTGTAATACTCGAGCGCAAGATCATCGTCCCCCATATCCTCAGCTGCAACAGCTGCGTTGAAAAGTGAGAGCGGTGCAAGGTAAGTATCTTTCTTTGCCTGATAGATGGTGACAAAGCCATCTAGTGCGCTTTGGAAGTCTTTCTCTTCGTAAGCAATGGTGGCGAGCATGTATTGCGCTTTCAGGGATGGATAATCCTTCCCTCTAGAAAGCCCTTTCAGCGTTGTTTTCAACGTTTCCATCCCGCTCTTATAGCCATCCCCTTCCGGATCTTCGGCAAGCAATTCGCTGTAGCTTGAAGTTGCCTTGTCAATCTGGTCCAGACGCTTGGAAAGATTGCTTGTATAGACAGCATTGAAGATGAGCATTGCAACCAATGCAAGGACCAACACCAAGACAATCACGCTCAAAATTACTTTGTTCTGACCAAGAAACCTGGAGACTTTGAATGAAATTTTCTCAGTACCGGT
>CAVESN010000121.1:862-5519 GCA_963618365.1 Bacteroides uniformis
CCGGTAACTCCCCTCAGCTCTGTCTCATTTGTATTTGTTTTCATGTGCGAACCTCTTTGCCTTAAAAGAAAATACAGGCGGCTTAATTGCCGCCTGTGTTTCTCGTGAAGCTTATTTGTCTTCCTTGGTCTTCATCAGATCGGCTAGGGTAAAGCTTTCGTCAGAATCTTTCTCTTCAGAAATATACTTGGCGAATTCACTCTGCTCGTTCTTTCTGATCATCTCCTTGATGGAGAGCGAGAGCTTCTGGGTGGCGGGGTTGCACTCGATAACCGCTGCAGTCACGGTGTCTCCAACCTTGAACTTCTTCAGAACCTCGTCATTGTACTCTTCATCAGGCCCCACCAAGTTGAACTTGCTGATCAACCCTTCAATCTCGCCTGGAACTTTGACGAAGACGCCAAAGTCAGTGACATTGCTCACCGTTCCAGTGATGTTGCTCCCTTTGGGGAAGTCCTGGCGAAGCTGCTGCCAGGGATTACCCTCAAGTTGCTTCACGCTCAAGCGGATTCTGCGGTTCTCGGGTTCAACCTTGGTAACCACCACATCAAGGATATCTCCTTCCTTGCAGAAGGAAGCCATACTCTTGATCTTCTTGGTCCAGGAAATGTCATCGATATGAAGGAATCCGTCAATACCCTCCTCAAGGTTGATGAAAGCACCACTGTTGGTCACTTTCACTACCGGGCGGGAAAGAGTGGTTCCCACGGGATACTTCTCACCAATGGTGTCCCAGGGATTCTCCTGAAGCTGCTTCAACCCAAGAGAGACTCTCTTCTTGTCAAGGTCATATCCAAGGATCTTTGCCTCTACGACGTCACCCACATCAAGAATCTCCTTCGGATTGTTGACATGCTTGGTCCAAGACATTTCGGAGATATGGGCAAGACCCTCAATACCGGGCTCCAATTCAATGAAGGCACCGAAATTGGTGAGTTTGGTGACCTTCTGCTTGATCACGTCCCCCACATGGTACTTTCCCTCGAAGGTGGTCCAGGGATCCTCGCTCATGTGCTTGAGCGAAAGGTTGATCTTCTGGGTCTCGGGATCAATGTTGATTAGTCTCAGCTGCACTTCCTGACCCTTCTTCACGAAATCCTTCGGACGGGTCACATGACCCCAGCTCATATCGTTGATATGGAGCAGACCATCAAATCCGCCAAGGTCGATGAAAGCACCGAAACTGGTGAAGGATTTGACCACACCTTGCACGACATCGCCAATCTGGACGTTTGCAAAGAATTTTTCCTTGTTTTCCTTGATTTTCTGGTCAAGATATTCACGGCGGTTGACTACGCTCTTAAGCTTAGTGCCGCTATGGAACTTGTCTATCATGAAGTAATCGGAAACACCGATAAGGGTTTCCGGATTCTCGACATGCTGCACGTCTGCCTTGGAAAGCGGGCAGAATCCACGGTATTCTCCACCAAGATCAACTTCATATCCGCCTTTGATGACCTTGTCGAACTTGCCCATGATGGGGGTATGTTCCTCAGCCGCGGCTTTCAGCTCTTCGGTGCGTTTCTTGAAGTCGGCACGTTTCTTGGAAACTACAATCGAACCGCCTTTCCCTTCCTTGTTGATGACCACTACTTCCACCTTCTCCCCGATTTTGGGAATCTCGGTGAACTCCGAGGTGGAAATCCTTCCCTCGGATTTATAGCCAACGTCCAAAAATACCGTCTCGTTGTTTACCTGGACAACAGTACCGGTCACGAGCTGACCGTCTTCGATTTCATCAAGAGATTTGAGATTCTCATCCAACATCCGTTGGATTTTGGTTTTCTCTTCATCCATCTTTTCTACTTCTGCCACTTGATTTCTCCTGATCCTAAATTTCTCTTTTTCTGCTTTTTTACACGCAAAAATAGCAGTTAACACTCTCTCACAAACCTGTTCTATAGTCAAGTATGATGTATCGATGTAGAGGGCATCCTTATCGATTTTCAATGCCCCTACTTTTTTATTCCTGTCGATCTCATCCCGTTCCTTGATTGCCTTTAGCACGGACTCATAGGTACCGTTTTCCGGATGTTGCTCCAGCCTTCTTTTCGCCCTTACCTCAGGAGATGCGTCGAAGTAACACTTCACTTCAGCATCAGGAAAAACTACGGTGGTGATGTCCCTTCCTTCCGCAATTACATCCATGCCCTGGCTCACTCTCCGCAACTGCTCGTTCACATAGGCTCTCAAGGGTGGATAGGCGCTTACCTTTGCAACTTCCTTATCTACTTGTGGGGAATGCAGTTTCTCTTCCACATTCACCCCGTCGACCGCAATCGCGCCATCAACAATGGAAAGCTTGATTTTCTTGGCGTTCTCAAGAATGCCCTGTACATCCTCCGTGGATAAGCCCAATCGTTGCTGGTTGTATGTGTATGCCCGGTAGAAAGATCCGCTGTTCAAATAGTAGAAATCACACTTCTGTGCGATCATCTTCGCAATGGTGCTTTTTCCGACACCAGCAGGTCCGTCAATCGCGACTCTCATATCCCGCCTCCTTCAATAGTGATGCGACTTCCCATCCGTCCAGCCTACGGTATTGTCCCAACTTCAAATCTCCCAGCTTGATTTGGCCGATTCTTATCCGTTGCAACTGCTTGACCCCGTATCCAAAATAGTCAAACAGCTTTCTGATTTCCCTGTTCTTTCCTTCGGTGAGGACCACCTGGACAATCCGTTTGTTGATTTGGACGTACCGTCTGATTTGATAGGGGAATCTTGAATCTTCCAGATAGACTCCCTTCACCATCTTTTCCAGATGGTTGGTGCTTACCGGATAATCTGTCTGGACAATGTACTCCTTCTCTATCTCATTGGATGGATGCATGACGGCATTCGCAAGCTCCCCGTCATTGGTGAAGAGAATCAACCCCATGGAATCCTTGTCCAATCTCCCCACATGGAAGAGCAGGCTTCTCTCCGGAATGTCAATCAAGTCTCTCGCATAATGCTTGTTGTAGGGGTCGGTATTCGCGCACACGTACCCTTTCGGTTTGTTAAGCGCAAAGTAATAAGCCGTCTCGCTTGGTTCGACGCTTTGGTCGTCGAGGGTGATTGCGTCATCCTTCTCCACTTTCGTCCCAAGTTCGGTGACTACCTTGGTGTTCACCTTTACCCTTCCACTGGTTATGAGTTTCTCACAGCTGCGCCTTGAGCCGCATCCGCTTTTGGCAAGATATGCCTGCAGCCGCATGGGATATTCAAGCTTCATCCTTCTTCTCCTCGCTAGTATCTTCCTGTTCTTGTTCTTTTGCCTCGAACCGCTCCTCGTCAATGGAGTTCAGCCTGGGGAGCTCGCTGATGGATGAGAGATGGAACTCATAGAGGAACTTCCTGGTGGTCCCGTAGAGGCAGGGGTGTCCTATGACATCCTTGCGGCCAACCACCTTGATATACTCCCTTTCCCTGAGGAGCTTGACAATCGTGTCGCTGGAAACTCCACGGATATTGTCGATTTCGCGCCTGGTGATGGGCTGGCTGTAGGCGATGATGGAGAGTGTCTCCAGTGTCGCCTTGCTGAGCCTTTTCTCCACCTTCTTCCCGTAGCAGGTGCGGAGCTTGTCGAAAAGGTCACCCGAAGGGGTGAGCAAGAACCCCCCAGGATTCTCGTTTACCGTGAGTCCATGCATGAACTGGCTGTAATGGTCTCCCAGCTCGGAAACGGCCTCGTCAAGTTCCTTCTTGCCAAGGCCTGTCATCCTTTCCAGTTTCTCACGGTCAACCGGCTCGTTCTCCAAAAAGAGAATCACTTCGACCATGCGAGCGTTTTGGCTGAGGATTTTCCCGCTCACCTTGCCGCTACTCTTCATCCTCGTCCTCCCCGTCCAGCGCTATTTCCTCATCCTCCCCCTCTTCGTATTCCACATAGGGCTCGGAGCTTTCCCTTTCTCCCCTTGTGGAATCGTATTCAGGTCCTATCTGGGTTCCTTCCATTTCATCCAGAGCCATCCCGCTTTCCACCAATTGGTCATATTGGTCGTCAATCGCATCTGCGCTCCTGTCATCGAGCAGCTCCGTGTTATTGAGAGCCCGTATGGTGATGTTACCGTAGGATGTTTTTTGATAGATGGTTATCTTGTGCCATCGGCAACATTCCAAAATAGCCATGAATGCGCAGATGATGTCAAGCTTACTCTCCATATGGACGATGATATCCTCGAGCGTTATCTCGTCCCTCTCTTCAAGAAGCTCGTCCATCAATGTGATTTTCTCCCCGACTGTGACACTTTCATAGACGTTGAAGAGCTTGTCCATCGATATGTTCTTCATCAGCCTGCAAAAGGTGTCAAAGAGCTTCTGGCAGTCCACTCCCTGAAAGAGCTCTTCGTCGCTGAATGGAAGGAAGAAATCATTCTCCTTGCGCATGACAAAGAACTCGCCGCTGTTCCCACCGGAAAGAAGCTGTGTGTATTTCTTGAATTTCTGGTATTCTATCAGTTGCTCTACAAGCTCTTTCCTAGGATCCTCGTACTCCTCGTCGAATTGGACATCCTCGGGAAGAAGCATTTTGCTCTTGATGGCAAGCAGCTGGCTCGCCATCTTATAAAAGCTAGAGAGCAGGCCAAGCTCCATATCCTGATGTCCGGCTAGGTATGCGAGAAACTGGTCGGTGATTTGGGCGATGGGAATATCATAGATATTCACTTCCGA
This sequence comes from Bacteroides uniformis, assembly GCA_963618365.1. Lineage (GTDB taxonomy): Bacteria > Spirochaetota > Spirochaetia > Sphaerochaetales > Sphaerochaetaceae > RUG023. Next base: position 5,516 of record CAVESN010000121.1, read on the forward strand.
TTGC
>CAVESN010000122.1:0-5339 GCA_963618365.1 Bacteroides uniformis
TTGTCTTGTCATCCGCATCCTTCAGCACGGAGAAGAGAATGTATGCAAGGGACTTGCTGTTCGCTTCCACATGGCTGATTACTTTCAGCTGGTCCTCTTTCTTGAAAGACTTGATGGAATCTACATCCAGAGTAAAATTGGTGATTTTGCCAAAGAGCTTGAGCCTCCATTTTTCGGAAAGGAGCGGTTCAAGCAAAAGCAGCGTCTCCTTTTTTTTCGTATAAGGCACCTCATTCGAGAGGTCCAGGACAACCAGAGTCTGGTAAAGCAGCTCGTCGTTCTCTTCGCTAGAGGAGAACTGCTCCTTGATCCTTGCTAGATAGGGGATGTCTTGTTCGACGATATAGTTTCCTTTGTCCGAGTAGTAGCGCAACAAGCCTTTCCAGTCACCACCTAGCGCAAGGAGATAGAATTTTACATTGAGGGTATAGTCGCACTCAGCGTAGTTCCCCTTGCCAATCTCCTTGAGCGCTTTCTCGTGGCATTTGACGCATCTCTTGAACAGGGCCCGGTTTGATCGCTCCTGTCTGCTCAGACCATAGGCGGAGTTTGCGCTTTCCGTGAGGTAGTAGAGCGAGTCGATCAATGCGCTATGGATGGCGGAGTTTTCCAGCATTCCGATGAATACGGGTACATAAACGGAAAGGTAGTCCGATTCGTAGTAATAGCTGGCGGACTTGTCCATGAGGTGGACATAGTACCGCTTGGTGTAGGAGTCGTTCGAGACGGAGGTCAGAAGGTTGATGATGTCGTGAGTAGCTTTGACGGCATCCTCTTGTTTGGGGAAATTCTGGGTCTTCTTCAGGAGGGAAAACTCAAGGATCCAGCTCTTGTCGAGTTCTTTGAGCGGGCTTGTGACAAACGCATGGTTGATGGCCCATAGCCCCTTTTTCATGAATTGCTCGGCTTTGATTTTATGCTGGCAGAAATCGCTTGAGTATCTGTATCTGCTTTTGTTGCAGGAGCAGGACCAGAAGCCGTTGTCGAGGGTGACGGTCTCCGTTTTGGTTTTCCCGATGGTCACCTCGATGTGAAGGTTCCTGTGCTCGGGATCGGGTATGACGTTGCATTTCGTATCCTCCAGCGACAGGATGGGATCGTTTTCGTCGTAGTGTTCCAGTTGGCTGAAAGAAGGGATGGAATCGCGGTATCCAAGGAGACGATGTAATTCATCGCTCCCTTCTTCTGGTTTTACCTCGTGGATTTCTCCATCAAGGAAAAAACCTCTTATGCCAGGGTCCTTCTCGTTTGTCGGGAAGAGAATGCCGAATCCGTAATGCTTGTCATACCAATATTGGTGACGCAGATTGCTGTACGCCATACAAACTCCTGTCGGCCATCATACCAGAGAGCATGAGTGCAATCCTAGTCCGAACAAGGATTTTGCTTCTCTTTTCCGCTCGGCTCCCAATCCCTTGTGTGATGGTGCAGGTTGAGATGGCCATGTCGTTGCTGAAGGAAATCTCGTGGCGCTATGCCTTCTTGCCTTTCGTGACGGAAGGGCCAAAAAATCGCTTGATGCTTGAAGTCTTCAAGGAACAAGGTGTCGCCGACGTGATGGAGGAACATTCCTCAGATACGTGCAGGACATCCTTTCCGGGTGGTTTTAGGCCATGGGGAGAAGGTGCGCCATGTGATGGATATGCCACGGCGCACTCCTTTTCTTCGGCAATGCCCGGCTCTGTTCTTTCATATCTTCTTTTCCCACTAGCATTTTTTTATTCTAAAATATAGAATACCCCCTGCAAAAGAACCTACCTACACGAGTATCCCATGGAATTTTACGAGAAGGATTTTGGAAAAATCTTGAAGGCCAATGCGCTCAAGCAGCGCCGTATGATGTTGCAATACGGTACTGATTGCATGCGCGTGTATGACCGGAATCTCGAGCAGTTTCCCGTAACCGTGGATCTCTATGGCAAGTATGCGCGCATCACAGACTACAGCTTGGACGGAATGGATGAGGCTCACAAGGAATCCTGCTGCGACATCGCGAGCCGGATGCTGTACGTCCAGAGGGACCATGTCCTCTTCTACCATCGCGAAAAACGCCTTGGGCGGGAGCAGCATGAGTCTCTCAGCGAAGATTCGGTGAAGACCCAGGTGAAGGAGAATGGTATTACCTTCACGGTCGACTTGACGCGTCATATCGATACCGGATTGTTTTTGGACCATGCGGTGACACGCCAATGGGTGCGTGAGCATTGTCTTGGATTGTCCGTCCTCAACTTGTTCAGCTATACGGGATCGTTTTCCGTATATGCGGCGAGCGGCGGGGCAAGAAGCGTTGTTTCGGTAGATTTGTCAGGGCCGTATACGCGCTGGGCGAGGGAGAACCTCAAAGCCAATGGCTTCGAGGGGGACCTGTATCCTTGCGTGCAGATGGATGCCCTGAGGTTTGTAGAGCAGGAGTTGGTGAAGGGAACGAAGTATCAGTTGATCATATTCGATCCTCCCACCTTCTCGAACAGCCACAAGATGGAAAGTGATTTCGATGTCCAGAGGGATTATGGCAAATGGTTGTGGTTGTTGAACGGGCTCTTGGAGATGGGCGGAAGGGTTGTGTTTTCCAATAATCTGGAAAGTTTCCGCCTGGATGAGAGAAAGGTGCACGGGTATGAGATAGAAGAGGTCTCCAGGGAGGTCGCAGCCCCGGGATTCACGAAGAAGACCGGCACATCGAGAACTTGGTTGTTGACCAAGAGTGAAGAGGAGGGTCCTCTGCCGGAGGATATTGAGGATTTCGGCATGGACGCAGAATCCCTCCTGAAGGAAGAGAAGATCATGAGTGAAGAAGTGAAGGATCAAGAAGAGGTATTGGAAGTCATGGCCGAGGCGCAAGAAGAGAAAAAGCCTGCCAAGAAGAGCACCAGAAAGACGGCTGCGAAGAAGAGTGCCAAGAAGAAAGAGTCGGAAGAAGAGGCCCCCAAGGCAAAAAAGACGACTCGTAAGAGCACCAAGAAAGCGGTGGCCGAGGAAGAGGTCAAAGAAGAGGCTATTAATCAGCCGAAAGAGGAAGAGAAGCCCGAAGCGGTTACTGAGGAGCCGAAGGTGGAAGAGGAGAAACCTCTAGAGGAGCCCAAGGCTGAGGAGGATGTCTTGACGCTTGATTGGAATGAGGAGAGCGAACCGGTGACCAAGGTGGATGCTCCGATTGTTTCCGACAACGAAGAGGAAGAGAAGGAGGATGACCGCATGGCCATCGCTGCCCGTGCTTTCATGCCTCGCCCCTATGCAGGACGTTCCGACAAGAAGGAAGAGGAAGATGCGACCGAGGAGGATGAGAACCCTTCCCGTCGTGAGGATAGGGATCGCGAGGAGCGCCAGAGGGGAAGAGACCGCGGCTATGGACGTCGCGATGATGCACGCCGTGGCGGATACGGAAGAAGGGATGATGACCGAAGCTATGGGCGTCGCGACGATGAGCGCCGTGGCGGCTGGGGCAGGGACCGTGAGGATCGCGGCTATGGACGGCGTGACGATGAGCGCCGTGGCGGCTGGGGCAGGGACCGTGAGGATCGCGGCTATGGACGGCGTGACGATGAGCGCCGTGGCGGCTGGGGCAGGGACCGTGAGGATCGCGGCTATGGACGGCGTGACGATGAGCGCCGTGGCGGCTGGGGCAGGGACCGTGAGGATCGCGGCTATGGACGGCGTGACGATGAGCGCCGTGGCGGCTGGGGCAGGGACCGTGAGGATCGCGGCTATGGACGTCGCGACGATGAGCGCCGTGACGGCTGGGGCAGGGACCGTGAGGATCGTGGCTATGGACGTCGCGATGACCGTCGCGGTGGATTTTCCCGTCCTGACCGTTATCGTGACCGTGAATACCGCCGTAGCCAGAAACCGTACGGCATGGACAAGTTCCGCCCATCCAATGCCCGTCGTGATGATGGAGAGGGTAAATCCTTCTTCTGGCTTGAGAAAGAGGGCAAAAAGCGGGGCGAATGACCTATGCTTTCCTTGTGATTTGACGGGAGCTTCTTCGGAGGCTCCTTTTTTCATGCGAAAGCATATTGACGGAAGAGGGGCAATCAGGTACAGTTACTAATGAAAATGATTCCTAATAAGAGTACAAGGAAGACAACTCAGCGAGACTTGGTATACCAAGAGGTCCTGCTCTCCGACGATCATCCAATCGCGGAGACCATCTTCCAGAGGGTTCATGCGAAGAATTCGAAGGTGAGCCGTTCCACGGTCTACAGGAACCTACATGTTCTTGTAAATCAGGGAAAGGTGCTGAGCATCACGGTTCCCGGCGGGCCTGAGCACTTCGACCGCACCACAAGTGCCCATTACCATGTGCGATGCGATGTGTGTGGCCGTGTGTGCGACATCGAAGTCTGCGGAGAAGGGGAGAGCGTGGTCGATGCGAAGGGATTTTCCTCCCTTTCGAAGGAAGTGCTCTACCACGGAATCTGTCCGAAATGCAAATCCACGCAAGATGCGTGAACATAGGAGTGTAACAATATGGAATTGAAAGGATCAAAGACTGAGAAGAACCTTGAGGCCGCATTCGCCGGCGAGTCACAGGCCAGGAACAAGTATACCTACTTTGCAAGCAAGGCACGCAAGGAGGGGTATGTGCAGATTGCCAATATCTTTGAGGAGACTGCGGCAAACGAGAAAGAGCATGCCAAGATTTGGTTCAAGCTTCTGAACGGTGGAGAGATTGGTGACACCCTCAGCAACCTCGAAGCTGCCGCCGGTGGTGAAAACTACGAGTACACCGACATGTACCCGACTTTCGCCAAGGAGGCAAGGGAAGAAGGTTTCACCAAGATTGCCACTCTCTTTGAGATGGTGGGAGCCATTGAGAAGCATCATGAGGAGCGCTATCTTGCCCTCTTGGAGAACGTCAAGGAGGGAGTTGTCTTCTCCCGCGATGGGGAACAGATTTGGAAATGCTCCAACTGCGGTCACATCGTAATCGGTAAGAAGGCTCCAGCCATCTGCCCTGTGTGCGCTCATCCGCAGGCCTATTTTGAGCTGGTCGCCAGGAATTATTGAGCGCTTTCTCCCGTTTTGCGTGATGCCGGATCCTTATTAGGGGTCCGGTTTTGCTTTTCGGAAAACAAAAAGCCACCCCGGAGGATGGCTTGGAAGAATGATGCCGGAATCAGTTGCCTTGCTTCTTCTGAAGCTTCGCCCAGCTGTCCTTCAGGGTCGCCGTGCGGTTGCATACCAGATGCTCCTCTGAGCTATCCTTGCAGTCGACGCAATAATAACCGTTACGGATGAATTGCAAGTATTCTCCCACTTTGCTTTTCTTCACTTCCGGCTCCCCGTAGGCATGCGCGATGACTTTCAGGGAATCGGGGTTCAAATCGTCCATGTAG
>CAVESN010000123.1:0-5264 GCA_963618365.1 Bacteroides uniformis
ATATTACAGAACGGACATGAAGTTGTCCGAATGCTAAGCGTAACGATACGTCACGTATTTGAAGGAGATAACCATGAAGATTACACCGTTGGCAGACAGAGTGCTGGTGAAAGCCCAGGAGAAAGAGACCAAGACCACTGGAGGACTCTACATCCCTGAGACAGCTCAGGAAAAGACACAGATTGGTACGGTAGTCGCCGTTGGCGCGGGAACAGAAAAGGTGAAGATGCTCGTCAAGGAGGGAGACAAGATTCTCCATGACAAGTACTCCGGCGTCTCCGTCAAGGACGGAAATGACGAATACCTCATCCTGAAGATGGACGATATTCTCGCCATCCTCGGCTGATTCCCATTCTTTTCAGAAGGAAGCCGCTTCCCCCGGGTTGCGGCTTTTTTCATCTCTCTCCATAGAGGAAATTCTCAATCAGATCGCAAACGGAATCGCTTGTCGAATCCGGATGGAAGGATTCGGGAAGGGAACGGAGCATCAGAAGACCGTAGCTCTTATGCATGACCCTGCCATCCAGGATCAAGACGACACCCCGGTCCTCCTTGCTTCTCAGAAGCCGGCCGAACCCCTGTTTCAGCTTCATGGTTGTCTCGGGAAGACCTATTTGCAAGAAACCGCTGCCTCCTGCCTTGTCAATCGCATCGCAACGCGCCTTGAAAACAGGATCCGAGGGGACCTGGAACGGCAACTTGACGATGACCACCAGACGCAGCGTCTCCCCTGGCGCATCCACTCCCTCCCAGAAGGAGGATGTCGCCATCAGGCTTGCGTCCCTGTCGGAAACGAAGTTCCTCAGCAAGGTGAAACGATCAGCATCTCCTTGGCAGAACAGCCTCATTCCATCCTTCTCCAGTTCCGGCCCGATTCGCTTGCGTACCGCCTTGAGCATGGCATAACTGGTAAACAGAACCAATGCTCCTCCCTCTGAAGAGCGAACACTGCCCAAAACTGTCCGTGATATATAGTCGACATAGGACCCGACATTGGAGGGATCAAAGGGGGGAGCATCGCTTGGAGTCAGCAGCAGAAGCCTGTGCTTGTAATCGAAAGGAGAGGGATATGTCCCGCTTAAAAAAGGCCTCTTCGCGTCATAAGGGAGCCCCACCCGGCTTCCCCAGTATCGGAACTGATCGTGCAGGGAGAGCGTTGCGCTGGTGCATACCACACTCCCAAGCTTCTTGAAAACCGCATCCACCAACAGCGGAGCGATTACAAGAGGAGTGATACGGACCTGAATGCGGCGACTCTTATCCGGTCCCATCTCCGGATTAAACCAATGGATATCGCTGTTCCACTTGTCAAAATCACAAAAGGAGCGAAGCACCTCCCCGTAGGCCTCAATCCGTTTGGAGTGGACGGAGAGCTCATGGAGCTTCGCGTCAAGCTCTTCCCCTGCATTGTTGCGCTCGACAAATTGCTCCACCTTGGAGGCAAAGCGCCCAGTCGTCTCATAAATGGTTCTGGCCAATTGCGCGAAAGTCTCAAGACGGTGCCTGTGTTCGATGGTGACAAGACAGGGCTGGAAGTCTGTCTTGGAGAAAAGCTGGATGAGGTATTGGTCCAGCGTATCCACAGCGCCCTGGATATGGACGATGTCATCAAGTATCCGGTCCGCCAGGCTAACGATGGTGCAAAAGGGGGCGAGAGCTTCAATCAGCGAGGGGTTTTTCCCGCTGTGGCGAAGGATGATGGAAGTCTGCCGCTTAATTTCCTTGGGGTCGTAGGTCTCGGTGAAGTAGCTTGTGGCATTCTCCTCCATGTTGTGCGCCTCGTCAATTACGAGACGGCTGAACGAGGGAAGGATGCCATCCTCATCATACCCTGCATCATTCTCATAGCGGTATGCGGCATCGCTGAAGAGGAGATGGTGGTTAGTGATGATGATCTTGGCCTCTTTCGACTCCTTCTTTGCCTTCTGGTAGAAACATTCCTTCACGTAGGGGCACTTTGCGCCCATGCAGAGGTCGCCGTCACAGTTGATGTCGCTCCAAAACTCAGGAGGAAGCCGGAAGGGATAGTCGCCACGCCTTCCGCTCTTTGTCTCCCTGGCCCAGGAAGTCAATCTCCCAAGGTCGCTCTCTGGGTCTTGTGCAAGCAAGGAGGAATCCTCCCTCTTATCGACAAAGCGCCTCACGCAAAGGTAGTTTCCCCTTCCGAGCGCCAAGGAGACCTTGCACTCCTTTCCGAGCAGCTTGAAAAGGATGGGGATGTCCTTGTCGAAGAGCTGCTTCTGAAGGTTGATGGTGCTGGTGGCAATCACCGTCCTCTCATAAGGACGCTCGATGGCATTCAACAGTGCAGGAACAAGGTATGCGAAGGATTTGCCTATGCCGGTTCCCGCCTCCACGGCAAGGATTGCATCCTCCTCATAGGCCTCGAGCACCTTTAACGCCATGGAAAGCTGCCCTTCCCTGAACTCATACCCGCCTAGCCCCTTTGCCAGGGCTCCCCCTTCGTCGAACACCCCGTATATATCTTCTTGTGTCACGTCCGCTCCTCAAAAAACTTCCGCGCCATGTCCGCCATCGCATCCGGATCGAGAAAGATGGCCTCGGTCGGAAAAGAACGCTGTATCCTCTTTCCGTAGCTAGATTTTGCGAGACGCGCATCCAACAATGCTACGACACCCCGGTCATCACTTCTCCGGATAAGTCTTCCCATCCCCTGGCGCAGAAGGAGCATGGCATAGGGTATCTGGTAGAGACGGAAAGGATGCTCCTTCCAAAGCATGCTTCTTTTCTCTTGGGAGGACAAGGACGGGGCGTTTGCGATCTCCGCCCTCATTTTCTCAAACAACTCGTCCGCCTTGCGCATGAAGGGATCATTGGGGTTCCTAAAGGGAATGCGCGGGATGATCACCATGGAAAGGGAAGCGCCTGGCACGTCAACTCCCTCCCAGAAGGTGAGAGTGCCCACCAAGACGCTCCGCTCTTCCCTTCGAAACGCATTGGTGAGGTTTTCCGACGAATTCTGCCCCTGATACAACAAGGTACGGTCCGTCCCTCTGACAACAAGCTTCCCTTCCTTTTCCTCTCCGAGCGCCCCTACGTAGCCGTGAAGATCCTCGTAGGAGGGAAGCAGCACAAGCACACCCCCCTTTGAGGCCTTGACCAGGGAAAGAATGGTGGCACAGGAAATCTTGTCGTATGCTTGGTGGTCCTCAGGATTCCACAGCGGCATGGAACTTTCCCCCTTGACCGCCAAAAGCAGCATCTGCCTTGCATAGTCAAACGGTGAAGGGATGGAGACAGGCCCTCCCCCCGCAATAGGTTTTCCCGTATATTCCCAAAGCCCTACCCTCTTCATCCAATAGGAGAAATCTCCCTCGCTCCCTGAGGAGAGAGTTCCGCTGGTGAAGAGGATGGACTCCATCTGCCCATACAGGTCTTCCCTCAGCCGCTGCGCCACCGAGAAGGGAATGAGTTTAAGCGATGCCCACCATACCCCTTCCCTTCTCTTGTAATGGATGACATGAAGGTGTTGCGCGAATTGCTCGGTGGCCATGAAATGGTGTAAAACCTTTGCCGCCATTCCTACCTCTTTGCCTAGGAGTGAGATTTCCTCTTTCGCACCCAGGGAGAGTATTTCTCCTGAAAGATCGCCCGCGTCTTCCCCTACAGCGCTCACGGCATCCCACACGGAGGAAGGAAGCGCATCCTTTGAGGAGAGAAAAGCATCTTCCCTTGATTCTCCATGGGCGAGCAAGAGCTCGTTGAGGGTGACCATATTCTCCCGCAATGCTGCAATCTTTTCATTTACGCCGAGACGATTGCCTCTCTTCTGCGCGAGAAGGCTAAGCGTAGTCTCAAGGAGAAGAGGATCATACTCCTGTCCATAGAATCCAGTAGCCACTTGGTCGATGCCATGGGCCTCGTCGATGACCAGGTTTTGGAAAGGGGGAAGGACAAGGTCCTCCCCTTTTTCCCCACTCTCCCTTGCATCATGCCTGACCTTCGCGTCGCTGAAAAGCAATGCGTGGTTGGTGATGACAATGTCAGCCTTTTTCGCCTCTCCCTTCGCCCTGTAGAAAAAGCAGGAATCGATGTAGGGACAGGAAGAGGGAGAGCAAAGGTTCCTTTCGCAAGCGACCTCAGACCACAAGGAGCCGGAGACCTTCCCCTCCAGGAAGAAGCGGAGGCCCATGGCCCCTTCACGCCGAAGCATGATCCCCATTTCTTCAATCTCCTTCCTGTGGCTGGGGGTGAACTCTTCCCTTTTTTCAAAGAGCTCCTGATACCGGGACAGGCACACATAGTTTCCTCTCCCGCAAAGAAGCGCTACATCCGCTGTATATCCCAGCCGCTCCTGGAGAATCGGCACGTCCTTGGAGTAGATCTGCGTCATCAGCTGCAAAGTTCCGGTTGCGATGACCACACGCCTCTTGTCATGGTCTGCCAGCTTGCTCCTTTTCCGCTGGGCAAACTCCATGGCCATGATAAGGTATGCGAATGTCTTCCCTATTCCAGTGCCCGCCTCAATGATGGCGAACTCATGCCTTCGAAGGGACTCGGAAAGGATGAGAGCCATCTTCTCCTGCCCTTCGCGCCAGGTATAGTCATCGATTCCCCGGGAAAGAGCTCCCCCCGGCCCGAAGAGGGACGAGACTTCCCTCATGCATCCTCTCCATCATCAATCTTGTACTCGAGGAGTTTCCGGTGGAGCGTCTTGCGCCCGATGCCGAGCACACCTGCCGCCTTGGTCTTGTTACCCTTGCAATAGTCCAAGGTGGAGACGATGAGCCTCCTCTCCCCCTCATCGAGTGTCACTCCAACGGGGATGGTAATCTGCATCTCGTCCAGCCGCTTTGTCACCGCTGGGGGAAGGTCAGCCGTGTCAATCACCTGGTTCCGGCAAAGAACCACGGCGCTCTCCACCGCGTTGCGAAGCTCGCGGATGTTGCCCGGCCACTCATAGGCGAACATGGCTCTCTTCGCGTTCTCCGAGAATCCGACGATGTGCTTGTTGTTCTCCTTGTTGTAGGAGTCAAGGAATGATGCCATCAAAAGGGGGATGTCCTCCTTGCGTTCCCTCAGGGGCGGAACCTCAAGGTGAATCACATTGAGCCTGTAGAAGAGATCCTCCCTGAAGGAGCCCTTTTTCACCTCCTGCGAGAGGTCCCGGTTGGTCGCGCAGATAAAACGCACATCAACCTGAAGGCTTTTCTCTCCCCCTAGCCGCTCGAATGTACGTTCCTGAAGTGCGCGAAGCAGCTTCACCTGCGTGGATAGGGGAATCTCCCCTATCTCGTCCAGGA
>CAVESN010000124.1:0-745 GCA_963618365.1 Bacteroides uniformis
CTCTTATCATGAGAACATGATAACTATTGCGGTAATGAACCAGAAAGGGGGCGTGGGAAAGACGACGACCAGCGGAGAACTGGCCGCAAACCTTGTGAAGGAAGGGAGGAAGGTGCTTCTTATCGACGCCGATCCCCAGGGGAACCTCACCTACATGGCTGGAGTGAATCCCGACGACCCACAAATTGGGACACTGAAGAAGGTTTTCGACAAGGAAAGCACCATCGCCCAAGCTGTCTACCATACGCGCTATCACGGCTGCCTGGTTGCAAACAACATATTGATGGCAAGCGCAGACCGCACCTATGTGGGTCCCGGTTCGATGAAAATGCTCAGAAGCGCAATCAAGAAGAGCAGGAATTTTGAGTATTGCATCATCGATGCTCCTCCAACTCTCGGCATTCTCAGCTGGAACGTATTGATTGCTGCCGATTATCTCATCATTCCCGTAGGAGCCGCCGCGTTCTCCATCCAGGGTCTTTCCGCCCTCTCGGAAATCATAGAGGAAGTGCGCCATAGCGAAAACCGGAACCTGAAGGTTCTTGGCATCCTGCTGACTCGGTACAACGAGAGGACAAAACTGGGGAAAGAGGCGCGGGAAACTCTCATCCAGATCGCAAGGGAGATGAAGACAGATTTGTTCCAAACCACCATAAGGCAGAGCGTGCAGGTGGAAATGAGCCAAGCGCAGCAGAAATCGCTCGCAGCTCTGGCGACTAAGGCAGGTGTCACCAATGATTACGAA
>CAVESN010000124.1:755-5263 GCA_963618365.1 Bacteroides uniformis
AAGTGGAGGAGAAGCTCAAATGAAGAAAAGCCTCATGCAAGCATGGACTCAGGCAGAACCAGAAGAGAAGCACGAGAAGCAAAGCTCCAGCCATAGGGGCCGGGTCTCCACCATCGCCGGAGACCCGGAGCAGGTAAAGACCACTACCATCCGTTTAAGTGAAGAGAACATCATCTTCTGCAACCTGATGAGCAAGAAGACAAAAGGCAGCTCGATGAGTGGCTATATCAACAGCCTGATCGAGAAGGAGAGAAGCGCCAATCCCAAGGAATCCCAGAAGGCAAGGCAAATACGCCTCATCCAAAACCAGTAGGAGCTTGTCAGTGAGTTTCCGATAGCGAAAAAGCCACCCTTTTCGGGTGGCTTCCTCTTTTACGGACAAACGGTCAATATCCCAGTTTCAGCATGGTGTCCGCGACATGCTTGAAGCTCGCAGCGTTGGCTCCTCTCACATAATCGACGGTTCCGTCGGCCTTTCTGCCATAATCAACACACGCCTTGTGGATAGCCTGCATGATCTCATGGAGCTTGTCGTCCACTTCCTTTTCACTCCAGCGGTAGTGCATGGAGTCCTGACTCATCTCCAGCCCGGAGCATGCGACTCCTCCCGCATTGGCCGCCTTGCCGGGAGCAAAGGCTACCCCATGGCTCTGGAAGTAGGCGATTGCTTCGGGAGTGTCGCCCATGTTGCTGGTCTCCACGACATATTTGCACCCGTTTTCCACAAGCATCTTCGCATCCTCAACGTCCAACTCGTTCTGGCTTGCGCAGGGGAACGCCATGTCGCACTTCACGCTCCAAGGCTTCTCCCCAGGGAAGAACTTTGCACCGAACCGCTTGGCATAGGAGGAAAGGTTCCCCGTGTTGGATGCACGAAGCGCCTCCAGAAAATCCCATTTCTCCTGGGTGTTCACCCCCTCCTCGTCAAGGATGTACCCCTTCCGACCACTGAGGGTGACCACTTTCGCTCCCAGCTGGGACGCCTTCTTTGCCACGCCCCAGGCGGCATTCCCATAGCCGCTGATGACAAGGCGCTTGTCCTTGATCTGGTCCCCGCGGTCCTTGAGCATCTCCTCGGCAAAGTAGATGGCACCATAACCGGTTGCCTCGGGACGGAGGATGGATCCGCCAAAGCTCATGTCCTTTCCCGTGAGCACGCCGGTGTTCTCCGTATTGATCTGCTTGTACATGCCGTACATGTAGCCGATCTCCCTTCCGCCACAACCAAGGTCTCCCGCCGGGACATCCGTGTCGGGACCGATATACTTCTGCAGTTCCATCATATAGGCCCTGCAAAAACGCATGATTTCACGGTCGCTCTTCCCCGTCGGGTCAAAGTCGCACCCACCCTTGCCTCCCCCCATGGGAAGGGTGGTCAGACTGTTCTTGAAGGTCTGCTCGAAGGCAAGGAACTTCAGTGTTCCAAGGGTAAGGTTCTTGGTAAAACGGGTACCGCCCTTGTAAGGACCGATTGCATTGTTGAACTGCACGCGCCATGCACGGTTGACTTCCAGCTCCCCCTTATCGTTCTCCCACTCCACACGGAATTGCAGGATTCTATCCGGCTCCGTCATGCGCTCCAGGATCCGGTTCTTCTCGTATACCGGATTGGCGTTGATCATGTCGATAATACTGGAAAGAACCCCCTTCACTGCCTGGATGAACTCGGGCTGATCAGGATTTTTCCGCTCCAATTCTGCAATAAATGCATCCAAATCATACATTGGCCGTAACCTCCGAGATGATGCTATTGAAAGGGTTTTCATCTGTCAACAAAGGCAATTTTTTCGCTTATACTGCTGTATAGGTAAATTTCAAATGATAATTTTCATGGTTTCATGCATTCTCATCAAAATTCTCTGTTATTTCACAATTTTGATTGCAATATTCGCTTTAAGTCCCTACAAAACTTTTCAAAAAAATATTGCCTTTCACTGCAACCAATGAAAAACCTCCCCCGAAAAAGGAGGGAGGCTAGGTGCATGTTGCAGAAATGCTCAACCGTGGTAACGGGAGAGGAAATCAGCTGTCTTTGAGCTTTTGGGATGGGAGAAGATTTCATCTGGAGTTCCATCCTCCTCAATCCTTCCGTCTGCCATGAAGATGACACGCTTGGATACATCCTGGGCGAAGCGCATCTCATGGGTAACCACAAGCATCGTCACTCCGCTTTTGGCAAGCTGTTTCATGACCCCAAGCACCTCTCCCACCATCTCGGGGTCCAGTGCGCTCGTCGGCTCGTCGAAGAGCAGAATCTCGGGGTCCATGGCAAGGGCGCGGGCTATGGCGACACGCTGCTTCTGCCCTCCGGAAAGCTGGCGCGGCTTTGCGTTGATGTAGGAATCCATGCCGACATGCTCAAGGTATTTGAGCGCTTTCTCCCTTGCCTCCACCCTCTTCCGGTGCAGAACCCTAACTTGTCCCACAAGGCAGTTCTCAAGGACGCTCATGTTGTTGAAGAGGTTGAAGGATTGGAAGACCATGCCGACTTTCGCGCGGTATGCGGCATCATCCAAATCCCCGTCGGCGACATTCTTTCCGTGGAAAAGGATTTCCCCGCCGCTGGGCTCCTCCAGGAGGTTGATGCAACGAAGCAGCGTGCTCTTTCCCGAACCGGAAGCGCCGATGATTGTCGTCACATCCCCGGGATTCACCTGGAAATCGATGTCTCGAAGCACCTGGTGGCTTCCGAAAGTCTTGGAGAGATGATGGACTTCAAGAATGCTCATCACAGTGTCCTCCCGCTCTTTGCGTCGTAGGTGGTCATTCCGCTGGTGAACGCCAGCGTGTCAGTTGAGGCGAGGTCGTAGTCCCTCGGTCCATCCATCTTCCGCTCAATCGCCCGAAGAATTCTGGAGCAGGTAAAGGTCAGGATGAAGTAGATGATCAAAGTGACTGTCGCCGCCTCGAAGTAAGTGTACAGTGCCCCAGATATGCTCTTGAAAGTGAAGAACAGCTCCACAGTGCCGATGATGGAGAGGACGCACGTATCCTTGATGTTGATAATCAGGTTGTTGCCGATCTGTGGCATGATGTTGCGCAGCGCCTGGGGAAGAACCACATAGAGCATGGTCTGTATGTGGGTCATCCCTATCGCCTTGGCTCCCTCCTTCTGCCCGGGATCCACGCTGAGGATTCCTCCACGTACCGTCTCGGCCATGTAGGCGCCGGTGTTGACGGAGACAATCAGGATCGCCGCCTCCCACATTCCGAGGTTCACGCCGAACAGCTGTGCGGCACCATAATAGATGAAGGCGGCCTGAAGCATCATCGGAGTGCCCCTGAAGAACTCCACATAGGCGGCAAGGATCGCCTTGACAACCGCAAGGCAGCCCTTCTTGCCCAACGATGCATGCCTTTTCAGCTCGATGGTCTGGACGACACCGACTGCAAACCCAATCACACAGCCAAGGGCCGTGCAGACCAGGGCTATCACCATGGTCGTCATCGTCCCCTTGGCCAAGGAAGCTGCATACGTGTGGAAGATATACACCACACGCTGCACGAAATTCATCTCGGAAATCATCGCCGACCTCAGTTGCTCAGAGGCTGCACGCTGATCGCCTCGTTCATCATCCGGTTGAAGTCATCCACAGTAAGAGCAGCCAGCACGCTGTTGATCGCGCTCGTCAGCTCAGGATTCTTCTTGGAGACGGAGATTCCAATGTTGATGTCCTCCTGGCTCACCTGATAATCGTCGCTCTTTCCGGTGAAATCAAGGATGGTCATGTTCGGATAGGCAATCACCGCTGCCTGGGCAGTCGGCATGTCGGTGCACACCAGGTCAACCCTCTTGCTGTTAAGCGCCACCAGCATGGCGGGTGCGGACTCCTGCGCAGCAAGAATCTTTGCATTCGGAATCTGGGGGAGGCATTTGTCATACCAGATGGTTCCAAGCTGACTGGTCGCCGAAGCGCCAGCAAAATCGGAAATTCCCTTGGCGGAGGCATATGCGCTATCCTTGTTAACCAGGGTGACAACCGAAGCGTAGTAGTACGGCTCGGTGAAATCAACCATCTGCAATCTCTCGCTGGTGATTGACTGGCCCGCAATCACGCAATCGACTGTCTGGGATTGAACGGCAGGAACAAGAGAGTCCCAATCGAGTTTTACGATGTGAAGCTCACGCCCCAATCTCTCGGCGATCAGCTTTGCCATCATCACGTCATACCCGTAGGCGTACTCGGTCGAACCATCAATGCGCACCGCACCGTTGGCATCGGTTGTCTGTGTCCAGTTATACGGGGCGTAGCCACACTCCATGGCGACCTTTAGGGTCGGTACCGAAGATTGTGTGGAAGCTTTTTCCGCATTGCCAGAGGCAAAGGCGAAGGAAGCGCTGAACATAGCGAGAGCAATCAAAGCAATCCGTTTCATAAAGGTTTTCTCCTTATCGTCTTTCGTTTAGGTTGCTCTTTTGTACAACCATGGAGAAAATTAGTCAATATGTTATAAAAATATTTTCAATGTTATTATTTCAACATTCTGTGTAATATAACCATTTTCCT
>CAVESN010000125.1:0-1029 GCA_963618365.1 Bacteroides uniformis
TGGCAATGAGGATGAAAACGACCTCGTTGACCCGTTTGGCACGAACTGGTTCAAGAGCATCGGGATTGAAGATTCTCCGGGTGGCAACCTTCGCTTCCAAAGCCAGCAGACTGGACTCAATCAAGCTCATCAGAGAGCAGCTATCCGTCAAGAATTCCAAGTTTCTTGGCGCGGATGTGGGGAAAGTTCATAGATTGAAACAGTCTGTTGCCATGGGGTGGGGTGTTCCCCTTATATGCAATCGGATAGCAGCCTGAGTGGAAGGGAAGGGATGAAGGGGATTGGAAAAGAGCGCCAGACGGGAATCGAACCCGCATCTCAAGCTTGGGAAGCTCGTATCTTAACCATTGGACTACAAGCGCATTGGTTTGTCTGAAAGCTACTATAGCTCAAACTGCATTGAATGGCAAGCTGGCATTGTTGCATTCTCCCATCCCTTTTGGCATGATGGAGTGCATGTCAATCAATCTTACCAGCCGTTGGGCAGGTTTTGAACCCAGGGCCAAGCAACTGTATGTCTCCTCTTTCCCCAAGGTGGAACGGTTCCCTTATTGGCTGATATGCCTTGTCGCATATTTCCCGGGGCTCCATTTCCGCACTTGGTATGTTGATGGCCGGTTCGTGGGGCTTACCTATGTCTTGACCCGCCACAGCATGTCGGTGATCTATTATCTTGCGGTGGTGGACAAGGAGAGGAGCAAGGGGTATGGTGCCCTTCTCCTTAAGGAGATACAGAAGCTGCGCCCCCGCACTGCCTTGATTACGGAAAGCGATGATGTCCAGGCTGCGAACCGAGAGCAGCGACAGAGGCGGATTTCCTTTTATCTCCGTAACGGATTTGTGCAAACCGGTTGGCAATTGGCTGACTATAGCGGCCTGTATGACATCATGGCCACCACGAAGGATTTGAACGTGAAGAAGGTCCGCCACCTTATCAGCAGGTTTACCCCCTGGGTGCAAAGCAGGCTGGTCAAAGTATCCGGGGTTCCTTCTCAAGGCGCCTGATCAGGAGAAAGAGCGCCACGGTGG
>CAVESN010000125.1:1039-2873 GCA_963618365.1 Bacteroides uniformis
GAGAGCAGATAGCTTCCAGTTTTGATGGCGATGATGGTTGTAATCCATCTGGCAACGAGCTCTACGATGCCACTGATGACGGTCAGCTTCGCGTAGCCGCAACCCTCCAGACTGTTACGGCAGATGAAAATCATGGCAAGAGGGATGAAGAAGAGCATGGAGAGGTAGAGATATGTTTCGGCCCATGGCATCATCTTGCCAATGTCAGTACCTTTGGAGAAGAAAAGCCCCATCATTCTCGGCAGCATGCAGCGTAGCAGCAAAGCAGCCATGAGGGAGTATCCCACCATCATAACCGTGGCGGCCTTGACTCCCTCTTTGATGCGCATGATGGTGTGCTTTCCCCAGTTCTGCCCGCAGAAGGTGGCCATCGTCGTTCCGATTGCCGGCATGGGCTGGGTGACGATGCTCTGGATTCTGTTGGCGGCAGTGAATGCGGCTACTGCAACCGAACCGAAGAGGTTGATGGCCGATTGCATGATCATGGTGCCGATGGCTGTGATGCCGTATTGCATTGCCATGAGCGTCCCCATGGTCAACTGAAAGGTGACATGCCCTCTTTTGGGAATCCATTCCCCTCTTTCTGGGATCAGTATGGTAGCCTTCTTGAGTAAGTAGATGAGGCAAAGCAAGGCGGAAACACCTTGGCTGATGACGGTTGCCCATGCGGCGCCGGCCACACCCATCTTCAGGGAGATGATCATCCAAAGATCCAGGACCGTGTTCAGGGACGCGCTGATGATGAGAAAGAGCAGCGGCGCCTTGCTGTTCCCTACCGAGCGCAAAAACCCGGAGAACAGGTTATAGAAGATGGTGGTGACTGTGCCAAGGGCTATGACGTTGATATAGGTGTATGCCATGCCGTAGATATCGGTCGGCGTGTGCATCATATCCAGCATCATATGCATGCCGGAAGTGAAAACTCCTGTGAGGAAAAGCGTGCAAAGCACTGAGAGAATCAAGCCGGAGGCAACGCTTCGCTTGACACCCTCCCTGTCTCCAGCTCCGAATCTCTGGCTGGTAAGGACGGCAAATCCGTTGGTGAGCCCTTGGGCGAATCCGGTGAGGAGGAACATGATGGTTCCGGTTGATCCGACTGCCGCCAAGGCCTGTGGTCCGAGCGTATGCCCGACAATCGCAGTATCGGTCATGTTGTACACTTGCTGGAGCACGCCTCCGATGGCGATAGGAATGGTGAAATGAAGAATATGCCTGGCTGGGGACCCTGTGGTCATGTCCTGCTGGATTGCATGTGGACGATGTTGCTTGGCTTTGGCGAAACGCATCGCTTGCCTCTCCTCGATGAGAGACATGTTTCTCACGAAACGAGTTTTTGGTCAAGGGAAGGACGCCTCAACAAGTTGGTGCATGCATGCCATGTTGTTAAGTAATTGTAAATCAACGAGATGACGGCATGCCTCATGAAGTAGGAACTGATGATGTGAAGATCCCCTATGGGCAATTTGCCAGTCGTAAGCATGACGCTTTCCCATCTATGGGGCGGTTCTTCTTCCTCTATCACGGATGAAGAGGTGACGTATCAGTCTCAA
Source organism: Bacteroides uniformis (assembly GCA_963618365.1). Taxonomy (GTDB): domain Bacteria; phylum Spirochaetota; class Spirochaetia; order Sphaerochaetales; family Sphaerochaetaceae; genus RUG023. Next base: position 2,590 of record CAVESN010000125.1, read on the forward strand.
GGAAATGCATGGAATTTCCGGATGTCGGCGCACGCAAGGCATCCTCCTTCAATTGGCTATCTTCTTCTACAGAGTTCATGGCCATCCTGCTTCGGAATCTAGTGACAAGCCGGGCTGGAAATAGAAGCTTCTGGCGCTCTTTATGAAGGTGAAGGAACAGGCGAAGCATCCTGCCATTCCCTTTTCCAGCGAGCCACACGCATATCTTCCTACCGTTGGGTTTAATCCTGTAGTTGACAGCCACGGCGCAAAATCCTAGGTTTTTGCCATGGATTCCTATGTGA
>CAVESN010000125.1:2883-5258 GCA_963618365.1 Bacteroides uniformis
CTATGTGATGATCGATGGTGGGTTTCTCCGTAGGAGGTGCGGTGACCTGCACTCCAAGCTTCGCGCCGAGGATATTCCCTATGTCGCAAGGCAATTGATGAAGCGTTCGGGTGCGGAGGATGATGTGTTTCGCATCTATTACTATGATTGCCCTCCTTCGGCGCAGGAGGTGGTGCTTCCTGTCTCCGGTGGGCTTTGTCGCTTCAACCAGGATCCGCTATATGCCCAGCAGATGCTTTTTCTCAACCAGCTCAAGGATTTGGATTATGTCTGTGTGCGGGAAGGGGTGCTTTCGTTCCAGGGCTGGCAATTGCGCCGCGATGTGTATGACCGCAATTTCTCCCATCCTGTTCCCGTGCTGGATGACGGGTGCTTCGCTCCCCAGTTTGAGCAAAAAGAGATCGACACTCTCATCACCATGGACATCATGCGTACCAGCTGGGAGAGAAATGTGAGAAAGCTCTTCCTGATTGCAGGGGACACGGATTTCGCTCCCGCGCTCCAATATGCCCGCGAGCGTGGCATCCAAGTCTTTCTTTTCACGCTTGGCAACAAGGTGAAGCAGAAGCTAAGGGAGAATGCTGACGTAGTGGTTACCGACCCGCTTCAATCTTGAAGGGGAATTTTGGCGGAAAAGGTCAGTTTCCCCTCGTTCCAGGAGGCGCTGATGGCCCCACCATGGGTTTCGGTGATGCTCTTGGCGATGGCGAGGCCGAGTCCGAAGTTGGAGCGCGAACCACCTTCTGGATCTTGTTGGTAGAATCGGTCGAACAAGCGGGGAAGCTGTTCTTGGGGAATTTCTTCGCTTGGATTGGTGATGGCAAGAATTGCCTCTCCTTTGGCATGCGTGAGGCTGAGGGTGATGGTGCTCTTTTCGGGTGCATGGCTTGCCGCGTTTTCCAAAAGCGTGCTGATGAGCTTCTGCAGGTTTCTCTTTGATCCTTTGACTACGACATGCGCTTCTATATTTTTCTCCAATTTCTGCTCTTTCTCCTCCATGAGCGCCTCCATCAGCATGGACACGTTCATGCACATGCGGGAAAAATCCAATGACGTGAAGGAGGCCCGCTGGTCCACTTCATCCAGCTTCGCAAGGGTAAGAAGCTCTTCAATGAGGTTCCCCATGGTCTCCGTTTCGCTCTGGATATACTCCAGCTCCTTGCATGCGCCATGCTTTGCTTCCACAAGCTCCGCATTGGCCCGAATGGAGGCAAGGGGTGTCTTCAGCTCATGGCTGCAATCGGCGGTGAACTGCTGCTGCCGCTTGAATGTCTCCTCCGCAGGTCTTATCAGAACGTTGGCAATTTTTCTTGCAAGCAGGAAAAAGAGGAGGAAGATGGCGACTAGGGCGATCAAGGTACGGACAAGAAGCTGAATGGCCGCTTCAAAGACTATCGCAAGGTCCATTACCATGTAGAAACCGCCCCATGGCCCCCTGTTGCCTAAAAAGAGGTACTTCTGATATTTCCCTTCTCTCTTTTGTGTATCAACGATAGCTTGTGCGGTGGCGGTGGTGAGAAAGAAACTCTCTCCAGAATACTCTATAGAGGTCACTTTCCCCTTGTCTGAGACTCCGATGGTGGCAAAGTCTCCTTCGGAGAGAAACGTAAGGCCGGAGGGAATCTCCTCGTCATCATCCCCGAAGAGCGCATTGAGATTTAGTCGCGAATAGGTCACAAGGCTCATCCTTGCCCGTTCATGGTAGCCTAGCAGGGAAAGAAACGTGGTTGCTGATGCCAGGACCAGGGCTACGGAACACAAGCACAGAAAGAGCGTCAGAAATACTTTCTTGCGTAACACGTCAAGCGATTGGATAGGTTTTGCCATACAAGACATAGTAATGGGGACTTTATCCAACCGGCAAGTAACACTGAATGGGGTTTTATGCAATCACTTTAAAGTAGATTAATTTTTGATGTCATGCTATTTTCTTGCTAGGGGGGATACCTGTGAAATACAAACCTATTTTCATTGTAGCGACAGCGAGCATACTTGCCTCTCTCGTAATGGGGTGTGATGCATTGGATTCTGCCATGGACACCATGAGCAAGAATGTGTATGAAGAAGCAGGTCTTGTTACAACTGACACATCAAGTGCGACAAGAGTGGCGTCTGAGGTGAGCAAAATTACAACCACTAGTGCGGAGACCTCTGTTGCGGAATTGGCAAAAAAATATGGATTTGAGGGAACGTACTCAGCAGGCGGCAGTTCTGTCACAGATAAATTCATTGACAATTTGAACACAAAACTTGGCGGAACAAGTGGGACGCTGGGCTCCGGCTTAACCACGCTTGCTGCTTCAGAAGATGCCAAAAGTTTGACGGAAACTGTCTCCAAGGCTCTTGCTTCTGAAAGTGCAAAGAAGGAGCTGGTG
>CAVESN010000126.1:0-3175 GCA_963618365.1 Bacteroides uniformis
CCTTCGAGAGCTCAACGTCTAGCACAAAAAGGAGACATATTCTATCAAACAGTAAGGCCTTACCAGAAGAACAATTATCTCTTTAATTTGGAAGCAAATAATTTTGTCTTTTCAACTGGCTATGCACAGATTAGGGCAAAATTAGTAGCAAGTTTCTTAATGAATTATTTGCAGTCCGACAAATTTGTTAAAACCGTTCTTGATAGCTGTACAGGCACAAGTTATCCCGCTATAAACTCAACAGATTTAGGGAATATCTATGTGTCTTTTCCAAAATCAAAAGAAGAACAACAAAATATCGGAAAAACTTTATGCTCTCTCGACTCTCTTCTTACCCTTCACCAACGTAAGCCATTTTATAACCATTCATTCACAAGGAGATTGTGTGTATGACAGGATTTTCGAAAGAAGCTGATTTTGAGAATAACCTTGTTGCTGCCTTGCGCAGGAATGGGTGGGAAAAGGAAGATGTTCTCTCTCATCCTACTGAGCAGGATTTGATTGATAACTGGGCAAGACTCCTGTATTTGACCAATCGTGGCAAGGATCGCCTTGGGGATTATCCGTTGATCAAGGAAGAGATGGATGAGGTGCTGGAGCAGGTGGAGAGGCTACGTACTCCTCTTGCGTTGAATGCTTTCATCAATGGCAAGAGCATTTCCATAATCCGTAAGAATCCCCGGGATGTGAACAATTTTGGAAAAGAGGTGAGTCTCAGGATTTTCGATAGGGATGAGATCGCTGGTGGGAAAAGCCATTATCAAATTGCGGAGCAGCCTGTGTTCTCCCGCCGTGAGCGTGTCTTGCAGGATAGGCGTGGTGACTTGATGTTGTTGATCAATGGCATGCCGTTATTCCATATCGAGCTCAAGCGTAGCGGCGTGGATGTGATGGAGGCGTGCCATCAGATTGAGAAATATGCATACGAGGGTTTGTTCTCTGGTATTTTCTCCTTGGTGCAGATCTTTGTGGCGATGACTCCCGAGGAGACGCTCTATTTTGCCAATCCTGGGCCGGATGGAAGATTCAATCGTGATTTTTACTTCCATTGGGGCGATTTCAACAATGATCCGATCAACGAGTGGTCCAAGATTGCAAAATATTTGCTTTCCATTCCCATGGCCCATAAGCTTATCGGTTTCTATACCGTTGCGGATACGGGAGACGGGATTCTCAAGGTCATGAGAAGTTACCAATACTATGCGGCCATTAAGGTTTCCGATGCGGTGGAACATCATGACTGGCATTCGCAAAAGCAACTTGGCGGATATGTGTGGCATACTACTGGGTCGGGAAAGACGTTGACTTCCTTCAAGTCCGCGCAGCTTATCGCCAATGGTTCTTCCAAGGATAATCCGGTCAAAGTCGTATTCCTCATGGACCGCATTGAACTAGGAACACAGTCATTGGAGGAATACCGCGGTTTTGCAACAGCCAAAGAGGATGTGCAGGAAACGGAAGATACGGTCACTCTGGTAAAGAAGCTGAAAAGTTCAGATCCCAAGGATACGCTCATTGTCTCATCCATCCAGAAGATGGCGCGGATCAAGGATGAAGAGGGGATGAAGAGAAAGGATCTTGCAACAATTCAGGAAAAGCATCTGATCTTCATCATCGATGAATGCCACCGCTCCACGTTCGGGGAGATGCTCTCATCCATCAAGCGTACATTCCCCCATGCTTTGTTCTTCGGATTCACTGGGACTCCTGTGTTTGACGAGAACAGGCGGGTATTGAGCACCACCGCGGATGTGTTCGGCGATGAGCTGCATCGTTACAGTATCGCCGACGGCATCAGGGATAAGAATGTGCTTGGTTTTGACCCTACCATGGTGGAAGTGTATTCGGAGCATGATCTGAGGTTGATGGTGGCGCTTTCAGAATCCAATGAGAGTTCGGAAGATGAGGCAATCATGCACAACAACAAGATCTATTACCACTTTATGGCTTCGAATGAAGTGCCTATGGCGGGATGCTATGGAAATGATGGGACCTACAGGAAGGGGATTGAGGATTTTGTTCCCAAAGACGCATGGATGACGGATGCGTACCAGGATGCTGTGGTGGACAATATCGTCACCAATTGGAACCGAAGGAGCAGGGGAAGAAAGTTCCATGCCATATTTGCCACGAGCAGCATTCCCGAGGCATTGCAATACTACAAGAAGTTCAGGGAGAAGATGCCTTTATTGCGGGTGACGGGGTTGTTCGATCCTGCGATAGACAACGAAGGTGGTCAGAAATCATTGGACAAGGAAGACGGACTGAAGGAGATGCTCGAGGACTATTGGCATCAATTCGGTGTTCTTTTTGATATCGGCACCTATGCGGGATTCAAGAAGGATGTTTCCGCCCGATTGGCCCATAAGAAACCGTATGAGCGGATTTCAGAAGAGAAGCAATTGGATTTGCTGATTGTTGTCAACCAGATGCTGACGGGATTCGATTCCAAATGGATCAATACTCTTTACCTCGATAAGGTGCTTGTCTACCAAAACCTAATCCAGGCCTTTTCCCGTACCAACCGCTTGTGCAATATCAACGAGAAGCCTTTTGGCTCAATTTGCTATTACCGCATGCCGCACACTATGAAGCGGAATGTGGATGATGCGGTCAAATTGTATTCGGGGGACAAGCCCCAGGGGTTGTTTGTGGACCATTGCGAGAAAAACATCCTGGGGATGAATGACTCCTTTAAGAAGATGGAGAGAATCTTTGTGTCAGAGGGTATTCCTCTCATGGACAAGCTTCCCGATGAGAATTCCGCAAGGGCGGAATTCGCCAAAGAGTTCAGGAGTTTTTCTACCCATTTGCAAGCTGCGCTCATCCAGGGTTTTGATTGGGAGAAAGGCGCGCCTGCTTCGCCCGATGGTAGCAGCGTGCAAGCGATATGTTCCGAGGAACAATACACTATTTTGGCGCAACGGTATAAGGAGCTGAGGAATCCCCGAATGGGAGGTGACGGGGAGGATGATGAGGTGACGTTCTCTCTCGATCCCTATTTGACGGAGCAGAAAACAGGTGTCATAGACAATGATTTCATGAATTCCCATTTTGAGCGATGGAGAAAGAAGCTTTGCAGCGGGGAATCTTGTGAGGAGATGGTTGCGGACTTGCATAGGGAGTTTGCTTTCCTGTCACAGGAGGACCAGAAGTGGGCCAATCTCTTATTGCA
>CAVESN010000126.1:3185-3705 GCA_963618365.1 Bacteroides uniformis
GACATACTTAAGGCAAGAAGGTATTTTGAAACTATCAAGGGTGTTGCCATTCCTCCGTTCAAGGTGCGCGAAATGCTGGACAAATACCTTCGTGAATTCATCTTTTCCGGGGGGATGATGGAGTTGCCGAAGCTGCCAGGGGAGGGGCAAGCAGAGTTGAGATGATAGCAAAATGAGGCCTGCGTCAGCGTAGTGGAGGAATTCTATGCTGGAGATTAGAAAAAATACGGAATTGCTGAGAGTTTATTATGACCAGTGGGTAGCGGTGTACAAGGAGGGTGCAATCCGTGATGTGACATTGCACAAGTACCGCATGACGCAAGCATGGCTTGCCAAGTTGGTGCCGGATTTGAGACTGTGTGACGTGACGAGGGTTGTCTATCAGCAAATCATCAACGATTATGCGAAGGATCACGAACGGCAGACGGTGATGGATTTTCACCATCAGCTGAAAGGAGCGATTCTTGATGCTGTTGATGATGGGTTGATAAGCAGGGACCCCACCAGGAAGGTCATCATC
>CAVESN010000126.1:3715-5233 GCA_963618365.1 Bacteroides uniformis
TTCTGTGAGAAAGATCCAGATTGATTGGCAATTGGTGATGCAATTCGCTTCGTTGGTGAAAGGACTTCCTCAGGAAGAGCCAATCTTTGTGAAAAAGGGGGACAAAGTCTACAATTCGACTGTCAATGATCTGCTTGCAAGGTATTGCAAGGAGAAACAAATACCGGTGATTTCCGTGCACGGGCTAAGGCATACCCACGCTTCTCTTCTCTTGTTCGCCGGGGTGTCAATAGCCAGTGTCGCGAAAAGATTGGGGCATGCAAGCATGACAACCACGCAGAAGACATACTTGCATATCATACAGGAGCTGGAGAACCAAGATATCGATTTGGTGATGCGTTCGCTGGCGAACCTCACCTAAAGAAACAAAATGCGCTGATTAGGCCTTCTTCTTTGAATCACACAAGCCATGCCGGCACATACCAGTTCTTCCCATCTATGGGGGGGAAGGTCGTTTGCCATGCAGATGACACATCCTTCCCCGTTTCCAACCATTTCTCCTTTGGCGACGGCTTCCAGTACGGGGAAGTGCTTGATGGCTGACTTTCCTGGGGATGCCGCTTTCTTGATTTCTATCGGAGAGAGGATTCCATCCTGATGGAGAAGCAGGTCAATCTCCTTTTTGCCGCGGTAATGGAAGAGGGGAGGTTCTTTTCCTGCATTCAGGTAGGTGTCCACATAGGAACGGTAATGGGCTTCCCGGTCTATCTTTGTATCGGCTTACAGCTCGGGCATTGATCCTCTGGAAATTCTTTGGAAGATTTCATTGTGCTCTTTCTTGCTTCGCTTTGTGAGCTGGCCCATCAACCAGCTTGCATCACTCTTAGACGGCTGGCTCGGTTTCTGATGGATTTCCGCATCGGACAAACCTGGTGGATGTACGATTTCCGCTCTGCCCGCCAAACTTTCGCTGACATGGTGCATGAGATGAAACGCTTGAGACCCGGTAAGCAAAAAGTCTCCTTTGCCTTCTCCGTTTCTGCCAATTCTTGGAGCAGGGTTGTCTTGCCGCCCTGTCCTGGACCGGTGACCACTAGGACGGGAAACATGGTGGACATTTCCGCTGTCGTATCTTCCGTGGCCCGTTTGATGTAGGCATAGTGTTCCTTTCGTTTGGCTAAATTAAAATGCGATTTCAGTATGGCCAAGAAAAGGGGTTGTCACGCTTCTCCTGCTTCCGTTCCCTCGTAGATAAGGATATCGGCTAGCCGTACCCCTAGGGTTGCTTTTTCTTTTGCGGGGCGCGTATTGGCAATTGCACGGATGGTATGGCCTTCCCATTGGTAGAGCGCCTCATAGTAGGATCCCTGGAAGATGGTGGACACCAGTTTCGCATCCCTGAATTGCACATGGGGCAGGTACTCCGGCAAGGGGAGGCGGGCATCTTCCTGGATGGTGACTTTCTCGGGACGGAAGAAGAGTAAATCTTCCTCCGTAAAGCAGGGTTCCTCTTCCTTTTGATTTTGGATGTAGGTTTTGACCAGTTTTGCGGGCAAGGTGGTTCCTTCTCCCATGAAG
>CAVESN010000127.1:0-3007 GCA_963618365.1 Bacteroides uniformis
CATTTGTAGAGACAGCAACACTGCTTTCTTTCGGTAGTCCATCCAGACACCACTCGAATGACTCCTCATCAACCCAAGAGACAACAGGGATTACATCAATACCATGCTTTTGCATATAGAAATCCGCATTTCTGGATCTCGTGCAGTTCCATATGTTGAGTCCTCCCTGAAAGCACTTATCTAATGACCAGTCAAATCCGATTACACCTCCAAATTCTTTGTAGAGTGGAATTCTGTTATCCAGATTGTTCCATGCATTGTTGAAACGATAGTCATCAACAAAATGGTCAATCCAAAATTCCTTCCTGTTGTGAACAGTTCCAAGCTCAGTGACGCTAATCACTTTGCTTGGAATTGCCTGGGTGGCAGCAATTCGTGGCATTTGATATCTGCCTACCAAAACTGCACCTTCTTGATACCACGTTCGAAAAAAATCGAACTTTGCTATACCGGTCTTTTCCATAAAAAGCCTCCGGAGTAGTAAGAATGTCAACCTCATACGAGGTTGATTTCCTCCAAAGATGCCGGTATACTTTTTGTACTCGGTGCATACACGACAACTCGGAGGTATGTACAAGCCGGCTCTGTTGCGCCAACAACAGTCCGGCTTTTTTTATAAATCAGATTCAATCAGCATTTTTTCAATGTTACTCCCTTGTCTGATATTTTTGTCGAGGCTGTCGGCCAGGCTTGATATTTTCCCATTATGGAGAATCAAATAGCAGTCTGGACGCATGAGCTCATTTGAAATCAGTCTGATATTATGAGAAGTAAGGATTGTCTGGTATGTTGCATTTTCGTTTAGGTATTTCATGATGTACTCGGACAATTTCCAGTGGTAGAAAGCATCAAATTCATCAAGATAGATAAAAGAGATGTTTGTCGTTCTGTTCATCCAGTAGTAAAACAGCCAAAGTGCAAGCGTTCCTGTAGATGCGACGTAGTCAAAACGAGCAGAGAAATTCTTATATTTGACTCCGATTACTACTTTACCTGCCTCATTTATCTCGCCAAGATTGTAATCTTGGCCACAATGCCTTAGGAATGATTCGAAATCTTTAACCTTTCTGTTGTTGATGATAAAGTCATTTAAATCGTCTCCGTTCGGCATTACCCCCATGAATTCGTTTGACCGGAGACTCCTGAACCAAAGCATGTTATTCACGAATTCCATGAGGAGCTTGATGCTACTTTTGTCCTCCCAGTACATGGTGTTTTTGTAAATGTATTTGAGGGCGGACATGCCTGTATTGTTTTTTGTGAGATCTATTGTCGAAGTGTTTTGGATGTTGTTTTCATACCTGTTGTTCAAATAATTATATTTTAAAAGCAGTGAATCTTCTTCGTAGAGTTCTTCTTCAATGAGCCTTCGTTGCACATCTTTCTTATAGGAATAAGATAATTCTTTCCCGTTGAACACAAACAGATAACTGAAAGTTGCGCATGTCTCGGTTGAGTCACCGTTTATGTAGTAACCGTAAAGCTGATTGCTCCCCAGGTTGTCGGTAAGATGGCTGGTGATATCCATCAAAGCCGCTCCCAGATTGCTTTTACCTGTATTGTTTTTTCCGTATATGAGTAGCTTGTTTGCAAGTCCGTTTTTTATGAGTTGCCGGTTGAATGCATATTCTTTGGTGTGAGAAAAATCGAGGTTCAGTTGTTCTTTGAAGTTTTTAAAATTTTTTACAGAAAACTTCTTTAACATTGTAATGTGAACTCCTTCTTAGGGTAGCCTGTGACTTGATTTTAATGCTGTTGTAATATTAATGCAATAGTAGTGTAAAAGTTTTTCATCTGTAGGATCTTGAGCTAAGGATGACAATTGGGTCATTTCTTCCTAGATCCAGAGCTCCCATGGTCCTGATGAGACGACTGGGTGCTGGCTTTGCCGTTTGTTCCCTGCGAGGGGAAGCTCCTGACGGGAAAGAATCTCCTCGTATAGCGCATCAAGTGGCATAGCCTCCACCTCTTTTGCCTGACAGAGTCTCTCATGGTCCCATCCAAGCGCATCCAATAGCGCTTTTGTGAAGAATCCGTGTCTATGTGAATCCCTGTTCTCTTTGCCGGTGTTGTTTTTCGTGGTGCATGCAAGTGCGAATCTGGTGGAAGAGGATGCGCACAGGGAAACCTCCCCATCATTCCCGTTGGGGGATGAGACTGTTCCCCCCGGGGGAAGCAGGTTCCCGCTGTAGCAGCTGTCGCTGATCACCAATACCGGTTCAGGTCTCTTCCTTACGGCCTCCCAGAGCTCCGAAGGGGAGAGCAGGTTCTCCTGTTTGACTTTTCCATTTGCATCGAATTGCTTTGCTTCGGGGTCAAGGAACACCCAGCTTCCATCTTCCATACCGTGGCCGCTGAAGATGATGAGGGTGAGGGAAGAGGAGGGAAGTTGCTCCAATGCAAGGAGGAATTCCCCTTTTGTGTTTTCAAGGAGAAGCGCTCCTTCTTTTTGCTCATAGCGTTCCCCAAATGCCAGAAAGAGTTCCCTCGCATCATTTTCCGTTCCTTTAAGGCTCTGGGTGTCGGTTCCTTCATAGGAGATTCCGACTGAGAGCACATTCACTTTTTGCGGAAGTGCGACATCATTCGCACATGAGGCGAGAAGAAGGCAAAAGAAAAGAAGGATCATGGGATTTCCACCTTGCATCCGAATGCGACATGGCAGGTTTGGATGCCGCTTTGTATCTCCCAGGAGAGGGGAACGATTAGAGAGAGATTGCCTAGAAGGTGCAATTGCGCCTTGAGTGTGAGGCTGTAGAGCAAGCTCACGCCATCCCCCCTCATCCAGAGCCTCATCGCCCCGATTTCCACAAGAAGAGTTACCCTCTTTGCCCTCCATCCCAAAGAGAGAGCCCCTCCCATGCCATTATGTTCTCTGAGTGAGCGTTGCCTTTTGACGTTTCCCTGAAACGCCATGCGGGAGACAATGGCGTAGGAGGCGAGTATGTCTTTTCCATAGGAGAGCTCGATTCTGTGCGTCATGACCGGTTGATGATATGAGCCATGG
>CAVESN010000127.1:3017-5233 GCA_963618365.1 Bacteroides uniformis
CATGGCAAACTACTCCCATGGTGGAACTGAAGCCATGGGAAAAGAGCGGATGGCAGAAAAGGAGAAGCATGACCGGAAATAGGTGTTTCATGGTGCTTCCTCGATGGTGAGCGTGATTGTGGGTCCGAGGTTCCAATAGAGGGAGACACTGCGTACCGGTTCCTTCAAATTCCGATGCAGATAGAATGCTCCAAGCGTCTCTACCACCATCACGTTCCCGTAGTAGCGGCAGATGGGTTGGATGTCCAAGGTCCGTTCTTTTCCTTGCTTGATCCTAGGTGGATTTTTGGTTGTGGGGTGCGTTTTCACATAGGAAGCCAACTCCTCGTAACTCTTAGCCATCTCGTTCTGGAACATGCCGATGGGGATGTCCGTCAGCCAGGATTGGTGGCGCATGAAGATGAGCTTGAGCTCTTTCTCCAGCACCTCCTGTGAGGGGAGCTCGTGTTGCTTCTTCCACCATCTGAATCCGAAGAGCAGCAAGTGGTTGTAGACGATCAAGGTCGCGTTCGCGAGATGATGAAGCCGTTTCTTTTGTCTCCAGGTGAGATGGCATGTGTAGATCATGTACACAGATTGGAGGATGCAAAAGGTGCTGCCTATCGTACCATGGTACTACTCTTTTTATCCTACCAATATAAATGTTGTATTGGTTTAGTGATATAATGCTTTACTTTTTTATGGCACCATGTTATTATATGAACAAACCAGTGGAGCATATGATGAAAATGAGGCAATACAGCAGGGAAAGTGGAGAGTGTGTTCGCTCTTTCCATGCTTCCTTTGCCTTGGATAAGAAAAGGCCCATCTGGTTTGACCGTGGCAACATCCACGAACCTCCACCGAATGGAAGAACCATTTTGAATTCGTAGGAGGTGCATATGTTTCGTAATTTCTTGAATTTGTTCCATCGTGGCAACCGCAGCAAGGTTGCCTATATCGGCCATATGAGAAATCCCCAGCAGCTTGTACGCAGCTTGCATGCACAGGGCATCGACCTCTGCTTCGACCAGGCGGAGATGCTGATGCACGCCGTCCATGTCGAGGGGATTGATGATGATGACGTGGACACCATCTGCGGCTTGGCCATCTAACGGAAAAGCGCATCATACTCGAACGACTCATAGAACGCCCTCGTCCTTGCAAGATAGGAGCGGTAGTTCTCCTTGGTGAGCTGATGCGCTTTTTGCTTCATCCATCCCAGCATCATCGAGTTGACCCAGGGACCGTAGTGGGTGGTGTCCTTGTAGTTGTCCAGGTTGGTCACCAGCTCGAAATCGTCAAAGAATGAGAAGAGCCTGACATTCTCGTAGGGGATGAGAAGCTCGATGGCGACCTTCTCCGCCTCCAGTTGCCGTGCAAGGTTTCCTGATCGCTGATACTCGTCAAACGCATAGATGCTATAGGGAGAGAAGAAGAGGTAGAAGGTGGTATCGGGATTGGCTTTGACTAGGGAGAGGATATTGTGCTCGACATTGTCAGTGACAGTCTCTAAATCTTCCTTGGAGAAAGCCTTGGGCGCTTCCTGTTCTTTCCTGTGATAGATTTCGTCAAGGCTTTGCTTCCCGTAGCGGAAGTCCGCACGATCTCCCCAATAACTGTAGGTGTCAAAAGATGTGGGAGACTCTCCTTTCAATCTTCCAATGAGCATGTCCAGCGAGCAGAAAAGCATATCCTTGTTGCATAGGTACAGGATGTCGTTGAAGGGATTGTTGTCGTACAGGTATTCGGGGAAATCCGTATATCCCTCCTGAAGCTCAAGCAGGATGCGCTTGTAGTCCAATCCCCAGAGGACTATCTTGACCTGGTTCTTGCTTGCAAAAGCTGTGCACAGCCTGTCGTGCATCTCCCTCCAGCTTCCTCCAGAGTTGGGCACCTTGACCGAGTGCGTGCCGAAGAGTGAGTCAAACTCGCTGGGAAGGAAATTCTCGGTCATGCTGGTTCCTGTGATTACTGCGTCATAGGTGAAATGTCTGAGTATCCCGTTGTTCTGGTAGCGTTGCTCTCTCAATACATAGTATGTGCCTTCCCTTGGCGCCCGGTAGAGGAAGCAGGGGTCCATCCAGAAGACAAAGAGCGCAGAGGATGCAATGGCAAAAAGTGTAACCGATATGATAATCAAGACGTATTTTTTACTCATGGGTTCCTCCTAGAAGAATGCGTAGACGAAAGTGGTGACTTTCGTGAAGGAGAGGAGGCTGACTGCCAGCAAACAA
>CAVESN010000128.1:0-5189 GCA_963618365.1 Bacteroides uniformis
TTCCCTGCAAAAGCGTCTATGCGGGGATCTTCCGCATCATGGCGCTTGAACTCCTTCTTGTGGTGGTGGTTACCATCTTCATATGTGTCATCTCCCTCAAGTATGCCAGATATACCCAGAGAAGGGCGGGACGTCTTGCTAATGCGATGCAGAGATACTCGGGAGGAGACTCTACGGTACAGGTGGCTGTGGACGAGAATCCCGAGTTTAGGACATTGTGCACACATTTCAACCAAATGGTTGCACGCATAAATTCCCTTATTGACAGCGAGTACAAGGCTCAGATTTTGCTCGACAAGGCAGAGCTCAAGATGCTGCAGGCGCAAATCAACCCCCACTTTCTCTATAACACCCTGAATGTCATGTATTGGAAAGCGCAATTGGCCCATCAATCCGATTTGGCAAAGATGGTTCTTTCCCTTGCCAATTTGCTCCATATGAGCATCGACCGCAAAGTTGAGTTCCTCACCATCAAGGAGGAGATGCATAATTTGGATGACTACCTTTTTATCCAGCAAATGCACTATCAGGAAAAGGTGGGGTTGAAGGTGAATGTGCCACGTGAAGTAGAGGAGTATCTCATTCCCAAGCTTGTGCTTCAGCCTATAGTGGAGAATGCATTTGTCCATGGATTGGAACCGAAAAAAGGGAAAGGAAATGTTTCCATTCTCTGCCGTGAAGAGGAGAAAGACCTTGTTTTTGAAATTAGGGATGATGGGGTAGGGATGGATGAGAAGAGCGTGGGTGAGATTTTGGTTGAGCAACCGGGGAAAAGTTTCCAAGCTTTGGTGAACGTCAACAGGCGACTCTCCCTCCATTATGGTCCGACCTATGGAATTACTGTTTCCTCCCGAAAGGGAGAGGGAACCATACTCACCATGCGCATAAAAAAGGAGAAGAGCCATGTATCGGGTACTGCTGGCCGATGATGAACAAATTGTATTGCAAGGAATGCAGACATTTGACTGGGAGGCATATGGGTGTCAGGTAGTGGGAAGCGCACAGGATGGAGAGGAGGCTTGGAATCTGGTGCAAACGCTCCATCCCGATGTGGTGATCACCGATATCCGCATGCCTGTCATGGATGGACTTGCTCTGTCTCATGCAATCACCGAATTCGACCCCTTTATAGCCATCTTGATTATCACAGGTTTCACTGAGTTCTCTTATGCAAGGGAGGCTTTGCAAATCGGCGTGGTTGATCTTTTGGTCAAGCCAATAGGAATAGACTCCCTGGGAGATGGTGTCTCAAAGGCTATTGGTTGGCTTAATTCTAAAAGAAAGGTTGAGGAGCTTTCCCAGACGATGCAAAGGACACTTCCTTATGTGAAGGAGCAGGTGCTTCTGGACGGGTTGAGGGGAAAAGTGGAGGGGAATGAAAAACTGGTCTCCCTGACGGAAATGGAAGAGCAATCTTGCATAGTGGTCTCCCTTGCCTGCGACGAGCTGGACGGGCTCAAGGCCACGGTGCTCCGTTCCCTTCTTTCTCAATTCTGTGCCGAGCATGGCGGAGTCAACTTGTATGAGTACCATCGTTATTGCATGCTCTTCCTGTTTCCAGAAAACAAAAACCGCGATGAGTGCCAGTGTGAGGTGAAACAATGGCTGGAGTGCCTGCAGGCGGATGCATGGAATGAATACCATATCTCCTTTTCCGTGGGAATCAGTTCCTGTTCCTCCGGTCTTTTTTCTCTGCCAATGCTTCGCAAGCAATCATTGAAGTGCCTTTATCAGGGACAACAGGCGGGGAAGAGTATGATTGTCTGTCATGGTGATAACGACCAGGGATCCTTGCCTCTCCAAATCTTTCTCCCCATGAGGGTGGAATTGTTTTCTGCCTTGCAGTCACGTGATGAACAAGCACTTGAAAAAGCCTTGGCTGCGATGCACACGCGCATGGAGGAAGAAAAGGATGCGATAACCCTCTATCATGCGTTGTGGGTAGAGACAGCCTGGTCTCTCTCTTTTCCTCTTAAGGAGGTTTTGGACCCGGAGGAGGTGAAGGATCCCGGCACCTACCTGCAAAAACTTGAGGAATACCTTCGCCAGCTTTTGCAAAGGCTGCAAGTCAGGGATTTGGAGTCTGGCCAGGAGATTGAGGTAGTGGTACGCAATTATATCAATGCCCACTATGCGCAAGAGATCTCCCTTACAACCCTTTCTGAGAAACTCTGCTACAACACCGCCTATTTGTCTCGGCTTGTCACCAAGACATGCGGACAAAGCTTCATGAAGATGCTCACCGGCAAGCGGATGGAGAGGGCAAAGGAGCTTCTTTCCTCATCCAGGGAGCCGGTTTGTACGGTTGCGCGCATGGTCGGATACAACGATGTGGGATATTTCATCACCACCTTTCGAAAGCATGAAGGCTATACGCCTCTCGAGTACCGGGAGTCCAACGCAACTTGAACATGCATGTTTGCTTTTTTGTTCTTTTTGTCCGCGAATGGGTAAAGAAGTTGCAATTGTGGTCCTTCTTTTTCTGACTTAGCATGTTGGTACAAAAGAAGTACTTCATGCTGTGTAAAGAAATAGGAGGAATAAATGAAAAAAGTAAGCTGTCTGTTTTTAGCCACCATTGCTTTTGTTGCGAGCTTGTTCGCGGCAGGAAACAAGGAAACTTCGACTTCTCCAGGAAAGAGCGGAGTCAAGGAAATCACCATGTGGTATCAGGAAAACAAGACCATGATTCCTGCGTTTGACCAACGGGTTGCTGCCTTCAACAAGCAATATGAGGGGCAATATCACCTGACAATCACCTATATTCCCCGTGGCACATCATACGCCTATGAGGATAAGGTGAACTCTGCCGCATTCACCAACAACCTTCCCGACTTGATCTCCCTTGACGGACCGAACGTTGCGAACTATGCGGCAAATGGCATCATCATCCCGATTGACGAGTATGTCTCGGCCGAGGACAAGGCGGATCTGATGCCCTCCATCGTCATCCAGGGAACATATGACAACCACCTGTATGCGATAGGACTGAACGAATCCTCTTGTGCCCTGTTCTACAACAAGGATATTTTCGCAAAGTACGGATTCCGCATCCCCACCAGCATTGAAGATGCCTACACCTGGGACGAGCTCTATGCGATGGCGAAGAAGATATCCACTCCCGAATGTGTCGCCATCAAGCTGATAATGAACAAAGGAGAGGGCATTCCTTATGGGCTTTCTCCGTTCTGGGACATGAACAACTCCTCCTTCACCAGCGATGATGGCAGCAAGGTTGACGGATATCTCAACAATGCCGGTGGCATCGAGGCCGCCACCTACCTGCAGAAGTTCTTCACCGAGGGGCTGGCCAACCTTGATCCCTCTCCGACCGAGTTTCAGGATGGTAAGAGCGCCATGTGGATTGGCAACAGCGGGCAATTCCAGGGTATTGTGACAAGCTATCCCGATTTCCCGCTTGGAATCACCTACTACCCGATAAGCAACGACGGATCCGCCGCATCTCCTTGCGGAAGCTGGGCGCTGGGCATGTCGAAGAATGTAAAGGACAAGGAGGCGGCGGCCGTGGCTCTCTCCTTCATGACCAACGCGGATTCCACTCTTGCCTACAGCACCATGGGGGGATATCCTCCCTCACGCAGGTCCAACTATGAGAACAACGAGATGTGGACCACCATGCCGTTCAAAGTGTTCGCCGATGAGCTTTTCGCAACTGCAGTGCCTCGTCCCCGCACACCTGTCTACACGGTATTGTCTCCGAAATTCTCGGAAACATTCCTGGATTTGTGCTCCGGCAGCGACCCGAAGGAGAGCCTTGATGCGCTTGCCAAGTATGTGGACGCCGAATACGCCCGCTTTGTAAGCTCGCACAAATAACATGTCCGGGCGGGCTTAGTCCCGCCCTTTTCTATGCTTTTTTATGAACAAAATAACTTTTCATGCACAAGGATATTTAGGTTTGGCGGTATTCGGCAGTAAGGCTGATGGTGCCAAAGAGACAATTCTCTCCCTTGGTGGAAAACATGTGTCGTTTCATCAGGGAACATTCTTTTATCACTTCCCGCTTGAGCAGAGTGACGAGGAACATGAAATCTCCATCGAAGGAGGATCGTTTGATCTCGTCTATCTCGACCAGGGAAAGGATATGCTCGAAAAGGGAGTTTTCCCGTTGTATGGAGACGGCAATGCCCTCCCAGGGAGAAACAGATGTCATTTTTCTCCTCTTCAGGGGTGGATGAACGACCCGAACGGGCTTTGTGTCTATCAAGGGAAAACGCACCTTTTCTACCAATACAACCCATATGGGCAGGAGTGGGGAAACATGCATTGGGGGCATGCGGTAAGTGATGACCTCCTTCATTGGACCCATGAGCCTGTGGTCTTTTTTCCCCAGCTGGAACTGCAGGACAGAAAGGAGCTTCGTGGTGGTGCTTTCAGTGGAAGCGCAATGGCTTTCTCCGACCACATGGATCTCTTCTTCACCCGGAATATTGGAGGCAGCGACCGATCCTGGAGAAAGGAGAATCAGGTGAAAGCTTCCAGCAGCGACGGCATTTCCTTTTTGGGAGAGCATGAGGTGCTTGCCTGCCCGATAGAGGGATGTTCGGGGGATTTTCGGGATCCGAAAGTGTTTTCCTGGGGGCAGGGTTATTTGATGGTGGTGGGAAGCAGGGTGAATGGGAAACCCTGTGTGCTGCTTTTTTCTTCCAAGGATACCGAGCATTGGGAGTTTGTCTCCAAGCTCTACGAGGAGCATGACGAGAAATATGCGATTGCCGAATGCCCCGACTTTTTCCCCTTGGATGGGTCTTGGGTGCTGGTGGTAGGTTTTATCAACCAGGACCGCTCGCCAAAAAGGGATGTGAAGTATTTGGTTGGTTCCTTCGACGGAAAAACGTTTACCAGTGAGCATGAAGGGTATCTGGACGAGGGATTGGATTTCTACGCTACGCAGACTTTTGAAAGAAACGGGAAACGGATTCTCTTCGGTTGGAACCCGGACTCCCTGGGTATCTACAGAAAGACTTTGCTTGGCGCCAATGGCACGCTCTCCCTTCCCCGGGAGCTTTCCCTTGAAGATGGGGTGCTTGTGCAGAAACCCGCACAAGAGGTGTATGCCCTTGTCAATGGACAAGAGCCCAAAGGTGCACCCTACTATCTTTCCCTTCAGGCAAAGAAGATTGGGGATTTCTCCATCCCCCTTGCGAAAGGAGTCATTCTCCTAAGGA
>CAVESN010000129.1:0-5123 GCA_963618365.1 Bacteroides uniformis
GAAGTATGCAGCACCTTTGCCACCTTCGAGAGGGAGACCGGCTCATTTTCGTGCGCATGGATATACTCCAAGGCAGCTTTCACAAGTGGAGACCTCGAGCTTCTCTGCAGGACGAAGAAACGCCCCATGTAGGCCGAAACGAACCGGTGGAACCAATCATGCACCCGAGAGAACGAGGGAAGCCTGACCAGTGTCTGGAGATGGTTGTTGTGGCCATCAAGCAAGATTTCATCGATGTTGCTGCCAAGCTCTCCCGCCTGACGGGAGAAGCAGGCAAGCACCTCGGCAAAAATCTGGCGGAGGGAAGAAACCGAATCACACCGATGGCCCTGAAGCGTATCCAAAATGGCATCGATGCCGTCAAGCACACGCTTTTCATCCATGTCGGAAAGTCCCAGCTTGATAACCTGAAATGCCTGCGAGAAATCGGAAGCGAGGGGTCTGCCACGCGAAGGAAGATCCTTCCCCAGCCTATGGATGGCAGAACCGTCATCATGGAAACGGTAGGCTTGCGCCACACGGACAAACCTGCGGATCCACTCCTCATCAAGCCCCGTTCCCTCGGCATAGGCAATCGGGCAACCCGACTCGAGAAACAACTCGAGCTCCATTTGCAGTTGACGGAACATCTCCTGCTGCAGATGAGGACGGTCCACCAGCACAAGGAATCCATCCTCATAGCTGAAAAGAGAAAAAGGAAGCGCCATCCGGGTAAAGAACTGACATGAGGCATCAGCGATGATATGGAGATCCACCGGATTGGAAACCGCCTCGAAGGAGGCCATGATGAAGATGACCGCTCCGTCATGCACCCCGGCCTGCAGTCTCCTAAAGGGAGCTATTCCTTTTGATTCTTGCTTTTGCTCTCTTACCAGAGATGAGTCGTCGCCTTCTTTGTGGATTCCCACCACTTTCTCAAGCGCCATGAGAAGCTCCTCCTTGGTAAGCCCGTACTTCATCAAATAGTAGGATGCTCCACTACGCATGACCGACACGGCTGACTCAAACAAGGTGTCGCAGGAACAGACTATCACCTTGGGTTTGACCTGCTTCTCTTCAAGCAGCTCCAAAAGCCTCTGCCCTGTAATCTTCGGGATGTTGAGGTCAAGCAGAACCAGGTCCGGCCGCTCTTTCAAAATGCGCCGATAGGCCTCTTCCCCGTCCACGGCATCTGGCAAAAGCTCAAAACCGTACGACTCCCAATCTATCAGCATCCTCAATCCGGTGCGTGCAAGAAGCTCGTCTTCAACTATCAGTGTTCTTGTCATAATGGATCACCTCCCTATGCATGGGAATGGTTACGATAACATGGAACCCCTTGCTCACCTTGGTGTCGATGGTGATGCTGCACGCATTTCCGTACAGGTGCCGAAGCCGTCCCAGGATATTGGAAAGGCCGATGCCGGTTGCGCGGTGCTTCTCGACTTCCGTCTCCGCCAAGGGGTCGTTCCCGCTAGCACCCGCGCCATTGTCGGCAATGGAGATTTGTATTGCATCTCCCTCCCTTGAAACCCGAAGCACAATCATGCCACTCTTCTGGCTTACAAACCCATGGAAGAACGAATTCTCCACAAGCGGCTGCAAGCAGAACTTGGGAATAAGGCATTCCTCAAGGTCCCCGGGAAGGAGATGGTAGAAAAGGATGCCATTGGAAAACCGCACATTGACCACCTTCACATACTCGTCCAGAAATTGCATCTCTTCCTTGAGGGAATGGAACTCCTCTTCGTTCTGGTAGAGATGGCGAAGGAACAAGCTCAAGGAAGAGAGCACGTCAGCTACCTCCTCGTCCCGGTTCAGCTTTGCCTTCCATTGTATGGCGTTGAGCGTATTAAAGAGGAAGTGGGGGCGGATTTGGGCTTGCAATGCCGAATAGTAGGCAGCTTCCCTCTCCTCCACCTGCTTCTCAATGGACAAAAGCAGGGACTGGATGCGGTTTTGCGCTCGGATATAGCTACCCTCCAACTCCTGGATTTCCAGAATCTCCTCTGCTTCGGACGCGGGGAGCAGCTTCTCGTTTTTCTCAATGATGTCCATCTGCTTCTTGAGCCGGATGATGGGAGAAGAAAAACGATGGGAGATTTGCGTGCACAACACCATCGCTATTCCCAGCATGACGCAAAACACCACAAACAGAAGGTTAAAAGAGAAGAAGGACAACCGGAAAAGCAAGCGGACCTGCCCCTGGTAATGCAACCAGAGGTTGGCATGCTCCAAGGGCCCACTTTGGTGGTAAAGATCTTGATGCACTCCATCCTCCATCCCCAGCTTCTCGAGGTCGAAACCATCGGTACAGGCAAGAAGATTTCCTTCTTGGTCGGTGATGGCCAAAGCGCCACTCTTATACGCGGCATCCTTCAATCCCGTCCAGAAGGAGGAGAGCCGAATTCGGAAAAAGACCAATGCGCTCAATTTGGAGGAGAATCGTCGGATGCCCTGGCATTGCAAAAGATAGTCCGTGTCAGTCGATGAAAACAGTTTCCTTGCCCCCGTCTCGTCCACAGGAAAGAACACGGGCTCGCGAAGAAGCAGCAGCTTCTCCCATTGCTCCTTGTTCTCGAAAGGGACATCCGTGACCTCGGATCCGTCATACAATCGCCCTTCATGCAGCAGGAAGGCGCCAGGATCAAACAGCGAGAGTGAAGAGGCATTTACTCGCTTTATCCAGGACTGCAAGAACCCCCTTGCGACGAACTTCCCATACGCACTTGCCTCGGACCGGGCGACCTCATACAACGCGCGGTTCATCTCATCATCCAGCGTAGCCGACGCCATCACATAGTTCATACCGTTCAAGGCCACGTCAACATTCGAGGAGACTTGGGAGAAAAGCATGTTGAGGTTGTCCTGGATCGCCTGTCCCATGTAACGAAGTTGAAGCCCACCTATGACGAGGAACACCAAGAAGACAGGAACCAGCAGTCCAAGTGCGATGCTTCGGATAAGTTCTGTTTTCAGATGGCGTGCGTGCGCTTCTCTCATATGGCCCCGACATTTCAAGAGTATCCGCTCCCCATGGCCCAAAGCAACAAAAAACGAAACTGCGGGGAAAGATGACAAAGCACGCTTGTTAACATTTGCCTCCCGTGGGAGGAGCATATACAATCTCACAAGAGGGAAGGAGGGACTATGATGGCAAAAGAGGAAAAGGATCCTTTCATTTTCAAAGAGGAATCTCTTATCTCCAGCGAGCTGGTCAATGGAATCGGGAAAGCCGGACAAAGGGCGCTGCTCTACGCAACCGGCATGGACGAGCAAGACCTGAAAAAGCCTCTTGTTGCGGTAATCAATTCATTCAGCGAGATAGTCCCCGGCCATTTGTCCATGGGACAAATTGCAGAGCAAGTGAAATATGGCATCCTTGAGAGTGGCGGCATCCCCCGGGAAACAGGAACCATCGCCATCTGCGACGGACTTTGCCAGGGCCATCAAGGCATGCGCTACCCGCTACCCAGCAGAGACTTGATTGCAGACTCGATCGAGATGGTGGTGAACGCCCATTGTTTCGACGCAATGGTGCTGATTGCAGGTTGCGACAAGATAATCCCGGGCATGCTGATGGCTATGGCACGGCTCAACATACCTTCCCTGATTGTCACCTCCGGTCCGATGTTGCCAGGGAATGTGCATGGAAACCCCCTGTTCTGCTCCAGTGAGTTACGCGAATATCCAGGAAGAGTCGAGGCGGGGATCTGTTCTGTCGAAGAGATGAAAGAGACTGAGAAAATCACCCTACCCACATGCGGGAGCTGCGCCCACCTGGGAACAGCCAATTCCATGAGCATGCTCAGCGAAGTGCTTGGCATGCAGTTGCCAGGGGGAGGAACCGCACCGGCAGTCTCCACCAAGCGGATGCGGATCGCAAAACAAACCGGAAGAGAAGTGATGGAGCTACTCAAAAAGAACATCAAGCCTCGCGATATCCTTACTCGTGGCGCTTTGCTCAATGGGGTCAAATCTGCCATGGCCACTGGCTCCTCCACCAATTTGGTTCTCCATTTGATGGCTATCGCACACGAGGCGCACGTTCCTCTCTCCCTGGATGATTTCGACAAAGCAAGCAGGGAGATTCCTTTCATCTGCAATCTCCAGCCATCAGGCAAATACCCCATCGCATCCCTCGATAGCGCAGGAGGTATTCCCTGCGTCCTGAAGAACATCGCATCCCATCTTGACTTGCAAGCGCTCAATGCGAAAGGGCAATCCCTCAAAGAGGAGTTATCCACAACCCCAGTCGTGGAAAACGATGTAATCAAGACAGTGGAGCATCCGCAAAAACAAGAGGGAGGCATTGCCGTCCTCTATGGAAACCTTGCCCCGGAAGGCGCAGTAGTCAAGCAATCCGGCGTAAAGGATTCGATGCTTAAGTTCACTGGGAAAGCGAAAGTATGCAACTCCATGGAAGAGGCTGACGAAGCCATTCAAAGTGGATCCATTACAGGAAAAACCGTATTGGTTATCCGCTATGAAGGACCCAAGGGAGGACCGGGAATGAGGGAGATGCTCTCCACAACCGCACTCATCATGGGCCGTGGAATGGACGAGGAGTGCGCGCTCGTCACCGATGGAAGGTTTTCCGGCGCCACCCACGGCCCCTGTATCGGCCATATATGCCCCGAAGCGGCCTGTGGCGGTCCGATTGCATTTGTAAATGATGGCGATGAAATCACCATCGACATCCCATCCCGAACGCTCACGCTGCATGTCCCCGAAGGAGAATTGGAGAAAAGAAAAATCGGCTGGAAACCCCTGGCAAAGCCCATGGGAACCGCATTGCGCAAGTATGCCAGTAATGTCACCTCAGCGAACAAAGGCGCTTTCGTGGAAGTCTGAGCCACTCAAGGAAGAAGCTCTTCTTCCACTTCCACGCTACGCGTCTTTGTATCAAGATTGATTCCAAGAAGATGGACCTTCTTCTGCTTCCCAAGGAACTGCCATGAGTCCCCATAGCGCTTGGAGAGGATCTGGTCCAAGGCCACCCTCGCACCCTTCTCCCGCTTAAACTCCATTACATACAGATGCTTCCTTGTTTCCAGAACCGCATCTATCCTTCCACCAGCAACACTCTTCTCAGCCTCCACATCCGCTCCCAAACCCTTCATGAAGCAGAGGAAGGATGAGTG
>CAVESN010000130.1:0-5092 GCA_963618365.1 Bacteroides uniformis
CCATAATACTTATCAATATCTTTCAGAATAATTTCGCTCATATCTCTCAACCTCCAAGTCCGCCAGCCAGATCTGTCTTGAAAAACTTATTCGAGAGCCAATGCGTGAGGAAGACCAGACCGAACATCACGATGGCGATACAGTTGGATGGCTGGGTCCAACCTTCAGTGGAATACCAGTAGGCCAAGTAGGAGAGCGTACCCTGCTTGGGGCTCATCAAAAGGACTATCAAGTCCAATTCCTTCATGATGCTGATAAAAATCAGCATGAAGCCGCTCATGAAGCCGTTTTTTGCGAGAGGAAACACGATTCGGGAGAAACGTTTCGCAAATGAAGCGCCTGCAAGTTGTCCTGCTTCCTCCAGGTCGGTTCCGATTTGCAACATGCATGCCGTACCGCTGCGGCTGGCAAAAGGCAAATGCTTGACGACACTCACAAGAACGAGTAATGCAAACGAACCGTAAAGGGGAGGAACGATGGTGAACGGCCCAATTTTCAGACCAGTGGAGAACATGGAAAGGTACATGGCTCCGAATGCGATGGAAGGAATCAGATAGGGGATGAATGCAACTTGCTCGACAAACTGTCCACTTCTGAGTTTCCTCCCCCTGGCATTGATATAGCCGATGAGCTGTCCGATGACGCTTGCCACGATGCTGGTGAAGAAGACAAGCTTGAGTGTGTTCAGAAGATAGCTGAGAAACTTGCGGTCGATGAGGACGCCGTCAAGTCCTTCGTATACGTCTCCACGGCCCTTCCCCAGCCAGTAATGGAGCGTCAGGTTGTTCAGCGAGTAGTCTCCCACTTTCAGCATCAATGTCTGGTAGAGCATCAATACTACAGGGAAAATCACCATCAGCACGACAAATGCATAGAGCAGGATGAGAATCGGGGTTCTCGCCTTTCCCAGGGGGATGGGATTGCTCCTTGTTCCTTTCCCGCTCATGGTCACGTAGCTTTTGCGATGGCCGATGATTTTCTGGTTGACGAAGATGAAGATGGCGCTGATGGAGATGAGCGTGAGGCTGATGGAAAATCCAAGCCCTGCTTGCGCGCTGTTGACTGTGCTGTGAATCATCGTGCTGATCGTGTAATAGTTGACCTTCAGCCCGAGCATTGAGGGAACACTATAGGTGCCGATTGCTTTGCTGAATGTGAGGATAAGCGCCGAAAGAATTGCAGGAAGCACAAGCGGAAGAGTGATCTTGCGGACAATCTGCCATTTTGTGGCGCCGATAAGTTCTCCCATCTCCTCCACCTCGCTGTTGATGGACTTAAGTGCGGCGGAGACCAATAGATACGAGTAGGAATAGTAGTGTAGGGAGAGTACAAGGATGATAGGAACTGCGCCATAACTGAGCCAATCGGGGATGTTGCATCCCAGGTAGACAAGGAATCCCGGAGTTCCGCCTACTCTCGTGTTCCGGAAGATGGTGTTCCAGGAGAGGGCGATGGCCCAGGAGGGGAGCATGTAGGGGACAATCAGCATCAGGCTGAAAAACTTCTTGTGGGGAAGGTCGCTGCGGACAATCAGCCAAGCGAATGCGCTTCCAAGCACGATGCAAAGGATGCTGGTGAATGTCGCGATAACCAGTGAGTGGGCCAAAGGCACATAGAACATGTTCCTGGCAATCATGCTGTGGAAGATTCTTTTCCAGTAGTAGAGGGTGAATTGGCCTGCATGGCTTCCCTTGACAGCCTTGACGTCGACTTTTGCCAGGGTGAAGGAGCTGACAATCATTTCGACTAGCGGAAAGAGAATCAAGTAGGATAACAATACAATCGCAACCAACGTCATGATGTTGTACGGAGAAGTGAAGACGTTGTGTAATCGGTTCTTCAAGCGCCTTGAAGAAAAAGGTGCGTTTCCTAGCATAGTGGACCAAGTATACCATTACCTATCCTGAGTCTCCACCCTCTATTTGTTCTTTTTCTCACCTTCTTTTTCACCTTTTTTCCACTTTTGAGTGTAGTTGCATTGGGAAGAAATGCGTGCTAGGATGCAAGTACAGATTGCATTTGCCTGAGAGAAAAGAGAACAAGGCATGAGTTTCCTGGAAGGGGATCATGTGTCTTGTTCTCTTTTTTTGTACGTAAAAGAGGAGGAGCTTCCAAGTATGGAGTATGATGTGCTGGTCATCGGCGGAGGGGTCACGGGGTGTTCCATTGCCCGCAGCCTCTCTCGCTACGACTTGAAAATTGCATTGCTGGAAAAAGATGAGGATGTGTGCAGCGGCACGAGCAAGGCCAACAGCGCCATCGTGCATGCTGGCTATGACCCGATTCCCGGGACCTTGAAGGCGAAGCTCAATATCGAGGGATCGAGAATGATGCCGCAGCTTGCCAAGGATTTGGATTTTGATTTCAAGCAGAACGGGTCGATGATTGTCTGCTTTGACGAGAAAGACAATCCCAAATTGAATGAACTGTATGAGCGTGGCATCGCCAACGGGGTTCCCGGGATGAAAATCCTGAGCGGGGAAGAGGCGCGGGCCATGGAGCCGAACCTCTCGCAGCATATTGTGCGTGCGCTCTATTGCCCCACCGGAGGGATTGTCTGTCCTTTCGGACTTACCATCGCCATGGCGGAGAACGCCTATGAGAACGGGGTTGAGTTCCGTTTCTACAGCGAGGTGGAGAAACTGGAACATTCCGATGGTTTGTGGAAGGTCGGTCTCAAGAGCGGCGAGAGCCTTCGAACCCGTTATGTAGTCAATGCCGCTGGGGTCTATGCGGACAAACTGCACAACATGGTCTCTTCCAGAAAGCTCTCGATTACCGCAAGACGTGGCAATTACATGCTCTTGGACAAAGAGGCGGGCTCATTTGTCTCCCATACCATTTTTCAGCTTCCTACCAAGGCCGGCAAGGGAATCCTGGTCACTCCTACCGTGCATGGGAATCTTCTGCTTGGACCGACTTCGGTCGAGGATGGGGACAAGGAGGATACCCGCACCTATGCAGTTGACTTGGAGGATGTAGCGGAAAAGGCGGCTTTTTCGGTTAAGGACGGCAAGCTTCCCCTGCGTCAGGTCATCACCAGCTTCAGCGGATTGCGCGCCCATGAGGAGGGAGATGACTTTGTCATAGGCGAAGCGCCTGATGCGCCGGGATTTTTCGACGTGGCAGGTATCGAGAGCCCGGGGCTTTCTTGTAGTCCCGCCATTGGAGACTATGTCGCCCAGATGATTGCGAAGAAAGCCAAGGCGCAAAAGAAAAGCCATTGGATTTCCACGCGCAAGGGGATGGTGAAGACCAAGGATATGAATCCGTCGGAGCGGACGAAGCTTATTGCCGAGAAACCTGAGTACGGGACAATCGTTTGCCGTTGCGAGCAGATCAGCGAGGGCGAGATCATAGATGCGATCACCCGTCCCCTCGGGGCTGTCAGCATGGATGGAGTCAAGCGTCGTTGCCGTGCAGGTATGGGTCGTTGCCAGGGGGGATTCTGCACGCCGAGGACGATGGAACTTCTTTGTGAATACAAGAAGATGCGAATGGAGGACGTGTGCAAGAACCAGAAGGGGAGCGAGTTGCTCAAGGGGGCGGACAAATGAGATATGATATAGTGATTATCGGTGGGGGCCCTGCAGGTCTTGCAGCCGCCATCTCCGCCTACAAGGAAGGTTCTCGGGGCATTTTGATCTTGGAACGCTCTCAGACTCTTGGCGGCATCTTGAATCAATGCATTCATAACGGATTCGGTCTCCATACTTTTAAGGAAGAGTTGACCGGACCCGAATACGCCCAGCGTTTCATAGATCAGGTAATCCAGCTCGGCATTCCCTACAAGACAGACAGCATGGTGCTTGATGTGGCACCCCACAAGGTGACCTACATCAACCGCGAGGAGGGGATGGTTAGTGTAGAAGCGGGAGCAATCGTGCTTGCCATGGGATGCAGGGAACGGCCCCGTGGCGCATTGAATATTCCTGGCTACCGACCTGCGGGCATTTACAGTGCCGGAACCGCCCAGCGGCTCATGAACATCGAAGGGCACAAGGTCGGCAGCAAGGTGGTCATCCTTGGCAGTGGTGACATCGGCCTGATTATGGCTAGGCGCATGACTCTGGAGGGTGCGAAGGTTGAGGTTGTCGCCGAACTGATGCCCTATTCGGGTGGTCTTAAACGGAATATCGTTCAGTGTCTGGACGACTATGGCATTCCATTGAAGCTCAGCCATACGGTGATTGACATCGAGGGCAAAGATAGGGTTACCGGCATTACTATCGCCCAGGTCGGACCGGATCGGAAACCTGTGAAAGGGACTGAGGAGCACTATGCGTGCGATACGCTTCTGCTTTCGGTCGGATTGCTGCCAGAGAACGAGCTTTCCCGGTCTCTAGGAGTGAAAATCAGCCCCGTGACCAACGGACCGGTGGTCGACGATACACTGGAAACCAGTCAGGATGGTATTTTTGCTTGTGGAAATGTACTGCATGTCCATGACTTGGTCGACTTTGTCAGCGAGGAGGCGACACTCGCCGGTAAAAACGCCGCTAGGTATGTGGCGCATGGCAAGGAGGCGAAGCACGAGATTCCGCTTGTAGCCGAAGATGGCGTGCGCTATACGGTCCCGCAGTCTATCGACATCTCCACCATGGCCGATATGGTTACGGTCCGTTTCCGTGTGACGGGGGTGTTCAAAAGCCGCTCGGTATGTGTCTACTATGGAGACAAGTGCGTGGCAAGGATGAAGAAGAAGGTCATGGCGCCAGGGGAGATGCAGCAAGTGCTTCTCACCAAGAAGAGCTTTGCCGGGCATGAGGGGATTTCATCCATTACCATCAAGACGGAGGAGAATTGAACATGGCTACGAAAGAATTGACTTGTATCGGGTGCCCTCTCGGGTGCCAGATCTCCGTGGAGCTTGACGATGGCGGCCAGGTGCTTGCGCTCTCCGGTAACTCGTGCAAGAACGGAGACATCTATGCGCGCAAGGAGGTGACCAACCCCACGAGGATTGTCACCAGCTCGATTCCGGTTGTCGGTGGAGAGATGGTGCGGGTATCCTGCAAGACGCAACATGATATACCCAAATCGATGATATTCGATGTCATGGGGGAGATCCGAAACGCAGAGGCGCATGCCC
>CAVESN010000131.1:0-5065 GCA_963618365.1 Bacteroides uniformis
AATCGCTCTCTCCTGTAGTCACAATCCACCGTGTAAAGATGCGCTCTGACGCACCGTAGCTGCTGTCTGCAATTCCTCTGCTTACACAATCGTGGCAACCGCGGATACTACATCCAATCTGCATCTGCAATTCCCGACCAAGAAAAAATGGAGCAGGAGCAAAATTCACTGGTACACATTGCTGATTCCTTCAAGAAGACCATTGTTATTGTTAAGGATAGAATTAAGCTGTGGCGCGATGAAAAAGGGTTTGTTGTTATGGGTATCATGGATTTCCTGTTGCATCCGGGCAGCCTCGATCTGTAAGTCATGGACACCCCCTCTCATTGCCAACCTCTTTCCTTTCGGCTATCGTTGGCACGGAGGCAGATATGGCACTACCACTTTCCCTGTACGGTCTCTCATCCGAAGAGCTGGTGAATGCGCTCTCCCTTGCACGCCCCTTCATGGCGAGGCAGATTGCCCGCTGGATGGCAAAGGGGGTGACTGACTTTTCCAAGATGAGCGATCTCGCCAAGAGCGAGAGGGAGAGGCTTTGCACTCTCATGCCAAAGACAATCTCCAGCGCGGTGGCGGACAGCCATGTGGACGGAGACGGCTCGACGAAGCTCCTGCTAAGGCTTCATGATGGTTCCTTGGTGGAGTGCGTCCTGCTTGTGAACGGGAAAGAGGAATATACGGCTTGCCTTTCCAGCCAGGTGGGATGCGCGCAGCATTGCGCCTTCTGCAGGACCGGGACGATGGGACTGGTGCGCAATCTCTCCTTCTCGGAAATCATCGAGCAGTTCATTCACCTCTTTCTCCTGCATCCGGTCAGCCATGTGGTCTTCATGGGCATGGGAGAACCCCTTGCCAATTTCGAGAACGTGATGAAGGCCATCACCTACTTCCACGACAAGGATACCTTCAACCTCTCCCTGAGGCGCATCACCATCAGCACCAGCGGCTTGGTTCCCGGAATAAAGAAGCTGGCAGAAACCAAGACGCCGATCCGCCTTGCAGTCAGTCTGGTAAGCGCAGATGAGAAGCAGAGGGATCTCCTGATGCCGGTCAACAAGACATTCCCCCTCAAGGAACTGAAAGAAGCGCTTCTGGAATACCAAATGGAGGGAGGAAAGCGGTTCACTTTCGAGTATTGCATGCTCAGTGGTGTGAACCTCTTTGAAACCTCCGCCAGGAAGCTTGCCACCTATTGCAGGGGACTGGATGTGATTATGAACCTGATTCCATACAACGAAGCAGCCGAGCTCGACTGGAAGCGTCCCGACGAGAGGGAGATCCGCTCCTTCTGCCACTATCTGGACATTTATGGCGTGAAGTACACCATTAGATACAGCAAAGGCCGCGGCGTGAGCGGTGCCTGCGGCCAGCTTGCTACCAGGAACCTCAAGAAAGAGTCCCTGTAATCCTTACTTCTCCAGCACTGCCTTGATACGGCGCACGCCATGGGAGGAGGATTGTTCCTTGACGATGCGGAAATGGCCCATATCGCCCGTGTGGGTCACATGGGGGCCTCCACAGACCTCCTTGCTGAAGTCTCCGATGGTGTAGACCTTCACCTGCTCGCCGTACTTCGAGGAGAACTGGGCGAAGGCGCCTTCCTTGGAAGCCTCCTCCAGACTCTCCACCTTGCAGGTGACCGGAAGGTCCTTCTTAATCTGCTCGTTCACCATATCCTCCACTTTTTGGATCTCCTCCTTCGTCATGGCCTCGTCATGGTTGAAGTCGAAGCGGAGCCTTTCTGCGGTGATGTTGGAACCGAGCTGCTTCACGTAGCCGCCAAGCACGTTGCAAAGCGCGGCATGGAGCAAGTGGGTGGCCGTATGGAGCGCGGTAGTCTGCTCGCTATGGTCGGCAAGTCCTCCCTTGAACTGCTGCTCGCTGCCGCCACGGCTGATTTCCTGGTGTTTCTCGAAGGCGGCCTTGAACCCCTGCTCATCCACCGTCATGCCATGCTCGCGAGCAAGCTCCTTGGTCAGCTCGATGGGATATCCGTAGGTGTCGTAGAGCTTGAATGCGGTTCTTCCTCCCACCACCTTGCGAGGATCCTTGAGCAGGTTCGGAAGCATTTTCTCAAACTCCTTCTCTCCCTTGACCAACGTGTCCTCGAACTTCTCCTCCTCATTCTTCAGCTCGGTGAGGATGAAATCCTTGTGGGCGACAAGCTCGGGATAGGGCTGTCCGTACAGCTGGAGCACAATCGGAGCAAGGGATGTGAGGAACGGCTTGTCGATGCCAAGCTTGTGGCCGTGACGCACGGCACGGCGGATCAGACGGCGCAGGATGTATCCCTGCCCGACATTGCCCGGCGCCATCCCATTCTCGTCTCCGAGGATGAAGACGCTGGTGCGCACATGGTCGGCGATGATGCGCATGGAGACATCAATCTCCTCGCTCTCTCCGTACTTCTTACTGCAAAGCTCCTCAATTCCCTTAAGGATTGGCTGGAAGACCTCAGTCTCATAGACGCTCTTCTTTCCCTGAAGGATGCTGATGGTGCGCTCGATGCCCATGCCGGTGTCGATGCATTTGCGCGCAAGCGGCACAAACTTGCCGTCACTGCTCTTGTTGTACTGCATGAAGACATCATTCCAGATTTCAAGGTACTTGCCACAATGGCAGCCAGGCTTGCAATCAGGACCGCACGCAGGGCGTCCAGTGTCAATGAACATCTCGCTGTCGGGACCGCAAGGACCGGTCTCCCCGGCAGGTCCCCACCAGTTGTCCTCGCGGGGAAGGAAGAAAATGCGCTCCCGGGGAATGCCATGGGACTCCCAGTAGCTGGCAGCTTCCTCATCGGAGGGAATCCCCTCCTTCTCGTCTCCCCTGAAGACGGTCACCGAAAGCCGGGAAGGATCGATGCCGAGCACCGTGGTGAGGAACTCATAGCTGTAGGCAATCGCCTCTTTCTTGAAGTAGTCGCCGAGGGACCAGTTGCCCAGCATTTCGAACAAGGTCAGATGGCTAAAGTCTCCCACAGAGTCGATATCACCTGTACGGACGCACTTCTGGTAGTCGGTAAGCTTGTTGCCCTGTGGATGATCCTGCTGCCCCATCAAATACGGAACAAGCGGATGCATGCCGGCGGTAGTGAACAACACAGTCGGATCGTTCTCGGGAATCAGGGAAGCTCCGCTGATCTGCTTGTGTCCCTTGCTGACAAAGAACTCGATATACTTCTGGCGTAATTCGTTTGCTGTCAATGTATGCATGGCTGATGCGGCGACCTTGTCGCCCTCCTTCCGAACAAAAGAAAATCGTCTTACAGACGGTACAGTTGTACCCTATATCGGCATTTGAGAAAAGAGGTTAAAAAAGGGAGAGCTGGATGGCCTTCTCCTCTTTTTTCTCCACTTTGCGTTTTGGACGTGAGACTTTCTTCTTCCCCTCCCCTGCCAAGGCCTTCGCAAGAATTTGAGGATCGCGGAAGATTTCCACTCCCCCTTTCTCCTTGAGCTTACGCGGCCAAAGAAGCGCATAGTTGTCCACCGTGCCCTGATAGAGGCACACCTTGCGCCCCAATTGCAAACAGTACTCCGCCTGGCTGACTGCGCCTCCCCCGTCCTTCTCCGCCACAACCACGCAACAGGAGGAGAGCAGGCTCATAAGCCTGTTGCGCACAAGGAAGTACCATTTCTGAGTGGGAAGGGATGGTGCGAAGCGGCTCACCACAAGCCCCTTTTGCGCAACACTCTCCTGGAGGGATTGGTGCTCCATAGGGTAGCTCTGGTCGATGGGGGTGCCGATGACGCACACAGAGGGAAGGCCAAGCTGCAAAGCCGAGCGGTGCACCACTCCGTTGATACCAAGCGCAAGGCCGCTTGCCGGAACCAGGCCGCACTCCCCCAAGGCTTTGACTGTCTCCACACAAAGTCGCTTTCCCGCCAAATCTGGAGTGCGGGTCCCTATGACGCTCACAAGCGGTCGGGCAAGCAGGGAAACATCACCCTTGAGATAGAGGAAGCGAGGACAATATCCGCTACCCAGAGTTTGCTTCGGCCATTCGGGGTCCTCCCAGGAAACCACACGCACAGAAGGGTCGAGCTTCTCGAAGCCTCCGAACTGGCTGTCAAGAAGCGGTTCCACCTCCCCCATCGGGATGGCAAGCCTGCTCAGGCATTCGACAAACTCCTTCTCCGGCTTCTCCCCAAGGCGCGCAACCTCATTGAAGACAGGCATAACTTTCTCCTCTGCTCCATCCTTGGCCGCAACCAAAACCGTATAGAAAAGGGCCCTGCGTACATGATCATCCATACTCTCCATCATGGCGCTTGCACAAAGTGTCTGCAATGGGGGTTTACACAATTTCAGGAATTTGCTATTCTCTTTTTCGCATAAGCCGCTTTAGCTCAGTTGGTAGAGCAAAGGACTGAAAATCCTTGTGTCCCTGGTTCGATTCCTGGAGGCGGCAACAAGAGACTCGCTTCTGGCGGGTCTTTTTTATTTCCATGGGAATCAACCTTATCACTATGCAGCAAAATATGCCGACCCGATTTTTCCATGCTGCATCAACGCCCCCAGCCCGTGGCCGGAACATGGCATAAGCCGATTCCCTTACGCTTCCTTTTCTGGAAGGGTCATTATATGTGGGCCAAAGCAAAGGGTGGCAATCCTGTTTCTCTGGTATGGGAACAACTGTCAGAAAGAGCATGGGCAATCTTCTCATTTGATGCAAATCTTCTTCCCTGTTTTGGCATGCGATCAATCGGGAACCCTTTCTTTGGCTTGTTTGGAGAATTTCCCCGAATGGGGGATGTGCCGACACGGATAACCCTTTGAATCACCACGCCTTTCGCCTTGCTGAGAACGAATAACCGCCATCTCCTCTTTTACGATGCAAATCCTGCTCCTTCCTCGTTGAACGTTGACGTGAAGGAGAACAGCATCAGCATCGCTCTTGCACTACGAACCGCACCTAGACTCGTGATGTCCCGTAGACAAGCAAAAGAGATGAGGCCTGCGTTTCATGCGTGTTATGCACAGGCCACGCAACTTTATATTCCGAATTTTGAGGCTTGAGGCATAGTTGTGGGTAAGTTGGACAGTAGGGGTATGGGAAAGCAGG
>CAVESN010000132.1:0-3147 GCA_963618365.1 Bacteroides uniformis
GTCTGAGATTTGCCGGATCTGAGCTTCGAGCGAACTGATTGCCTCTTCCTCCTCTTTGAGAGAAGCCTCAATCTCAGCCAACCGCTCTTTGCCTTCCTGCTTTGCATCCTCTAGTGCCTCGATCTGCCGCTGGGCCGAACTGATCTTGCTGTCGGAGGAAAGTCCGGACTGGACTATTTCCGCATATTGGTTCGCTAGTTCATCATTGTTCTTGACCAATTGCTCAATAAACTGCTCAAGACCCTTTTTACGCTCCATGTGCACCAGTTTCAGGCTTGAGTCCTGCTCGAGCGCTTCCTTGTAAAGCGTTACATTCTCATCCAGCTTTCCAAGCCGCTCTCGCAAGGCTTCCACCTGAGTGCGCATGCTTGCCATGCGAATGCGAAGGTCCCCCATCTGGGAGTCGATGTGGTGCTTCCGGCTGATAATCCCTTGTGGTGCGACCAAATCGTCAAGGAAGGAGGGAACATGGCCCACGAACTGGTCAAAAAGGGAGGAGAGCCTTTCAAGCGAATCGAGCGTGATGGCTCCTCCCTTGGCAAGCCGGCCCTTCAATTCCGCAAGATAGCTCCTAAAGGCATCTTCAGATTGCTTCTTGCTTTCCGCAGTATATGCAGAGTCCTTGATCTTCTGGTCCAGCTGCACCACGATGACATCGGTCAATTTCGCAAACTCGTCCTGAAGCTTCTCGACTTTTTCCTGGCAAAGAAGCGCCTCTTTCTCCCCCTCTCCGATTCGTTCCTTTTCCTTTGCTATCTCCTCTTGGGAAGAGAGGAGCAGCGCATTGTTCTTTGCAATCCTTTCGTCAATGGTGGCGATGAATTCATTCAGCTGCGAGAGCTTCTCGTTCTGCTCCTCTATTGCCTCCTCGGACATGTCAAGCTTGGCTTTGCAATCGAAGGCCTTTGACTCATATTTCTGCTTCTCGAGGCAATATTCCTGGTATTGTCGTGTCAGAATCTCAATCTGCTCCTCCAATGCCTGCCCCTTGGTGTACAGCTCCTTTTGCACGAGCTGGCAGTTGATGCGGCTGGATGCGTGCTGTTTCTTGTTTTCGTCCAGCGCCTGAAGTTTCTCCGCATCTTCCTTGGTTTCCGCTTGGAGCTGCAAAAGGCGCTCGCTACTTTGCGTGAATTGAGTGCGGAAAGTCTCTTGCATCTGGCGATAGGTCTTCACCGAGTTCAATTGCACATCGACTTCGAGGTTGAACCGCTCCTGCCTGAGCACTCTCGCCTTCGCCGCCTTCTCTGCCTGGCCACGCTTGGTCTCATAGGTGCGGTGGGTCTCCTTCAGGATGATTTCCACCTGCGCGATGTTCTCGTTTGTTTTCTCAAGGTTTCGCTCAGCTACGATGGAATCGGCCTTGAAGCGGGAGATTCCCGCAGCCTCCTCGAAGAGGCCTCGCCGTTGATCGGGGTTCTGCAGGAGAATCTCATCAATCTTTCCCTGGGCGAGGATGGAATATGCGGTCTTTCCGACACCGGTGTCCATGAAAAGCTCACGGATATTGCGCAAGTTGCATTGCTGACGGTTGATGAAGTACTCGTTGGAACCACCGTTGCGTATGATGCGCCGCTTGATCTCAATCTCAGTCGCATCACTGGCAAGGATATGGTTCGAGTTGTCCAGCGTCAGGGCGACTTCGGCGAACTGCATGGGCTTGCGCTTGTCCGTCCCGTTGAAGATGACATCATCCATCCTTCCCGCACGAAGCGTCTTGGTGGATTGCTCTCCTAGCACCCATTGGATGGCATTGACAATGTTGCTCTTTCCGCAGCCGTTGGGGCCAAGAAGGCTGGTAATCCCCTCGGAAAAGTCCAAATGGGTCTTATCTGCAAAAGACTTGAATCCATACAGCTCGAGATTCTTGAGAAACAAAAGAGACCATCCTTGACGAAATATCGGGACATTCTATACCGTTTTCACGACATGGAGCAAGAACTGTTTCCCACAAGAGAGATACCGCTAACCGAGCTCGCCGGCATCGACGAAGCAGGACGTGGTCCGCTTGCAGGACCGGTATGCGCAGCTTGCGTCATGCTTCCCTGGGACTTCCCCCTTGCTCTTCTGGGAGACTCGAAGAAGCTCACCCGCCTACAGCGCAAAGTGGCGGAGAAAGCGATCAAGGAAAAGGCCATCTGGGCTGTCGCATGGGCGACACACAAAGAGATTGACAAGCTCAACATCCTCCAGGCGACCATGCTCGCCATGACAAGGGCGTTGAGGAAAGTACAAGAAAAAGCTCATGTGGATCTTGTCCTGATAGACGGGAACAAGGTTCCCTGCCAGATCACCGATGTTCCCTGCAAGGCCGTGGTGAAAGGTGACGCAAAAATCCCCCAGGTCATGGCTGCCTCCATTCTGGCAAAAGAGGCGAGGGACCGGTTCATGGAATGCGCTGCGAAAAAGTGGCCGCACTATGGATTTGAAATCCACAAGGGATATCCCACACCCCTGCATCAGAAGATGCTCGGCATGTATGGTCCTTCCCCCATCCACCGCACTTCCTTCCACCTCAAGAAGGAGGAAGGGCCGTCACTCTTCTGATTCCTTGCGCTTCACGATAAGGTGCCGCTTGACTTTCACTGTCTGGGGCACAGCTTGTGGCTTCTGGTGCAACCGGAGATAATCCACTGCCTCCTGGAGCTTTCTGACAAATTCACCAAGGTCTTCCTGGTAGACCTTGACACTCTGCCGGAGGTTGTAGGTCCCCTCTTCATTGCTCCGCTTCTCGGTGATGGATATCGAGTAATCCCCCCAATCGTCCGTGCTGGTTTCAAACTGGTAGACCCTGCCAAGGACAAGTGGTTCCTCCCGGGGAAAGCGCGGTTTCTTCTCTTTCTTGCTCGTGCCATAGCCGAGCGGCTTGAACTCCAGAGGCTTTCCCGTGGGGGCCTTCTCCTTGACGAGTGATATCTGCTTCTCGAGATTTTGCATGAAAAAGTCGAGCTTCTCCATGTAGACAACAATGGACTGGCGGCTGAAACGTCCCCCTTCCTTGGTGCTCTGGGCGATATTCAGGAACCTCTCCCCATAGATGTTCTCCTTCACGTTGAAGAAATAGGTCACATCATCCTTGTTGACGCGGGTAGAAAACAGCTCACCTCTTTGTCCCATGATATCCTTCCTTGTCGGCCAAAATAAAAG
>CAVESN010000132.1:3157-5032 GCA_963618365.1 Bacteroides uniformis
CAACACGGAAGGCAGAACCATCGAATTCGCCCGACTCCTTGCAAGAATGGCTTCAGAAGTCACCATGGAACCGGTCAATATCGTCGAAACCAGAGAGGGAAGGATCTTGCAGGTCTATCCGATAGCATCCTCCCTTTCCGATGCATTCAGGCCACCGGTCAAAGCATATGCCATGTGCCACATTGTCGACCTGGACTCCTTCCCCTACTTGAGCGATGAAAATCCCAAGGACTTGGTCAAAGACATAGTGCAGCTTGGGAAGTTTGGCATCCTAGCCGATCCCCCGGAGCTGGAGAGAAGAATCTCCGTCCCCTGGGCGAACGTCCCCTTCCCCGGTCCATCTTGGGCTTTGCAGCACCTTCCTTCCGATGCTACTGAAGGAGATATGTGGAAACTCTTCTCCCGCCTCTTCCGACTTGACAGTACGAAGGGTTCCGAATTCTGGCAGCACCAAAGCGCAGTTATCAACCTCCGCAAAAGAATATTGGACGAGCACGTAAGAAAAAGATGGGAAATATCCTCCTCTGACTGGCACCTGGAGTTTGCTATAGCCAGGGATACACGCTGGGCAGGCGGAGAGACCACGCTTCCTGGGGGAAGGAACTTCCTCAGCCAGCTGCCGCTTCAGCACGCATGTGCCAGCATCGACACACAAAGCACGAACGGCACATTCCGCTCCTCCAGGCCATTCCTGCTTTTCGGGAATCTCGTGAAGCATGCCTTCTTCACCATCGAGCAGGGCAAGGCCGTCCATTGGGACGCAGAGCAAGGGAAGGAGGCGCTCGACGCATTCTTCTCCATCGACGAGGGTGCAAGAAGGGTGTGCGAGATCTCCCTTGCGGATGAAGGAACGAGGGAAAACGCAGAGCTAGCAACCTTGAGCCACTCCCTCTTTGGCAAGGCCACTACCACCACCATCGGTTTCGGTGGTTTCCAGACGGATACCCTTGCCCGTCAATTCAGCGTGGAAGAGCTGGAAAGCCACCACCTTGGGCAATCGCTGGTACACCTTGATGTGCCGGTGGGAAGCACATCCCTCTTTGTGTGCGCGAAAGACCAGGATGGAGGTGAAACTTCCCTCATGGAAGAGGGGGTGTTTGTGGCTGGTTAATCTCCATTCAACCCCATTATCTTGAAGAATGGACATGCGAATGGTTTTCAAAAGAAAAGCAACCGCTAGGCTCAAAGAATGGAAGGAAACCAGCCAAGGGTCCCTCGCCGCACCTCAGAAAGGAGTCGGCGTGTAGGAAAATCCACCATCGCCGAACAGTTCACGCAAGCAGAATACAAAAGTTATATCAAAATTGATTTTGCAAATATTACCGACGAACTTTTGCATCTCTTCGCTTCCTTCTCCAAGCTGACCAGTTTTCTTCAACCTGCAGGCTATCATGGGAATAACCCTCTACGAGAGGCAATCCGTCATCATCTTTGACGAGATCCAGCTACAACCCAAAGAAAGGCAAGCTATCAAATACCTTGTGAAGGACAGGCGCTACGACTATATCGAAACAGACTCCCTCCCCTCCATCAAGAAAAACGTCTCCCATATTGTCATTCCATCCGAAGAATAGAGGATTCCTGTCCATCCCATGGACTATGTGGAATTCCTTTGCTCTTGTGGCAAGGATACTTACCCCTTTCTCCGTGAAGCTTTCTTGAAGAAAAATCTCTCAGCCAAGCACTTTACAGGTCGCTCATGTACGACTTCCGCACATATATGTTGATTGGAGGAATGCCTCAGGTGGTAAAGGCGTACACAGAAAAACGTCCTCCCAAGGAGATTGATGCATTGAAACGAATGATCATCAACCTGTATGGTAAGCGTAACTTTGAGAGGCATTTTCAAATAACAATCTGATGTAAGACAATGAT
>CAVESN010000133.1:0-2407 GCA_963618365.1 Bacteroides uniformis
GGGAAGAAGGAGAGAAGGTGGTTGACCTTCTCTCTTCGCTCGAAGATTTGGACGCCTTCTTGGTGGCAGAGCAACCTGCCTTGGTGAGCGGACCATCAGGGAGCACCTTGGCAACCATCAGGTACCTTCCCGATGGGATTAAGTGGTATGACAACCTTTCCATACGGGGTCAGAAAGGGTGGATGCTTCCCGCTCTTCTTTCCTGGAGGCTGGGGGCTTACCTCCAAGAAAAAGTGGAGGTTGCCACCATCAGGGAGGGGAAAAGGGCCAAGATTGTGCCCCAGAGAGAGGAAAAGCAAGTTGACTCCTTGTTCTCTAGCGGAAACAGGAACTTTGATGAGGGGTATCTTGTTGCACCGATCAACGATGCGCCTACCTCCGCATCCTATTATGTCGCAATTGTCACCGAGCTTCCTTGTGAGAGAGTGAAGAAGTGGATAACAGAGCTTGATCCGACAATGAGTGTGCATACATGGAAAGAACTATCAAGCTCACTTTTCGGAGCACTCTGCCTGGAGCAGATCGTGGTACGCATGCTTTTTGTTTTTCTGCTTTTCGTAGTGCTTCTCTCCGTGCGGAGAAATGTGCATCAGCTGGTGATGGCAAAGAGGAGGGAGATTGGCACCTTGCTTTCCTGTGGAATGGAAAAGAGAACCATGGTCCTCATTTTTCTGGAAGAAAGCATCCTATCCAGTGTGATTGGGCTGCTTATAGGCGCACTCCTTGGGATTTCTGCCATTTTGGTCATCAATTACTGCGTCTCAAATTCTTTCTTTCTCATGGGGTTGCCCCACCTTTCCATCAATCCTAAACCTACCTACTCATCCATGCTCCTTGTCCTGTTGGGAACCCTATGCATGGCCCTTGTCGGAATGAAGAATCTTTTCTCACTCTCGTTGATGGAGATGTTAAGCGATGAATGAATATGTTCTCAAAGCAGTAGGAATCACCAAATCCTTTCGCGAAGGGGATGGAGAAGAACTTTCAATCCTGAAGGGTGTCGACCTAACTCTTTCCCAAGGTAAAAGCTATGCGGTAGTGGGGAACAGCGGAAGCGGGAAGAGCACGCTTTTGGAGATTCTTGCCACACTCTTGCCTCCCGACGGGGGAAGCCTTAGGATTCTCGGCGAGGACCCTCTTTCCCTTTCAAGAGCGAAGTTGGCTTCGATAAGGAACAAACACCTCGGTTTTGTCTTCCAAAACAGCCAGCTGCTGGTGGATTTCAACGCACTTGAGAATGTGATGATGCCACTTTTGATCAAAGGTGAAAAATACCAGGATGCGAGGAAAAAAGCGTTTGAGCTTCTCTCAGAGGTGGGTCTTGCATCCCGTGTTTCCCATCTCCCTTCCGAGCTTTCCGGAGGGGAAAGACAACGCATTGCAGTGGCAAGAGCGATTGTGTGCAGGCCCCAGCTTGTCTTTGCCGATGAACCAACAGGAAGCCTTGATGAAGGAAATGCGAAGATAATTGAGGGCCTCCTTCTTGATCTTGTCCGAGAGTGCCGGTTCACTTTGCTGCTCGTAACACACAACAGGGATTTTGCAATTCGGTGCGATGAGGTAATGACGCTTAGGGATGGGAGGCTTTCATGAATTTTCGTTCCCTTATTGCCATCCATATCCTCTTTGAGAAAAGAATGCGCGGGCAATGGGTACTGCTTCTTGCAGTGAGCCTTCTTGCAAGCTACGCGCTTGTCTTTGTCAACTCGATGGTGGAAGGGATTAAGGATCGTTATGTCGCTCTTTCCGATGGGGAGATTTCCGTGATGGGCTCCTATCCTCAAGGGGATCAGGTGATATACGCCTTAGGCTTGCTCTATGGTACGGAGAGTGCTGTTCCTGTATCGATTAAAGGGGTTGATGACTTCTACTTGACCGGTTTTCGCGGCACTTCCCTTTGTTCCCTGGTTCTTGATGAGCCTTGGGAACCCCACACCTTGTTGCTTGGAAAGACACTTTCCGATTCCTTGCATCTTCCCATTGGTGCAAAGGCCCTCGTCGTGATAGCTGATGAGGGGACGCTTCGTCCCCTCCTGTGCAAGGTCGGAGGAATCTATGACTCCGGGTACCATGAGCTTGACGCAAAGTTGCTCTTTCTCAAGCATAGCGACCTTGAGCCCTATGGTTTTCCCGTCAGAACGGAAATCAATGGC
This sequence comes from Bacteroides uniformis, assembly GCA_963618365.1. Lineage (GTDB taxonomy): Bacteria > Spirochaetota > Spirochaetia > Sphaerochaetales > Sphaerochaetaceae > RUG023. The sequence continues at coordinate 2,154 of CAVESN010000133.1, forward strand.
ACTTCTTCTGTTTCCCGCACTCTCAAGGAGATACAGGAAAAGGGATATGAAGCACACCCTTGGTATGAAAACGAATCGGAACTTGCCCAAAATCTTCTCGTCAGCCAAAAGGTAGTTCACTTGATTCTCTTTGCCATCATCCTCCTGGCAGCCTATTTTGCAAGTGAGTTTTCCTCGTCGCTTGTCCAAGGCAAACGGCGGGAACTTGCTTTGCTTTCCTTGCTTGGAAGTTCCCATGCTTCTCTTTTCTTCTC
>CAVESN010000133.1:2417-5024 GCA_963618365.1 Bacteroides uniformis
CTTTCCATTGTTTCGGGCTTGGGGCTTGGCATCCTCTTTTCCTATCTCTCGCAGCCTCTTCTTGCCTATGTCGCCGACTTGGGGTTTCCCGCACTGACCTATTACCTTCTTACCTTCTCTATCAAGATTCCTTACTCCTCACTTTTGCTCTTAGCTTTGCTTCTTTTGGCCACCTCCCTTCTTTTCGCATGGAGGAGCATTCATAGGCAGGGAAGAATCAATCCCCTTTGTTTGGTGAATCTTTGAGCGTCAACACCATTCGTTGTTTCTTCCAGAATGAAACATGGGTGCACTCCCTCTTCCTTTATGAGCTGGTTGGAAAAGAAAGCGTCATTACTCAACCTTGTGTGGAAAATCCCTGGAAGGACTTGTATGCACACCTTGGTATCTTTCTCTACACCGATTCCATAGCAAACTGAATCCATTAGGGATTGGGTAAAGTAGATAGAGGAAGGTCTACTTTTCTTCATCGAAATAGATCATGATTTCTGGTGCTCATCGTGAAATCGGCATCGGAGCACTGGGCTTGAAATATTCAGTTTGTGGGAGTAAGGACAGAGTTGTTCCCTTTTGCTATACTGGCATTATGAGTTTTGATGTGTTTGCTCTTGGAACTGGAGGGATGCAGCCGCTTCCTGGTCGTTTTTTGACCAGCGCCATGGTCCGCAGGGAAGGAGAGCTCTTTTTGTTTGATTGCGGTGAGGGGACTCAGGTTTCCTTGAAGATGCTGGATCTGCATTGGAAGAAGATAGACAAGATTTTTATCAGCCACATGCATGCGGACCATGTCACGGGACTTCCCGGGATACTGATGCTTTCCAGTCAGGTTGACAGGACCACGCCTCTTACTATCTACGGTCCCCCAAGGCTAGCGGACTATGTGGAATCTTCCCGAAGAATCCTCGACATGTTTATCAACTATGAGATTATCGTCAAACCTGTAGAGGAAGGTGTGATCGTGGATGAAGATGAGTATACGGTCAGCGCTTTCCGTCTAGAGCATACCAAGCCCTGCTGGGGCTACGTGCTTGAGGAGAAGCTTCGTCCGGGAGCATTCCACCCGGAACATGCAAAAGAACTTGGAGTCCCCATGGGACCCCTGTGGGGAAAGCTGCAAAGAGGGGAGAGCGTCCATCTTCCCGACGGCAGGACAGTCACACCAAAAGAGGTGATGGGACCGGCAAGGAAGGGGAGGAAGTTCAGTTATGTGACTGATACGCTCTACCTTCCCAGAATCGCTGATTTTGTCAAGGAAAGCGACCTGCTTCTCTGTGAGGGAATGTTCACTGCCGACCTTGTGGAGACAGCGAGCGACAAAAAGCACATGACAAGCGCACAAGCGGCGATGATTGCAAGGGATGCCCATGTGAAGAAGATGGGACTTCTCCATTACAGTCCACGCTACAGCAACGGGGAGCTCAAGTACTTGCTTCGTGATGCAAGGGAGATATTCCCCCAGACCATACTGACCCGTGACCGGATGTCGTTTGAGATTCCCTTGGAGTCCTGATCAGGAGGTTGCTTCCGAGATGAGTATTTCTCCGTCAAGGATGCGTCCGCATCGGGATGCATAACCAAGCTTTACTTCATTGCCTGATTGTTCTCTCTTGATTGTTTGGAGAGCGGATTCCATCACTTTCTCTGTCTCCTGAAGATTGTAGAAGGGGAAGATCAGAGCCTCTCTTCCATCTTCAAGCTCAAAGGCGAAGCAATTGTTGTCGAGAAGGTTTGCAAGACGTTCATTGGTTCGTTTCTGGAAGGAGTCGTTGGTAGAGGAAGCGAAGACGATAGTAAGGTCATAATCCATCTCCGCAGCGCTCTCAAGCTCGCTATCCAACCTTGATTGTAATGTGTTCTCGCACATTTCACATGGAGAGGGGACGGAGACTGTCGGAGCTATCTCCTGCTTGGTGATGGTAGCAACTTTTTCTACAATAGGAGTGGCTTCCTCAGGAACAACCACAGGCTCTGCATGCACCATATCCTGTGATCGAAGAGAGGAGGGGTCGTCATTGGGAAGCACCTTTAGGGGAGCGTCATAGGCGTTGGGAGGAAGATTGTCACACTGGTCCTCTCGTTCCTCATCATTCCTATGTGCCACCACAACTCCCGCCTGAATCATCACCAGTCCGACAAGAAACGGGAAGAGCTTGACGGTAAAGGTGTAGATTTGCTCTTGGGTGAATTGATACCGCGGTATGATGTACGCGCCAAAGGCATAAAAAAACGTAGCCATGATAATTGCCGTGACGAGCATGCTTGCAATGACTTGCTTGACATAGCTTTTCTTTTTTGCCATCGGAACCTCCGGATATGTACATAAACTCCAATTGCAAGTACCATTTCATTATATGGTTGACAACAATCAATGACAAGAAAGAAATGGATAGTTGCACTATTTGTCTACCTCTTAACCCTGCTATTGCTTGAGATTTTCGTAGGTGCACACGGGCTTTGCTACCTTGCTTCCCTCAAGCGGAAGGTTGCGGAACTTTCTTATGCAGTGGAAATCAAGAGCGTGGAAGTATCCTCCCTTGAGGAGAGGGAAAAGCGTCTCAGAAATGGAGAGGGGATGAAAGATGCTGCGTTCAGGCTCGGATACCAGAC
>CAVESN010000134.1:0-5000 GCA_963618365.1 Bacteroides uniformis
CTTCCCGTCTCCTCCAGCAGCTCCCTTGCCGCCGCAACCTTCGGTTCCTCCCCCTTCTCCACAAGCCCCGCAGGAAACTCACGGGTGACGGTGCCGCTACCATGGCGGAATTGCTGCTCCATCACGAACATTGCTCTTCCGTCCTCCCCCCTGTACCAGGGAATCACGGTAACCCACTCGGGGCTCTCCACCCTGCAGAAGTTGGCGCTTCTGCCGTCGGTTGAGGAACGGCGTATCGTCACCACGTCGAAAATGGGGCCATGCCAAGAGAGGGAAGGATCCCCTTCGTCTTTCCACACAAGGTGGTCGGGGTGGCCAGGATCCCCTACCAAGAACGGATCTTTCATGCTAGCTTCTCCTCGATTTTGGCGGCTATGGAGAGGAACATCTTCGAGGAAATGCTCTCGGGGTGATCCGCAATCATGTTCATTCCCGCATCCTCCGCCTCGCGTAGTGCAGGTTCGAGGGGAACGGCACCAAGAAACGGCACATCCATCCTGCTTGCCATCTTCTCTCCGCCTCCCTTACCGAACAGCTCGACCATCTCTCCGCAATGGGGGCAGACAAGGCCACTCATGTTCTCGACTACGCCAAGAACGGTGACCTTGAGGGCCTTGGCAAAGTTGACAGAGCGTCTTCCATCCAGCACAGCCACATCCTGAGGCGTGGTGACAATGACTGTCCCGTCCAGGCTCTTGATGGTTTGGCAGACAGTCAGTTGCTCATCACCGGTTCCCGGAGGCGAATCGATGATGAGGTAGTCCAAAGTCCCCCAATCGCACTCGGCAAGGAATTGCCTGATGGCGGCCTGCTTCATGGGACCGCGCCACACTACCGGCTGATCTTCCCCTACGGCGAAGGCCAGGCTCATCACCCTGAGCCCGTCCGGGGCGACAAACGGCTCAAAGCTCTTGCCACCGTCGTTGCTTACCAAGGAGCCTTTTTCGCATCCGGTCATCTTCGCGACATTCGGTCCATGAAGGTCGGTGTCCAATATCCCCACTCTCTTTCCTCGGGCGACAAGTGCCCTTGCCAGATTCACCGTGACAGTAGTCTTACCGACACCACCCTTGCCACTCATGATGAGCACCTTGTGCGAAATCGCATCCATATGAGCCTTGATTGCTTTGTCCTGGGCAATCTGGGCCTCGAAATCTATTCCATCTTCCATTGAGAAACACTCCTTTTGGAACCATATCCCTTTCCTTCCCATCGGGCAAGCCAACGAGGGACCTCAAACAGCATTATAAAGCGTTCACTTTAGTTTAATCTAAACAAACTAAAACCATATGTCAAAAACAGTAAAAAGAATGAAATCGGGTTCCAATTCTTCTTGATACATACGATTGGTTTGCATCATAATACGATGCTGGATGCTTGTAGCATCTTGTTACTCTTTAAAGCAAAGGAGTCCTGTATGTTCTTCGAAGCGACAAATCAGCTCGTGCAGAACGTGCAGAATGGTTTCATTCTGCTCGTGCTCGGCATGGGTACTGTATTTGTGTTCTTGACAATCCTGATTTATGCGATGAAGCTCACCGCCGTGGTTGTCAAAAAGTTTGTTCCGGAAGTGCCGGAAACAAAAGGTCCTGCTCCGGAAGCGGTTGTTACCGCCCCTACGGCGAACAACGACGCCGAAGTTGCTGCTGCCATTTGCGCCGCAGTCGCCCAATCCCGGAAATAACATTAAGTGGAGGAAGTCATTAAATGAAGAAGCAAGTCAAATTTATGTGCACGGCTTTCCGCGACGGTTTCCAGTCCGTCTATGGAGCCCGTGTCTTTACCAAGGATTTCATGCCTGCAGTCGCCGCAGCGCGCGAGGCCGGCATCACCCATTTCGAAGCTGGTGGCGGTGCACGCTTTCAGAGCCTCTATTTCTACAGCAACGAGGATGCGTTCGCAATGATGGACGAGTTCCGCAAGGTCGCCGGACCGGATGCGGACCTGCAGACACTTTCGCGCGGCGTCAATGTTGTCGGCCTTGATTCCCAGCCGAGGGACATCATCAAGCTCCATGCCCAGATGTTCAAGAAGCACGGCATGACCACCATCAGAAACTTCGACGCCCTCAATGACGTCAACAATCTGATTGATTCCGGAAAGGCCATCCATGACGCAGGACTTCGCCATGAGGTCACCATCACCCTGATGAGCCTCCCCCCGAAGGTGACCGGTGCCCATGACCCCGACTTCTATGAGAAAGTGCTCAAGCAGATTCTCGACGCGGGCATTCCGTTCGACTCCGTCTGCTTCAAGGACGCCTCCGGCACCTCCACTCCCGCCTATGTCTACGAGACCATCAAGAGAGCCCGCAAGCTGCTCGGACCCGATATGACCATCTCCTTCCACAGCCATGAGACTGCTGGCAACTGTGTCCTCCAGTACTGGTCTGCGCTGGAAGCTGGCGCAAACAGCCTTGACCTCTCCATGAGGCCGGTATCCGGTGGCACCTGCCAGCCCGACATCATCACCATGTGGCATGCGCTTCGCAACACCGATTACGATCTTGGCATCGACATTCACAAGGTCCGCGAGGCGGAGAACGTCTTCATGAATTGCATGAAAGACTACTTCACTCCTCCCGAGGCACAGACAGTCAATCCTGAGATTCCGTTCTTCCCGCTTCCCGGTGGCGCACTCACTGCGAACACCCAGATGCTGCGCGACAACGGCTTGATGGACAAGTATCCTCTGATTGTCGAGGCGATGGGGGAGACGGTAGCCAAGGGTGGTTTCGGAACCTCCGTCACCCCGGTCAGCCAGTTCTATTTCCAGCAGGCCTTCAACAACGTCATGTTCGGACCCTGGAAGAAAATTGCCGAGGGATACGGAAAGATGGTGCTTGGCTACTTCGGCAAGACTCCCGTAGCTCCCGATGCGGAGGTTGTGAAGATTGCCAGCGAGCAGCTTCATCTTGAACCAACCACCAAGAAGGTTGTCGACATCAACGACGCCGACCCGAAAAAGGGTGTCAAGGCTGCCACCAAGATGCTGGAGGATGCGGGGGTACCCATCAACGATGAGAACATCTTCATCGCCGCCAGCTGCAAGGAGAAGGGCATCCTGTTCCTGCAGGGCAAGAGCCATGTCAACGGCATGAGAAAGGCTGACCCCAAGGAAGTTGAGGCCAAGAAGGCCGGCGAGTATACCGTCACCGTAGGTGGCAAGGCATACGGCGTGAAGCTTTCCCCCACCAGCGCCACTGTCAACGGCCAGAGCTATCCGCTTGCTGTCTCCTACGGCATCGACGAAGCGGCTGTTGCAAAGGCAGCAGCTCCAAGCCAAGCCGCCACAGCAGTTCCTGCCGGTCCTGGCACAGAGGTCAAGGCGCCGATGCCCGGCCTAGTGCTCCGCGTCGAAGTGAAGGAAGGTCAGCAGGTCAAGAAGAACCAGCTGGTCTTGGTCATGGAAGCCATGAAGATGGAGAACGAGATCTATGCGCCGTGCGATGGTACGGTCACCAAGATTTCCGTCCAGCTGCAGCAGCAGCTCCAGGCTGGAACCGTGCTCATGACTATCGCCTAAGGAGATTGACATATGTTTGGTCTTATTGGAGAGAGTATGGAACAGCTTTGGCTGTCTACAGGCATCGTAGGTTTTCTCGGCAAGGTTGAAGGATTCAACATCGGGAACCTCTTGATGATCTTTGTGGGCTTCCTCTTGCTGTATCTTGCAATCAAGAAGGGTTTTGAGCCGTTGCTCCTGATTCCCATCGGGTTCGGGTGCTTCCTCTCCAACATCCCTCTTGCCTACATCGCCGGTGTCGACCCCACTACGGGCAACGCTGGTTTCATCAAAGTCTTGTTTGACGCCGGTATCGACCCGAAGACAGGCATCTTCCCGATCCTGATCTTCATGGGAGTCGGTGCCATGACCGATTTCGGACCGCTTATCGCGAACCCGAAGACCCTGCTCCTTGGAGCAGCGGCCCAGCTCGGCATCTTCGTCGCCCTGATCGGCGCACTCCTGTTGTCGTTCATTCCCGGCCTGCACTTCACGCTGCATGACGCCGCGGGTATCGGAATCATCGGTGGTGCGGATGGACCCACCTCCATCTTCGTCGCCAGCCGCTTGACACCGAATCTCCTGGGCTCCATCGCCGTAGCAGCCTATAGCTACATGGCCCTGGTCCCCATCATCCAGCCACCGATTATGCGCTGGCTCACCACCGAGAAAGAACGCAAGATCCGCATGGATCAGCTGCGCCCTGTCAGCAAGACCGAGAAGATCGTCTTCCCGCTCGTCGTGCTGTTCATCAACGCATTGCTGCTCCCTTCCGCAACTCCGCTCCTCGGAGCGCTGATGTTCGGGAACCTGCTTAATGAGAGCGGGTGCACCAAGCGGTTGAGCGACACTGCCCAGAACGCCTTAATGAACACCGTCACCATCTTCCTCGGCCTCGCAGTAGGTTCCAAGATGGAGGCTTCCAAGTTCCTGACACTGAACACCCTCGGCATTCTTTGCCTCGGACTAATCGCCTTCGGCTTCGGTACTGCCGGCGGTGTCGTGATTGCCAAGGTGATGAATGCGGTCGACCCGAAGCACCCGATCAACCCGCTTATCGGTTCCGCTGGCGTCAGCGCGGTTCCCATGGCCGCCCGTGTCTCCAGCAAGGTTGGCCAGGAAGCCGATCCGCAGAACTTCCTGCTCATGCACGCCATGGGCCCGAATGTTGCCGGTGTTATCGGTTCCGCAGTCGCAGCAGGCGTGATGCTCGCAGTCGTTCCCTTCATGGAACAGCTGTAAAGCTCCTTTCACCACGAAGAAGGGTATCGTCCAATGGGCGATACCCTTTCTGTATCCAGATCCGATTATCGGATACAAATGCTTTCCTTCCTTGCATCCTCGCTTGTGAAATGGCAGACAATTCCCTTCACCATCCACAGCTCCATCTTGCCGCAGATGGCTTGAAAAGAAGAGACGCGGTGCGCGCCCAGTTGTCGCAGACAAGGACAATCTTTTCGGCATCAGAACAGTCCTCACTGACAAGCCATTTGCTC
>CAVESN010000135.1:0-4823 GCA_963618365.1 Bacteroides uniformis
CCGCAACACCTATGCGATATGCCTTCTTGCATCCTGCGTTGATTGCTACCTCTTCGTCTCTCTTTTGGTCTCCAACCATATAGCTTTGGGAGAGGTCGATATGGTATTTATCGCGTGCTTGGAAGATCATGCCAGGTTTTGGCTTACGGCAATCGCAGGCGATTTTGAATTCCTTGCGTTCGCCGGGGAAGCCGGAATCTGGGTGATGGGGGCAGAAGAAGATATCATCCACATAGGCTCCTTCTTTGCCTAGGAGCGTCTCCATCTTCCTATGGATTTCATCAAGTTCCTCAAACGAGAGTTCCCCCCGTGCTATAGAGGGTTGGTTGGTGATGACAATGGCAAGATATCCGGAATTGTTGATCTTCCTGATTGCTTCGGCTGCGCCGGGAAGCAATGTGAAATCATCAATATCGGTGAGAAATCCTACCGACTTGTTGATGGTGCCATCCCGGTCAAGGAAGATAGCTTTTTGCGGATGAGAGAGGTTCTTTTGTGCCACCAAGGCGCTTTCCAGGTCTTTTTCCACTTGTGCGTACCGGTCGGGAGTACCCATGTCCTTGATGTACTCGGGAGTGTCATAGGCAAAGAGTTCCCCCTTTTCAATCAATGGCCTGAGTATATCCCGGTCAAGGTCCCTCCTTTGCAAATCAGGGAACAAGGAGAAAATCCCAGGTGAGCAAAGATGGATACCGGCATTGACCCGGTTGCGATACCAAGAGCGGGGTTCTTCCTTATGGAGCCACTTCTTTACGCTTCCATTCTTGTCCACAAAGAGCAGCCCGCTATCATAGGGATGGGAATTGGGATGGGTCATGAGGGTGACCATCCCTCCCTTCTTTCGGTGGTAGGTAAAGAATCTCTGAAAGTCTATGTCAAAGAGCAAATCCCCGTTGATCAAGAGAAAATCCTCATCGATTTGCTCTTTAAGAAAGAAGAGAGCTCCCGCACTTCCAAGAGGCTCCTTCTCCTGGACATAAGAGATATGTACATTCCATTGCTTTCCATCTTGGAAATAGGATCGAATTACGTCCCCCTTGTAGCCGAGGGAGAGGATGAAATCGTTGATGCCCTGCTTCTTGAGGGATGTGATTTGATATTCCAATATCGGTTTTCCGAGTATGGGAATCATCGGTTTGGGGATATCGCTACGCACCGATGCGATTCTCGTTCCCTTCCCGCCAGCCATGATGACACAAACCATCTCAACCTCCGAAGAATTCATTCTCTACCGCGAGGCAGAGGCAATGGTAGAGGGGAAGATGCCGTTCCTGAATCTTGTAGGTCTCCCGCTGCTGGACTATCAGATTGATGTTGCAAAGCTCCTTCAGTTTCCCGCCATCGCGGCCTGTGAGTGAAATGACATGTAGCCCCAGTGCCTTTGCCACTTCTGAGGCATAGAGCACATTCTTGGAATTGCCGGAAGTGGAGATGGCAACCAGCACATCTCCCTTCTTCCCCATGCCGCACACTTCCTGTGCAAAGCATAGTTCGGGAGCCTGGTCATTCATGTAGGCGGTATGAAGCGCACTCTCCGAGACCAAGGAAATTGCAGGAAGTGCTTCTTCCAAGTGATTGAGAAAGAATTCTGCGTGCTTCGGACAACTCTTTCTCAATGCTTCCTGCTTTTCTTTTGAGAGCGGTCGTTTCCGGGCAAATGCTTTCATCAGCTCCCCCACAATATGGAGGCTGTCGGAGGCACTTCCCCCATTGCCGCACACAAGGAGCTTTCCTCCCCTTTGATAGCAATCGATCATCATTTGCACCGCATTGATAATATCTTTTTCAAGAGAAGCCAGATCCGGATATCGTTTGGTCAGATCTTTACAGATTGCCAATGTGCTCTCTTTCATGCTCCCACCTCCTCTTCGGGAGAATAGTAGAGGATTCTTGTCCCACCATCCTCGAAATGGAAGGAGACTTCCATCAAATCGGAGAGTTCCTTACGCACGGAATCCTGATGCTCCCTATCGACATAAAAGAGCAAGAACCCCCCGCCTCCTGCTCCAAGGAGTTTTCCTCCCAGCGCTCCTGCCTTGATCGCCCGCTGGTAGAAACTGTCAATTGCACCTGAAGAAACACTTGCATTGACTCCCCTCTTCAAGGTCCAGGTATAATCGAGAAGTTTCCCGAACTCATCAAGGGGACCATTTCCTTCCAGGATTTTTTCCGCTTCGTCCACCAAGGAGAGCATCTCCAGTAGTTGCCGTTCCTTCGCCTCAAGAGATACCATCATCTTCTTCTGGATATCGGAGGAGAACCTTGAGAAACCTGTGAAGAAGAGAAGCAGGTTCCCATCAAGCTTTCGCCTGCGTTCGGGGGTGATGACAAGGGGGGAGACATGAAAGCCGGTGGCAGTGAAATCTATCCTGTTGAATCCACCATAGGAAGCTGCAATCTGGTCCTGCTCTCCTCCATCCTCCCCACACAAGACCCTTTCTAGATAGATGGCATCCTTTGCCAAATCCTCCTTGCTCCGGTACTTTCCTTTCAACGCATAGAAAGCATTCAGCATCCCTACGGCAAAAGTGCTGCTGGTTCCCAGCCCGGTACGGGCAGGGAGATCCGCATCATAGGTGAGGCGTATGGCATGCATGTCAAGCATCTTCATCGCTTCCCTGACTGCGGGATGCTCTATCTCTGAGATTTCAGAGACTCTTTCCGTCTTCGAGTAAACAATCTCATTGGCATAGGCGAAGTAAGGAGGAAGATGGCGCACCGAGACATAGCAATACTTGTCAAACGAAGTGGAGAGCACCGCCCCTCCATGATTCCTATAGAATTGTGCGATGTCGGTGCCTCCCCCGAAGAAGGACATGCGAAACGGAGTTTTGGTAATGATCATGGTTTGAGTATATAGCGGGGATGGGCGAGGGTCAAAGATAGACCACATCTTGCACCATCGTGTATCATACCCCCATGGCACACATTGATCTTGCAAAGAAACAGGTGTTGGTTACCGGTTGCGCCGGTTTCATCGGCAGCTTCCTTGCCAAAGCCTTGCTCTCCCGGTTTACCGATATTCAGGTTGTCGGTGTGGATGCAATGACAGATTACTATGACGTCTCGCTGAAGGAAGCACGGCTTAAAATGCTGGAGAACGAGCGGTTTGTCTTTGTGAAAGGTGACATCTCCGACAAGGATTTGATTGACCGCTTGTTCTCATCATACAACTTCGATGTGGTGGTCAACCTTGCCGCACAAGCAGGAGTGCGCTACTCCATCACCAATCCCGATGCGTATATCAAGAGCAACATGCTTGGTTTCTATACCATTCTGGAAGCATGCAGGAAACATCCTGTGAAACATTTGGTCTATGCTTCCTCCTCTTCCGTCTACGGGTCGAACAAGAAGGTCCCCTATTCGACAGAGGACAAGGTGGACAATCCTGTCTCTCTGTATGCGGCAACGAAGAAATCCAACGAGCTCTTTGCCCATGCATACAGCAAGCTCTATCAGATTCCCTCGACAGGATTGAGGTTCTTCACTGTCTACGGTCCCATGGGAAGACCTGACATGGCCTATTTCAAGTTCACCGACAAGCTAGTCAAAGGGGAACCTATACAGATCTACAACCATGGAGAGATGTTCCGTGACTTCACCTACGTCGATGATATTGTCGAGGGGATTATCAGAGTCATGCAAAAGAGCCCGGAAAAGACGGAAGATGGTGCTCCCTACAAGATTTACAATATTGGGGGAAGCCACCCCGAGAACCTTCTCCGGTTTGTGGAAATCCTTGAGGAGAAGCTTATAGAAGAGGGAATTATCTCCCACAAAGGGAAAAGGGAACTTCTTCCCATGCAACCGGGAGACGTCTACCAAACCTATGCGGATGCATCAGAGCTTGAAAAAGATTTCGGTTTCAAGCCCTCAATTCCCTTAAAAGAGGGGCTCTCCCGCTTTGTCAGATGGTATAAGGAATATTACGAGCGATGAAATATGTCTATGTGCTGGTCTCCAGTGACCAGGATTACTACTATGAGCAAGCGTTGATGTCAGTCACTTCGCTGAGGTTGCACATGCCAAAAGCGGAGGTAATCGTCTTGGTGGATGACAAGACCGAGAAGAGTTTTCAAAGCCAGAGTCGGATGCGTTTGAAGGAAATTGCCACCATCAAGGCAATTTCTTTTGAGGATAAGGTTCCCCAAGTGGATCGTTCCCGTCTCATCAAGACTTCCATTCCCTCCTATGTCTCCGGCTCTTTCCTCTTCATCGATTGCGACACCATCATCTGCGATGACCTGAGCGAGATCGAAAAAGAACCTTTTTCCATTGCGGGTGTGCTTGACGGCCATGTGGGACTTGATGCGCACATCCATAGGGAGATGTTTCTTGCTCGGGACAAGAGACTAGGCTTTCATGGAACCGAGAAGCTTCATGGCAACATCAATGGCGGTCTCATCCTCGCCCAAGGGGGAGAGGAAAGCAAAGAGCTATTTAAAAAATGGAACGAGCTCTGGAAATACGCCGCATACCAGAAACACGACAAGCACGACCAGCCGCCACTCAATGAAGCGAACGCGCAAATGGGACTCAAGATGGGGCTTCTTTCCGGAGTGTGGAATTGCCAACCCGCCCATGGCGGATTGGCATACCTGGGCAAGGCGAAGATCATCCACTACTATTCTTCCGAGATGAAAGGGAAGTATTATACACCCTACTACAAGCTTGCCGATGCCAAGTTGCAGGAACGCATCAAAACGGATGGGAAGATACCACAAGAGGTAATGGAGATGATTAGTAACCCGAAGTTCCAATTCAATGCGGTACATCTTGTCTCCGACATGCGAATCGTCTCCATCATGCAATCCCCCTTGCTC
>CAVESN010000136.1:0-4725 GCA_963618365.1 Bacteroides uniformis
TCTCGGCAAGATCGTTCTCAAGCAAATCCCCTTTGAAGAAAGGAGCAAGCATCTCGTATGCAAACTCCCCATAGGAGGAAATCTCCCCAACAGGCAGATTCCTCAAGGTCGGAAACGACTCGGGCACATAGAGCCCTCCATCCTCGGCCAACCCCTGGAGAATCGCCTCTCCAGCGCTTACCGCTTTTGCTTTCCCTCTCGTAGATACAAACTTCATACGCTATACCTCACATAATTCTGGCGCCAAGGTAGGAGCCGAGACGCAAAATGTCACTGAATACACCGCCCGCGGTCACTTCCCTTCCCGCACCGGGGCCCTTAATGAGAAGCGGCTGTGTGTTGTACCTGTCGGTATGGAAGAGAATCACATTGTCCGTTCCGGTAGCCTGGGCGAAGGGATGGTCCTTCTTGTAGGAGCGCAGCTTCGCGGAACACTTCCCCATCTCGTCCACAAGCCCCACATAGCGCAGCACTTCACCTTTCGCTTTCGCCTCTTCCAGCTTCTTATGCATGGGCTCATCAAGCTCCTTGAGGCGAAGAAGAAACTCTTGCTTGGAAACATCCCTTAATTGGGAAGGGACCATGCTCTCGATTCGCATCTCGTCCACTTCGCTGCGGTACCCAATCTCGCGTGCCATGATAACGGTCTTACGTGCCACATCCATCCCGGAAAGGTCATCTCTCGGATCAGGTTCGGTGTACCCCATCTCCTTCGCTTTGGCGACCAAGGAAGAGAAAGGAACGGAGCCGTCATAGTTGTTGAACAACCAGGCCAGAGTTCCGCTCACAATTCCCTCGATGCGATGGATGCGGTCCCCCGTCTGGACCAAATCGACGAGAGTGTTGATTACGGGAAGGGCGGCACCGACTGTCGTCTCATAGAGGAAGCGGTGACCGGTCTTCATGCTGGTCGCAAAAATCTCCTGGTAGTAGGCAAAGGGGCTGGTCCCTGCCTTCTTGTTGGGAGTGATGATATGCATGCCACGCTCCATGAACTCCACATAGCGCTTGGCGATATCGCTGCTGGTGGTGCAATCCACAAGCACCGCCTGAGGGAAATAGGTGGCGGCGATATGGCTCAAAAAAGCCTCCATGTCCAGTTTCTCGCTCTCCTTCTCGAAGCGGCTACGCCACGAAAAAAGATCGATGCCCTGCTCGTCGAGCAGCATCCGGCTGCTGTTGCAAATGCCACGGATGCGAATGTCCAAGCCGAACTCATCATTGAGTCGCTCCCCTTCCGACGCAATCTGGTCAAGCAAGGTGCCTCCGATGTTCCCCGGTCCAATCAAACCGATGGACAGGGTCTGACGGGAAAGGAAGAAACTCGCATGAAGCGCCCTGAGCGCCCGCCTCGCGTCGCTGGACTTGATGACGGCACTGATGTTGCTCTCACTCGAGCCCTGGGCGATGGCGCGGATGTTGACCCTCGCCTTTGCGAGTGCGCTGAAGAAGATTCCCGCAGTTCCAATCTGTCCGCTCATGCCTGCCCCGACAGCCGCAAGCACTGCGCAACCACCTTCGCTCTCCACACCATAGATCTGGCCGTTGGCCAGCTCCTTGACAAAAACCTCCCTCGCGGTTCTCCGTGCCAGGGAGGCCTCACTCTCCTCCACTGCGAAACAGATGGAATATTCGCTGGATGCTTGGCTAATCAAAATGACCGAAATCCCCGCATTGCCCAGCGCCGTGAAGAGCCGGCTTGCCGTGAATTTCACACCGCTCATGCCCGCCCCCACCACATTGATCAGCGCAACATGCGGGATGATGGAGAAACCTTTGACTTTCGCCTCGGGCACACCGTCCTTGGAGGAGACAACCGTCCCGCTCTCGGCCGGCTCCTTCCAGCAGCGGAGCGTCACGTCGATGTTCGCCTGGATGGCTGGAAGAAGCGCATGGGGATGGATGATGGGTGCTCCAAAGAAGGAGAGCTCGGTAGCTTCCTGATAGCTGAGGGAGCGTATGACAGTCGCGGAAGGGACTTCGTTGATGTCCGCGGTATAAAGCAGCGAATGGGGATTCCAGAAAGTGACCCCGCATGCATGGAGAAGGCAAGCGAGCTTGGCAGATCGACCCTCCGTATCCTCTCCCTTCTTCACACCATAGACGAAGGTGCTCCTGGCAAGTTCAGTGGAAGGTGTAATCTCATCAATGTGTGCCATCCCATGGTCGTCGACACCATGCTCCTGGATGCAATGGCAGAGAATGTCGCACACCCATGCGGTGGTGAGCTTGTCGGCGAAAGCTACCGAGCCGCCAGAGACATATCCGGTGAGCCAAGTGGCCTTGAGCAGGTCCTCTATGTCATTGAACCCCTGCTTGATACGAAGGTTGACCGTTCCTGCACTCTTGTGAGCAAGAATCTCATCCACCAGAGCGGTCCAGCGCTGGGACCGCTTCTCCAGGTTCGACCAAAGCCGCTCATCATGGTTCTTCGCGCTTTCAAGCAGCGAATACATCTCAAAAGCGTCAGCATTGATAGGACCCACAACGACAACCTGCTTCTCTTCCTTCTCCTTTTCGAGTACCTCTTTCAGGCAACAGGCTCCCTCACGGGAAAGCAAGCACGAGCTGTCGATACTATGCACACGAATCGATTCCATCTGGCAACCTCTCTCAAACGGGGTAAGTATAGCGCAGCAGTTCCCATTGCGAGAAGTCCACGCACACCAAAAAGGAGACTCCAGAAGGAGCCTCCTTTCCCAACCAGAAGAAATCAGATTAGATTCTCTTGGTCACATAGCCGCTGCGCAGACAGCGGGTGCATACTTTCAGAGTGGTCGGCCTACCGTCCACAATCGCCTTGACGGTCACAAGGTTGGGGCGGAAAGTGCGCTTGGTGCAGACACCGATGTGCTGACCAACACCGCCCTTCTTCTTTGCCTGACCTTTACGGGTAACGATGTTTCCAACTCCGACGCCTTTTCCACAGATTTCACATCTTCTTGCCATAGCTCTTATCCACCTTATCTTCGTATAGTTGTATGCATTCAAACAGTCATGACACTCCCCAGTAAGGAGCGTGATAACCTTTGGAACAATAGCAGAGAACAAAATTTCTGTAAAGATGGAAGCGCTCCTCTTCTCAAGAAACCTGTTCCTGAAAGCCTAGCTTACCGAAATCGACCCATGCTTGACAACAACTTCGCTTTCGAGTGGGATGGAAGCATGCGCATGCTCTACCTTGACCTGCCCCAGAAAGTTCAGCTTCAAGCAACGGAATACCGTAAAAAGCTCTACCGCAAGAGCGGGGACACCTCCACGTTTTGGGGACCGAAGGGAGTATGTCTCGGCCCATGGGAGAAACAGCGCATTCCAAGGTCAGTTGCCTACCCGAAAGGGAAAGTCCTCCTAGGAGAAACATCCCGGACGACCCAGGGGTTCACGGTTGCCGTGAAAGGATTGGAAAAGACATTGGAATCCCTTGGCCTAAAAACCAAACCTTTTCTCTTCCTTTGCCGGGAAAGCGCACTGGAAGAACCTTTTCCCGTTCTCGCCATCGACGACTTCAGAATCACGCTCTACGAGATAGAGAAGCAAGATTTCCTCCTAAGCTGGAGGGCGATTGACTCTCTCCATCTCTGGAAGGGCAAAGGTCCCCGACAGGACAGCTGGCGCACAGGGGGTGCCTTGCATGGCAGATCTCCCTCCCCAAAAGGTTCGCCGTCATCGAGAAACGATAGTGCATCCCTTTAGGAAGCATCTCTTTCATCCGTTTCTCCACCACAGAAGGGTTGCCGTTTTGCACCAAAGCGAGCCTGTTCACCACCCTCAGGAAATGGGTGTCGACGATGATGGCGCTTTCACCAAGAATGTCACCCACATAACAGTTTGCGCTTTTCCTTCCCACTCCGGGTAACCTGGCCAGCTCCTCGATTGTATAAGGAATCTCCCTGCCATCCAAAGAGGAGGCAAGGGCGATGATATGTTTCGCCTTGGCATGATAAAAACCGAGAGGGTGGATGATAGCCTCAACTTCCTCCAGGGAAGCCGAAGCCAAATCGTGGCGCGAGGGATATCGGCCAAAAAGAATGGGAGCGACACCATTGACCATCTTGTCGGTAGTCTGCGCGGAGAGGACCACACAAACGAGGAAGCGGAAAGGATCCCTCTCCTCAAGGAATCTAATGGTTTTGGGGCTTACTTCATCAAGCCTTTTTGCAATGGATCTCGCTCGGTTCATGGGTTGCATCATACCTTGACCTTCACGTGACGACAAGGTTAGTATTGCACCCGTAACACGGGGCGTCGCCTAGCGGCTATGGCGCTTGCTTTGGGAGCAAGATATCGGAGGTCCGAGTCCTCTCGCCCCGAATACATTTTCAATCCACCGTCCTGATTACTTTGCAAGGATTTCCCACCGCAAGGGAATGGGAAGGAATGTCGTGGACCACGACGCTTCCCGCACCAATGACGCAATTGTCACCGATGCTCACTCCGGGAAGCACCGTTACGCTTCCCCCGAACCAGACGTTATTGCCAACAGTAATGGGCTTTGCACTCTCCAAGCCCTGGTTGCGGGTTTTCGCATCCAAGGGATGGATGGGCGTGTAGAAAGAGCAATTGGGGCCGACGAAGACATTATCACCGAACACGACAGGAGCTGGGTCAAGAATGACCAAGTTGTGGTTTGCATAGAAGTTCTCACCGATTGCGATGTTGTAGCCGTAGTCACACACGAATGGCTGCTCGATGAGAAAATGATCTTTTACAGAGCCGAGGAGTTTT
>CAVESN010000137.1:0-4665 GCA_963618365.1 Bacteroides uniformis
GAGAGGCAGAAGGTGGTATCTGCCTCCCCTAGGCAGTGCACCTGAAATCTCGTTATTCACACCCTCTGGAATTCATGCCGGAGGGTGTTCTTAGTGGATAGGAGGAGAGGGTAAATACAGAACGTCGGACTTAAGCTTCAGCATTGGTCAAGTTTGGGGCTTTATGGATTCCATATGCTTACGTGCATGCGCAATCCTTGTCCACTTCGGCCAAAGGTTCTCCCGGCTTACACATCCTATGGTGGTACATCCATCTGGCAAGATAGACAAACGGGGTGTCCAGGAGGCTTGTCGCTATGAAAATCACATAGCTTGAGATGGCGATGGCTAGGACGGTTGCAAAGCGGTAGGTGCCATAGAAGGCAAGGAAGTTGAAGAGGAACGCGTTGATCAGCTGGCTCATAAGCGTCGATGCATTGTTCCGCACCCAAAGCATCTTTTCCGAGTTGCCACACCACGCCGTGGTCAAATCCCACCATGTGTGGTATGCCCACACATCATGTACCTGGCTGACGGCATATGCGGCAAGGCTTGCAATCATCACTCTCGGCGTGTTGTGAAAGAGAAGGCGAAGCTCCGCCATGGCCCAATCCTCCCCGCTTGGCGTGTAGGCCATCCAGGTCAGGGAGAGGAGGATGAAGGCGATATTGGTTGCGATACCGATTTTGACAGCTTTGTTGGATGCCTTCTTCCCGTAGATCTCACTGAGGATGTCAGTCGTCAGGAAGCTAGCAGCAAACAGGGTGTTTCCCAGTGTCTGTTCCATCCCAAATGCATGGATAAGGCCCAGAACCTCGATGTTCGCGGTAATGGTGACGAATACCGTCCATCCGTACAGGCCGTTCTTTCCTGCAATGCGGAAAAAGATGATTAGCCCGAAAAAGCTGAACAGAAGAGAGAGAATGAGAATCATTTCGTTTGGCATGGTAAGCTCCTTGTGCCGATGACTTCACCGCCGAGGGACACAAGAGCCTGTGCCACCGAAGCAAACGCTTCGTACCCGGTTTTGTTTTACAACAGGAAGGTTTATGAACTGTTGGCCAGTGCATATTGGCGATTTGGGAAGGAAAGGTCAAGCTGTCATTTTGCCATTCCTCTCCACGAGAGGATGTCAAGCTTGTCCAGTTTCCTGTATTCATGGCTGATTCTTTCCCTAAGCGTGGAGATGTTTTGTGGCTGCCAAAGCCTCTCCGCAAAGAGTGCGAGCCGTGGCCAGAGAAGGTACTCTGCCTCACGTCCCGTATGCACATGCTCCGTCCAGAGATTAGCCTGGCCTCCGAGGATGAGCTTCTTTTCCTCCTGCCCGAATCCTTCTGAGGGGTCGAAAGTGGCTATTTCCTCATATCTTGTGACTTTGCCGGGATTTCCCATCTCCTCCTCTTCATCCTCGTTTCTCCAGTCAAGGGGGGAAGGGCAGATGATGACATGGTGGCCAAGCCTCGCGGCATCGACTCCTTTTTTAGTGGACTCTTTGCAAGCGATAATCACATCTCTGGGAAGGTCTCCTAGAGAAAGTGCATCTTCCCAGACAATGGATTGTTTTCCTTGTTCCGCAAAGAAAGCGACTGCCTGTCTGAGCTTTTCAGACTGCGCCGTTTCCAAGACTCCACTGAGATGGACGTACGGACCGGGGAACATGTGAAGCAACTTGAGAGCCTGCTCTAAGCCATCAGCCAGATCCATTTCCGGCACCACGGTCATGAACCGTGTTGTTGCGAATTTGACAAGATTTTCCGTTTCTTTTTCATCATAGGAGGCGGCGTGCCAATGGAAGAAGTTGAGGTGGTGCATCGCAGCCACATCGATGAGTTTCCTCAGCTCCCCTTGCGAGAAATGGTGGTGCTTGCAATCAACCATGAAGCTCCGCCACGCATAGAGGGGAGCATCCTCGATGCGGCAAGAGGGAAGTGTGGCGTCGGTGGAAAGGTAGAGCTGCCTGAGTGTCTGAATCACATGGAACATCCCGTTCGGGGTGTGTGCTCTTGCAACCACCTGGTTCTTGGTCACCTTGAGCTGATATCCTTCATTCCCCAGATTTTCGTCGCCACCAGTGAAATAGAGGTCTTCGCACCCTTCGTTCAGCCCTAGTTGCTCCTCTAGTAGCGGACCGAAAGAGTCGAATGGTGGATCGAGGCAATAGGCGGATCCGAGATGGAGGCGGAGATTTCCCTCGCCACTTTCGATGGATTTTGCTTGCGGGAGCAAGTAATTGCTTGCGGGAACTTGTTGCTGCATGGCTCCAGTATAACGAGCTGTTCACTCTTGGAAAAGCAAGGGAATCGGCTCACTTTTTCTTCCAATGGAGAAGTAAGTACGAATTGGCGATGACGAGCAATGAGCTATGCGCCAACGCCTCTGCGACAGGATGCAGACATGCTGTAACCGCAAGCAGGATTGCGACAAAGTTCAATGCCATGGTACGCGTGATGGCAGTGGGGGTTGCGAGGACCAAAGCGCAAGGACAGAAAAAGACCAGGATGGTGGGGTACGGATAATCTTGCCGGTGACCACCCATGTCAAAAGAGAGGCCGTAAGTGCGCAATGACAATCCATGTCGTCCACTTGTTTGCTAGCCCCACCTTCTTCGCCTCAATGACAAAGGCTCCGAATTGATTGACTGTCCCGCTGGATACGAAATTCCCCGTTTTTTGTCCGCCAAAATGCTCTCCCCAGGAAAGAAACCTCGGATGGTCTCCCACCATTACCTGCTGGGAGGGAACTATCACTTCTTTCCCTTCCTTGATGATTCTTGCGGTAAGAGGGTGAGATGGACAAGCTTCTCTATGCCGGATCTTGCTTTCATGACAGTCAGATCTTCCAAAAGAGCTCTCAGCTGCATGATGAAGGCGCCTTCTCCCGCGGCGAACTTTTCACCAATGCAAAGCGAAGTTACAAGCGCAAGTGAGACAAGCACGTCAGCTTTGATGGGTATGGGTATAAAATGTCGATGAGGACAGAAAGTGCGTTGTGCGTTGGAAAAACGAGAGGGGAAACAGGACGGGATCCCGATATGTGGCGCAGGTTGCCTTTGTTTCTCCGCAAACGGAAAAGGAAAAGTCAAAGGGAATTCAGCGCATGTTGGAGAACCGCTCGATGGTCTTGTCTGCGTCGCCATGTGCGATTCCGTTTCGGACGCAATGCTTGATATGACCCTCCAATACAACTTTCCCGTATCCGTGCAAAGCGGATTTCGCCGCATTGTTCTGGGCCAGCACGTCCCCGCAAGGGACATCCTCATCGCCCATCCGGTCAATGGCTTGCACTTGCCCTATGATTTTCTTCAATTTCCGATGCAGGTTGTCTGCATACATGCATTGCTTCATGCTCCCATTTCCTTACAGAAAAGGGCATAGCTGGAGTAAACAGAGAGTCTGCTGGCGGGTAATGTGCTGCTTTTGCAAGAGAAAACGGCGGCAGCATGGGAACAGGACAGGAACCCATTTGGGGAGAAGAAGCCTGTAATTCCATCAATGAATGGATCTCTTGAGACTTTTTTGAAGGAAACCAACCATGCTTCGAAAAATGCAACCAAGTAACTTGTCTTTTACAAAAGAAATAGAGCCATGTGTCTACTTATGTTGACTAGTACAACTAGTACAATTGGCAGGCCAAAGAAATCATTTTTTCGGAAGTGAAATGGTAATAAAGTCGGAAGTGAAACAATGATTTTTTCGGAAGTTGATGGTATGCTATCCCTTAGGAAAGGGATTTTATGGAGGTAGCTCATGGAGAATACATACTTGAAACGAATCGCTGACGGTATATTGCAGGAGCGATTGTCTACAAGTGGAGCTGTGCTCATTGAAGGTCCAAAATGGTGTGGCAAAACAAGGACAGCATTGGAAAATTCAAAAAGCCATCTGTTTATGCAAGATCCGGATAAGGCGTCTTCTTTCTTGAAGGCAGCAGATACAAAACCTTCCCTGCTCTTAAAGGGGGACACGCCAAGATTGTTGGATGAGTGGCAGACAGCCCCGGTGCTTTGGGATGCTGTTCGGTTTATGGTGGACCAAAGAGGAAGACCTGGACAGTTTGTTTTGACCGGGTCAGCGGTTCCTAGGGACAATGTGGTTCTGCATACGGGGACGGGACGAATTTCCAGAATGTTGATGCGCCCTATGAGCCTCTACGAATCTATGGAATCCAATGGGAGCGTTTCTTTGAAAGCATTGTTTGATGGAGAAACGGAAATAGACAGTTTTTCCACCCTGACAATAGAGCAGATTGCATTTGCCATCGTGCGTGGCGGATGGCCGGCTTCCATTGGGAAGTCAGAGAAAACTGCGTTACGCCATGCTGTTGACTATGTGGAAGCAATTATCCATGCAGATGTTTCCAGAGTAGATGGCATTGAGAAAAATCCTGTGCGTGTGAGGGCTCTGTTGCGTTCTCTTTCCAGAAATATTTCAACGCTGGCAACAATCAAAACAATTCACGATGATATCGCCATGGGAGATGCAGATGAATGTGTTTCCGAGAAAACCATCAGTCAGTATCTGGGGGCGTTAGATCGGATTTTTGTCACAGAAAATTTGCCTGCATGGAATCCTGCTCTTCGTTCTAAGACCGCGATTCGTACATCGCCAAAGCGACAATTTGTTGATCCGTCCATCGCAACGGCAATCATGCGGTTGACTCCATCAAGATTGCTGGAAGATTTCAATT
>CAVESN010000138.1:0-1211 GCA_963618365.1 Bacteroides uniformis
GTGTGGGATGCATCTATGAGTGCTAGGATCCGAACTGCTCCCTGAATATGGAGGAGATGAAGGAAACGATAAAGGCGATCATGTATGGACATTGCGATTTGACAATGAGTAGGTATTCGACAGAAGGAATTGATGAGAATTCCTTCGAAGAAGAGATTGATGTATCACTAGATAGTGATAACATGGCAAGCGTTGGTGAAGGCAATGCACAAGTGATAGATTTTGATTGAAGGACTCTTTTTCCCTCCTTTTTTAAATTTTTAGTCCTTCATATAGTGATGGCTTTGTTTCATCCAACATACAACAGAGCTAATGTGGCAAGGGCATTGAAAAGCCGGTAACTGAAATGATCTTATCACGGTATTCATCGATATTGCTTTCCGTTAATTTTACAAGGGCGCGGCGTGTTAGATGCTACACATTAGTCGAATGGTAATGCACTCACTTTCTTGGTGAAAGGGCATGTATTCTTCGGCTCCTTATTCAGAATCTTCACCCACGAATCGTAACTACTCATCATGCCACATTTCCATTCAAACCCCATCACATGTCCATACGGACTAATCGCAGGCTTCACTACCGGCATCATCGTCATCGGATCAATATAGTCCTACTCATCACACTACAGACCTATTCCTACCGGAAGCACACTTTCTTCAGGTTCGATCGGAATTACAGGTTCTTCTATTTTCTTCTCAATCACCTTCTTCACGCGCTTGCGAGGACTCGCCGCGCCGTCCGCCATCCGTTTCTGCCGCATCAACGTGCTCTTCCCATTCTTGTCTCGGAAAAGGAACACCAACTTTCCCTTGCTGTCCAACTGGTAATTCTCATCCTTGATCTCTCCATCCTTGATCAGCTGTCGGTAGAAGTTGCTGCACTGATATCCCACGCGGCCAGGAATCTGCATCGAGAAAATGCCCCACTACCATCAATGCGCCATCGCACCCCCACCTGGTAGTCCACGCCCTTTTCTTCGATCAGCTTCAAAAACAGCGCCTTGTCCTTCGCGCTCCACTTGCCTGTCGCTTGCGGTTCGCCGGGATCATTAAAGCGGTAATAGTACTGGTTTGGATTCTTCTCACGGTTTTTGAACGCCTTGATGCGCGCGTCACTCCAACCCAGCTGTCGAAGCACATCATCGGAAAGCTTGTTCGCTTTCGAGCCAGATAAAGCTTTGAATAGCTCCTTTTCCTCTACTCATCAAATTG
>CAVESN010000138.1:1221-4627 GCA_963618365.1 Bacteroides uniformis
ACTCGCTTCCACCTTTTCTGGGCTTTCCTTGCTGTTCGTTTCTTTTACAGAAGATGTTATGTTTGCAAGCTACGATGAATGTCGATTGAGAAACGAACCATGATGAGGGCATCGTCGAGTAAGAGGCGAGGAATACGATGCTCTGACTTGCTCCTGGATTTCTCGCTACCCACATCGCTGGCTTCTTCATTCGCGTCACGGCGACGATGATACTTCTGCTTCATCACCCAAGCATCTCCTTCTTCCATATCCGAGTCGTTATCGGAGATTTCCGCCAGAGCCTCGCGAATTTCCTGGTTCCTGTCACGATACTACTCTTAAAACCATATTGTACATCAAACCAGAATGGCATCCATATCAACTTCCTTCTTTCCTGATGCCATTTCGATGACATCCGTCTTATAGTCACCATCGTCAAGGAGACGTCTGATTGCCAGAAGCTAGGGGTCACATAGAGGCAAAGCTATTCACTTCGTTTCCATTGCAAGAATCAATTGCCAACTCAGCGGTTTTTTCATCAATATCTTTGATGTGGGAAAGAACATCATGAATCTACTGGCTGAGAGCTAGGGACTTACAGCTCACCTTTTGGGATCGTTGATTCGAATTGAACACCTTAAACTGCTTTTGCGCTGCATCCATTCGGTCCTGAATGATCTTCTAGAAGAGGGGTGATTTCAACTCCACAATCAACACAACACAACAAAACACAAAACGATGAAATACCCTTTGCTCCTCGCTCATTCCTTCCAGATATTCACTCTTTTCCTCATCAGAATAGTCCTCCGACTCTGTTGCCGATGAATCCATACAGGCAATGTCCTGCGACATAGAAAACAGCTGTACCTAATATAATACTGGTGTTCAAAATGAGCGGGCGTTTTCTTTTGCCGCCAAATTGAGGTTGCAACAAACAGGCTGAAATACAATGAATGCTATTGTCACAAGTACCACTAACCGAAAAATCAAAGAAATCGTAAAGAACGAGAATGACAGCTGCATTACTCCGCATGCTCCTCCTTCTCCGGCATAATCGGAACCACTTTCTCCTCTTCCTGCGTGCCCGCCGAGGGCACGCGCATCAGCGGAACCTCTTCCTCCTCCGTCTTCGATGGCACAATCGGCGTCGCTTCCTCCTTCACCGCCACTTCCTCCTTCACCTCCACCTTCTCCACTTCCTCTGCAGGTTGCACAGGTTGCACTGGTTGATTTGCTGGCTGCATGGACTGCATTGACTGCATTGACTGCATTGACTGCACTGACGGACCTGACAGGCCGGTGGGTTCCGCGGAAGGGGCGGGCGCCTCCACCGGCTTCTCCCGCACGTGCACGTGCCGACGCGACATGAGCAGCTGGTCGGGCTTCAGCTCCGGGATGATGTCCGTGCGTAGCTCCACCGGCCTCGACGCAGCCTCCTCCTTCGCCGGGTGCGACCCGCACACCATCGTCTTCAGGGTGTTCGCCAGCACGCCCGCCGGCGGTGAGGGGATCGGCGGCACGCCCGCGCTGCAGTTCACCGTGCTCGACATCTTCGCCGACGGCACGATGGGTATGCCCGCCGCACCGCCTGCCGCACCGCCTGCCATGCTGCCTGCCATGCTGCCTGCCACTGGCGCCATCGAAGCCATTGAAGTGGCAGGTGCAGTGGGAGTCATGGGAACCATAGGAGCCATGGAAGCGGCAGATGACATTGCAGGCATGGTTGGGGCGGGGGTGGAGGAGGCCGAGGGGGAAGAAACGGCTCCCTCTGGGGCGGGCTTGGCTCCCGCGGGGGACTGCGATGGCTGGGACGGCGTGTGGGGGTCGACCTTCATGCCGCACAGGATGGCTGCTACAGTGCGCTCCATATCGCTGATGGCCGGCTTGGCCTCCGTTGCCTTCGGATCCGGGACCTTCACTGTGGAGGGCTCTACCGGATTTGTAGCGGCGGGAACCGTGGGCTTTGGAACGCGACATGGCTGCTGCACCGGGTGCGCCGGCTCTTTCATGGCTGGCTTGACTTGGGGCTGGGTATATTGCATAGTCATGGCGGGATACTGGGCAACAGAATAGGCGGAGTTGAGCATGCGATTGACGATGAAAGGGGAAGAGTTCACATTGGCCTTCTTTCCATTCTTGTCGTCAGAGACCATGAGGGAGCTCTGCGGAGCGTCTCTCTTCATAGACTGGGGATTAACACCAAAGGGGAAGTATCCTTGCTGGGTCATCATCATTGGACTTGCCTGATACGGTTGCGCAGCTACCATTGGAGTATACATTTGAATTTGCGGCTGAGTAGCATACTGCGGAAGATAGTTCATATTGCTCATAGTTAGGTCTGCACCCGTCATACGCTTCATGTCGTAGTACTGGTTTGTATTCATGGGCTGCCGAGATCCTTTCACTTGATTATCAACCGTACCTTGAGGAATATAAGTTGGTTGGAATTGGGAATACATCCTTCGCGCATCATAAACCGGTTGAAACCCATATGCCTGAGGGTAATAGCTCATTGCAGACGCGCTGTTCATGGCATCTGGAATAGCTCCGTAAGGCATCGTTTGAGGCATAGGCTGCGTCAAAGTCTGATACTGAGGAAAGCGAGATCCTTTCTTGTCGGAATTACCAGCTTTGTCAGATGAGCCCGTTAGACCTTGAGAGTAGTCACGCGTTTGAATCGAGTGGTTTCCTTGACTCTGTTGACTGAACATCGTATAACAAGGCGCACGATCAAAAACAATAGAAGAAATGAAGCCGACAGCCAAGAGCCAATCAAATGCTACGAGACCAATAGTCCTGGTTCTATATTGTCCCCTATGATAACCCCTTGCCTGTTGGAGTAGGGACAATCAAGTATTACAACCCGCTTTTCATCTTTACATTATGTATAACATACATGATTGGACCTCATATTGGATATAGAAGTGATTCTGTGGTTCTGATTAACCATCTACCAAGGAGTTCCTAAGGGAAAATGATCGTACAGTTCAGCTTAAAATTCAAAGACTCATTGATAGGCTCATACAAAGGGACTGCTCATTGAAACCAAAAGTTGGGTTCTATCCTCTGCCACTGCATTTACACCCTGTTTACTCTTCATGTGCACAGTTTCGGAAGCGACAATGCACTCCTTCTCATTTCGTGGAAGAAAAACACTTTGATTTGATTGAATGCACGAAATTTCGTGCATGGAGGGAAGCCGAGTGTTCAATCCTATACCAATCTTTCATTTGAATGGGACTAGAGCAAGTACTCAACGAGGTGATCGGATTGGTGAAACAAAATCAGACTCTTAGTGATTCATATGTTGAGAGTATAGTAACACCCATATATTCAGTACTAGACTTTGTCACAAGCAGTTCAAGCAGTCTCAAAGGTGAAAACGATCTACCTCATCTCCAACAATTGTCTTCCGAATTGTACAATT
>CAVESN010000139.1:0-1130 GCA_963618365.1 Bacteroides uniformis
CAGTTAAAACAGGCCATAACCAGCTATGATTACGACCTGCTTGATTTCCATACGTGCTGCTTACAGTGAAGCTTCAAACCTCTCGTATTCTTTGAGCACTTCGGGATCCGGTTTCTCAAGGAGGCTGAAAATGATGAGCATGAGGGTGCTTACCAGAAAGCCGGGGAGGAGCTCATAGAAGTCAAAAATGCCTCCGGAGAGCTGTCGCCAGATGATGATGGTGGCCCCGCCTCCTAGCATTGCCGCGATGATGCCGTTCTTGGTTGTCCGCTTCCAGAAGACGGAGGCTAGTATGCAAGGTCCGAAGGTGGCTCCGAATCCCGCCCATGCATAGCTGACGATGTAAAATACGGATGAATCGGGATCGAGGGCGAGGAAGATGGCAATGACGGTGATGGCGAGGATGCTGATGCGGCTGACTCTTAATATCTCTTTCTCAGAAGCCTTTTTCCTAAAGAAAGTCTTGTAGATGTCCTCCGCAAAGGCGGATCCTGCAACCAAGAGCTGGCTGTCGGCCGTACTCATGCTGGAAGCGAGCACCGCGCAAAGGAAGATGCCTGCCAAGAAGGGAGGGAAAAGCAGCTGCGCCTGGTCGATGAAGGCGTTCTCAGCCGCAGCCTGATTGGGATATTGCTCTTGAAGCGTCACATGGGCCAGCACGCCGATGACCATGGCTACCGCCATGGAGACAGTTACCCATACCATGGCGATGCGACGGGCAAGGGGAATCTCCTCTTTCTTGGTGATTCCCATGAACCGGACAAGGATATGGGGCATGCCGAAGTAGCCGAGACCCCATGCCATGAGGCTGAGAATCGAGAGGAAGCTGTAATCCGCCTCCTTGAAGGGATTGAGCATGGTTTCAATCTCAACGATTCGTGACCCTGCTGCCTTGAATCCGAGCAGCATGGTCACCACAAGGGCGATGAACATCAGCGACCCTTGTACGAAATCGGTGGTGACGACGGCCATGTAGCCACCGCTAAGGGTGTAGGAGACAATGACGAAGATGCCGATGACTAGTCCTGTCGCGTAGCTCATGCCGAAGACGGCACGGAACAGTTTCCCGCAAGCGACAAATCCGCTTGCAGTGTAGATGACGAAGAAGAGCATGATGACAAAAGAACCGA
>CAVESN010000139.1:1140-4425 GCA_963618365.1 Bacteroides uniformis
GCCTTGATGAGGCCGCTCTTGTCATGCACGCGGTTGGAGAGAAACTCGGGGATGGTAATCGCATCTCCCGCCTGAAGGGCATAGACATGGAGCCTTTTGGCGACAATCTTCCAATTCAGGTAGGTACCTGCCAAGAGCCCCAACACCGTCCAGAGCGCCTCTCCCTTGCATCCGGAGATGTATGCGACCCCCGGCACCCCCATGAGGAGCCAGCTGCTCATGTCGGATGCCTCCGCACTGAGGGCGGTAAGCCAGGGACCGGTCTTGTGCCCGCCAAGGAAATAATCCCTGGAGGACTTGTTTGCATGCATGGTCATGAAGCCGATGACGAGCATGGCGATGAGGTAGATTGCAAACGCCAATACCGTCATCATTGTATCGAAGGACATGGAAAACCCCCATTTATAGAAATCAATCATTAGGGATATTAGGGATTTTCATGCAGAGGCTCAATAACATATTGCATAAAAATGCAAACGCAAGGTTACAAAAGAAGTCGCTTCTCCCAATGTGAGCGCTTGAAGTAGAGATACATGGCCGAGGAGCAGACAATCCATCCAAAAGGATAGCCGAGAGCTATCGGAATGATTGAGCTTGTCAGGTGGCTGAGGATGAAGAGGTAGGTTTGCCTTGAGAGGACAAAGGAGAAGAGCATGATGTACATGGGAGTTTTCGCATCCCCTGTTCCGCGAAGTGCTCCCGCATAAATCTGGTTGAAGCAGCAGAAGACGTCAAAGGGCTCGTTGAGCCTGAGAAAGAGGGACCCGTAGGCGATTACCGCTTCCTCCTGGTTGAAGAGACAGACCATGGAGGGGGCGAAGGATACCATCAGAATCGAGAGCGGAATAGTGATGCCTGCGGCAATCAGCAAAGAGTCCCGTATTCCCTTTTGGATCCTACCGATGTTCTTCGCCCCTGCGTTCTGCCCGACGAAGGTGGTTGCCGCGAGCCCGATGGCCTGCATCGGCAGCAATATGAAGGAGTCGATCCTTCCATAGGCACCCCAGCCGCTGGTCGCACCGGCGCCGAAATGGTTGATGTAGGACATGACGAAGATGTTGCTGAATGCGGTGAGGGCCATCTGCAATCCCGCGGGAAGCCCGATGAAGAAGACACGTTTCAATATCTTCCCGTCCATCCGCATCTCAGGAAGGGAGATGCTGTAGCTCTCCTTGCTCAAGAATAGCTGTGCGAAGAGAAAGATGTCGCTGACAGCCTGGCTGATGATGGTGGCATAGGCGACACCCGCGACCCCCATGTGGAAGACGATGACAAAGAGAAGGTCGAGGAACACATTCAGAATCGAGGAAAGAATCAAGTAGTAGAGAGGGTGGCGCGAATCACCCACTGCACGCAGAATGCCACTGCCCATGTTGTAGAGCATCAAGCTTGAGATGCCGAGAAAGTAGATGCGCAGATACACTGTGGCATCACCCGCAATCTCTCTTGGAGTCTTCATGAAGGAGAGAAGCACCGGCGTAGCCATATAGCCCACCGCCATGAAGAGAAGGGAGAGCAGAAGGGTCATGAGAATCGAAGTGTGCACGCTCTTACGAAGCTTCTCCCTATCCTTTGCACCGAAGTATTGGCTGATCACCACCCCCGATCCTGTCGCAAGACCCATGAAGAAACCGATAAGGGTGTTGATGATCGGGCCTACCGAGGTAACCGCTCCGAGTGCCGCGGATCCGACAAAGTTGCCCACGACAATCGAGTCTACGGTATTGTAGAACTGCTGGAACAAATTTCCCGCGAGCAGGGGGAGGGAGAAGATGATGATTTCCCTTCCAATCGGCCCTTGGGTCATGTCGATGGAGCTGCTTTTGTGCATGGTTCTACCCTACCCAATTCCAAACACGGGAGCAAGCCTCTTGACCCTTTTTTCCAACCCTTGTTGAATCCAAGGAAGTATGAGTCTCTTTTTCCTTGAGGAAAACCGAAACCTTTCCACTTTCGATGCGCTTCTCTTGACCCTCAAGCTCAGCTGGCCGACCATGGTTGCCCAGATTTCAAGCGTCTTCATGCAATATATTGACGCGGCGATGGTGGGGAGGCTTGGTGCCATGCAAAGCGCCGCAATCGGCCTTGTTGCCTCAAGCACCTGGCTCATGGGAGGTCTCTCATCCTCCTTCGGAGTCGGTTTTGTCGTCTTGGTCTCCCAATACATTGGAGCGGGACGGTTAAAGAATGCGCGCAACCTTGCAAGGCAGGGGCTGGTCATCTCGCTAGGGATGGGGTTCGTTTTGATGGCGCTCGGTTTGGCCATCTCTCCCTTCCTCCCTTTCTGGCTGGGAGGAGATGGCGTTATCGCTTGTGAGGCAAGCTCCTATTTCTCCATTGTCTCGCTCGGCGTTCCTGTGATGCAAATGACATCCATCGCAACCGGAATGCTCCAGGCGACCGGCCACATGCTCTTCCCCGGAGTGATGAACACGTTGCTTTGCATTTTCGATGTGCTTTTTAACATGCTCTTCATCTTCCCTTCCCGCAAATTGCTTTTACTGGGTCATTCTGTGGTTATGCCTGGCTTCGGGTATGGAGTGGCAGGTGCAGCCATTGGAACGCTTTTGAGCTACGTGGTTGTCTCTTTTCCCCTTCTTTTCTGGTTATGCTTCGTCAATCCTGAACTTAAGAGACGTAAAGGTGAGCCTTTTCGCCTTGTGCGGGAGGAGTTGAAAAGGGCAATGAAACTTTCCCTGCCTGTGGCGATCGAAAGGGTGGTGCTCAATGGTGCGCAGGTGGTCAGCACCCTTATCGTATCGCCTCTCGGTCCCGTGGCGTTGGCGGCGAACTCCTTTGCCGTTACTGCGGAGAGCGTATGCTATATGCCCTCTTACGGTGTGCAGGAGGCCGCATCCACCATGGTGGGGCAGTGTGTGGGCGCAAAAAGAAAAGGGATGGCAAAGCGTCTTGCATGGACTTCCTGCCTACTAGGGATGGCTCTCATGGTATGTACGGGATGGCTTATGTTCCATTTTGCCAGAGAGATGATTGCATTGATTACGCCCGATTGGGAGATACAGCTTCTCGGCGCATCGCTATTACGCATTGAAGCGTTCGCGGAGCCCCTTTTCGGCGCTTCCATCATTATCACCGGCTCCTTGAGGGGAGCAGGGGACACCAAGGGGCCCACGCTTCGGAACCTAGTGAGCATGTGGTTGATCCGCCTTCCCCTTGCCGCGATTCTTTCACATCCATTCGGACTAGTGGGGGTCTGGATTGCCATGAGCGTCGAGCTTTCCATCCGCGGCGTTCTTTTCCTTGTGTGGCTGGGAAGAGGAAAAT
>CAVESN010000140.1:0-2661 GCA_963618365.1 Bacteroides uniformis
CTTCAAGAACATGATTTACTTCTGTATGGGTGGTTTTAACTTCCCATTCGTCAAAATCATGGAATAAGGTTACCCACTACAAATAGCGAATAACCGCCAAATACTGTCCTGAACATCATCCCAACTGGATGGCAGGGAGAAAAAACCTCCACAAGCCAAGAGAAAAATCCTCTTTTCCGTCGCTGTGGAGATTTGTGCATTTCCCTTCATTTGATGAACATGGCATCTCCATAACTGAAGAAATGGTACCTTTGTGCTATGGCATGGCGATATGCACCAAAAATGTTGTCCTTGGTGCTGAAAGCGCAAACCAACGCGAGCAAAGTGGACTCAGGTGTGTGGAAGTTGGTCAAGAGCTGGTCGACTACATGGTAGGTGTATCCGGGCTTGATGAAAAGGTTGGTCCTGTTCCATCCCACATTCACCCTGCCGGTCTCAGGATTGTATGCCGATTCGAGCGTCCTTACGCTGGTTGTTCCTGTAGCAACAACCTTTCTTCCTTCCTGCTTCGCCTTCGCAACCAGATCGCTGGTTTCCTTGCTCACTTCGTAACGCTCCCAGTGCATGTGGTGTTCCTCAAGTGTCTCGCTTCTTACAGGTAGAAAAGTTCCAGGCCCGACATGCAAGGTCACGCTAGCAATCTCACAACCCTTTTTCCTGATTCGGTCAAGAATCTCCTCTGTGAAGTGCAGCCCTGCGGTGGGAGCGGCCACCGAGCCCTCCCTTTGTGCGTACACTGTCTGGTAGCGGGAGGCATCCTTGAAGTCATCCTCCCTCTTGATGTAGGGAGGAAGTGGCACATGTCCCAGCTGCTCGAAGAACGTCTCGTCAATCGGCGAGTCAAAAGAAAGCGTGCGTGTTCCGTCCTCATTCTCTTCCGTGATCCGGGCATGGTAGACCAATTTTCCGTCTTCGCTTGCGAATTGGTATTGCTTTCCCTTCCTTTGCTTTTTGAGCTTGTTGGTCATCACTTTCCAAGAGTGGTCCAATTGCTCCTCAAGAAAAAGAAATTCCACTTTCCCTCCGCTTTCACTCTCCCCATAGAGACGGGCTTTACGGACTTTGGAGTTGTTGACAACGAGAAGACTCCCCTCATCGATGAATGAAGGAAAATCTCCCATGGTTGCGTCGACAACCATTCCGCTTGTTCTGTCCATGACAAGAAGACGGTCCTCACCCCTTTTCTCGGAAGGTGTCTGGGCAATCAATTCTTCTGGAAGCTCAAAAAAGAAGTCCTTGGTCAGCATTTGCATTGGCCCCTCCACTGGGCCTGGTATTTCCCTGCATGCCGAAAAGGGCATACGCCTTCTGGGTAACCACTCTCCCCTGGGGAGTCCGTTGCAGGTATCCCTTTTGTATGAGGTATGGTTCGTAATAGTCGGAAAGGGAGCTTGGTTCCTCTCCGATGGCGACTGATAGAGTGTCCAGCCCCACAGGACCACCCTGATAGTAGGTGATAATGGTCTTAAGCACATGGAGGTCCTGTGCGTTCAGACCGTTCTCATCAATTCCCATTCGCTCAAGCCCTTGCTTGACTATGGCAAAGGTGATGGTGCCGTCACCAAGCACACTAGCGTAATCCCTAAGTCTTCTCAAAAGCCTGTTGGCAATTCTCGGAGTACCCCTGCTGCAACGAGCAAGCATCTCTAGCGCCTTTTTGTCGATTGCGACCCCAAGCAATTTCGAGGAACGGAGGATGATGTCGGAAAGCTCCTTCTCGTTGTAATAATCAAGATGGAGCTGGATTCCGAAACGGTTGGAAAGGGGCCTTGAAACTCCTCCAGCCTTGGTCGTTGCACCGATGAGGGTGAATTTCGGGATTGGAATGCGCATTGTTCTTGCGGCAGGACCTTGTCCTATCATCCAGTCAATCTCAAAGTCCTCCATGGCGATATAGAGCATCTCCTCCAAAGCCGGTTTAAGCCGGTGGATTTCATCGATGAAGAAGATGGAGTTCTCCGTGATGTTGGTAAGTACTCCCGCAAGATCCTTGGGCTTGTCAAGCGCGGGTGCGTTGGTCATTTTAATCTCCGATCCCATCTCGCTTGCGATAATGGATGCGAGGGTTGTCTTCCCAAGTCCAGGGGGACCGATCAGGAAGGTGTGGTCAAGTGGCTCACCACGCATCTTCGCCGCCTTGATGTAGATGCCAAGGTTCTCCTTAAGCTTTTCCTGCCCCTGAAAATCCTTAAGAAGCTTGGGACGGAGAATGTTCTCCTGCTCCTCTTCCTCACTCTCTTTCAGTTTCCCGGAGAGGAGTCCCACGCCAGAAACGGAAGCAGAGGGGAATGTATCAGCATCCTTGTGGGACGAGATATCCAGTTCTTTCTCCAATTGGTCGATGTCATCGAAAGGATTGGTCATCGATTGGGAAATCCCGCTGCTTTTGCTGTACCCTTGTGTTCCTTGTTTCTTCGCCATTTCATCACCCAAGATATTTCAAAGCCTTCTGGAAGACCAATTGCTCCTGGTCCCTGACCGGCTTTCCCTCAAGAAGATCCTTTTCTTCCTTATCCACATGGCCCACTGCCTCATCGGCGCTTTTTCGGTCATACCCCATTGCTACCAAGCTGTCCACTACGGCGGCAAACTGCTTGCTCTTCTTGCTCTGGGGAACTTCCTGTTCCTCATCGATGACAAGTTTGTTCCTTAGCTGGAGAA
>CAVESN010000140.1:2671-4314 GCA_963618365.1 Bacteroides uniformis
CAGAGGAGAGCAATTTGACATCCCCCTTGTCCAGGGCGGAAGCGAGGTTTGCGACAGTGATGCCTGAGAGAATCTTGAGCGCGCCACGGGCTCCTATGCCACTCACATTCTGAAGCTGGTTGAAGGCTTCCCTTTCCAGCTCATCGAAAAATCCGTAGAGCAGCATGCTGTCCTCATGATGGCTTAGGACAGTGAGAAGACGCACATTATGCTTCTCCTCTCCACGAAGGGAGGAGATTCTGCTCTCCGTTTGTCCGCTTACTATCATTGCGTACTCGACAAATCCGGCACGGAGAACTACAGTCCCCCCTTTTGCGGATACCACATCTCCGATTACAGCGTTGATCATACATGCATCCTTTGGCCGGCAAGGTTGAAAGTGGCAAGCGTGAGGCCCACGGCCAAGGCATCCGCCGCATGGTCCGGCCTAGGAATCTCCTTCAATCCCAGCAAGACTCGGACCATTTGCTGGACTTGGTTCTTGTCCGCCCTTCCCGTTCCGGTGACAGTGGACTTGATGGTCATGGGGGAGAAGAGCCGAACCGGTATCTGCCGCATGGCAAGTTGATGGCTGATCGCTCCAATGACTTTCGCTACCAAAAGTGCACTTTGACTGTTGGTTATGTTCTTGTCCGCTTTCGAGCGTGTGAAATAGATGTCCTCCATTCCACAATACTGGGTGTGGAAGCTTTCTGCAACTTGACCAATCGCAGTTGCAATGGTATGGATGCGCATCTGTTCGGTCATGTCGGGGGTGGTGGTTATGACACTATAAGAAACAGGCCGATGGCGCAGTCCATTTGTCTCAACTACGCCCCAGCCTGTATTTGCAAGACCCGGATCAATGCCAAGGATGAGCATTTCTCAGTTATCAGGTTCCTCGTAATCCTCCGGCAGGTCAAGGTTGGTGTAGACGTTCTGCACGTCATCCAGATCCTCAAGCCGGTCGACGATTTTCATGACTTTCTGGGCATGCTCGTTATCCAGGGAGACACGGTTGTCGGAAATCATCTCAATCGATCCGTTCTCATGGGTGAAACCCGCTTTCTCCATGGCGTCAACCACCTGCTGGAAGTTTCCTGGGTTGGTGGAGACTTCAATCATGCCGTCATTGGTAACCACATCATCAGCTCCCGCCTCAAGGGCTGCTTCCATGATCTGGTCCTCGGTGTACTTGGTGCCATCATAGTCGATAATCCCCTTGGTGGTGAACATGTAGGAGACGCTGCCCGTGGCCCCAAGGGAGCCCCCGTTCTTGGTCAATGTGGAGCGAACATCACTTGCGGTGCGGTTCTTGTTGTCGGTAAGGCACTGGATGATGATGGCAACCCCGCCTGGAGCATACCCTTCGTACTGCAACTCCTCGAACACGGTGTTTCCGAGTTCGCCTGAACCTTTCTTGATGGCTCTCTCGATATTGTCTTTCGGCATGTTTTCGAGTCTTGCCTTCAGAATCGCAGTTCGAAGTGCAGCATTGCTCTCCGGGTCGCTTCCATTCTTGGCTGCGACCGAAATTTCCTTGATAAGCTTGGTGAACTTCTGACCGCGCTTTGCGTCAGCAATTCCCTTCTTGTGTTTGATGGTTGACCACTTGCTATGGCCGGACATATAGGGACCTCTTTAAAAAATAAGAATTGTAACGG
>CAVESN010000141.1:0-461 GCA_963618365.1 Bacteroides uniformis
TCTCTGTAGTGCCGTATGTGCTTCCGGCTCGAAAGAAGCGAAAGAGGAAACCAAAACCTATGTATTCGCAGCTGATGCGACATGGCCACCGCTTGAATTCATCGACGAGAAGGGAAACCTTACCGGTTTTGAGGTTGAGCTCATGCCTCTCGTGGGAAAGGCAGTCGGACTTCAATTCGAAGTGAGGAACATTCCATGGGACACCATTTTCGCGGGATTGGCAAACGGTGCATACGACGGCATCTCAAGCGGAGTGACAATCACAGAAGACCGTATGAAGTCGATGGATTTCTCCACGCCAATCCTTTCCAACGGACAGGTGCCTGTCATCCTTTCGGAGAATGCGCTTACCATCAAGAGCATAAACGACATTCCAAGCAAGGCTAATGTCGGAGTGCAAATCGGAACCACCGGGGATTTTGTGCTGAACGAGTATGATGTGACCATCAAGAGATATGACG
>CAVESN010000141.1:471-4276 GCA_963618365.1 Bacteroides uniformis
ACATAGGCCTTGCCATCCAGGACATGCTCAATGGAAATCTCACCGCATGCGTGTGCGACAGCATTATCGCAAGCGACTTCGTCCTCGCCAACCCGAACTACAAGGGTTTGCTTGCAATCGCCGGAGGACCATTCAACCAGGAGGATGTCGCAATCGCCGTGAAGAAAGGAAACAAGTTCCTTCTGGAAAAGATCAATGAGGGACTGGCATTAATGGAGAAAGATGGTTCGCTGGATCAGCTGAAGAGTAAATGGAATATTCTGTAAGAAGTTGATTCTCCATGATACTGGCGTTGTTGCGCCAGTATTTTTGTATCTATATGCACGAAGATTCGAAATAGTTTCTGGCTTTTGCATTTTTATTCTTAGAAATATTGACAAGAAATGCATAGTTATGCAATTTTATCCGTATCTAATTTTAAGGAGACATGCTATGAAAAAAGGTATTGCGATTTGCATGGGAGTCATGTGCACCGTTGCCTCCCTTTTCGCCAATGGTTCCAAGGAAAATGCGAACACGTTTACAGTTGCGGGAAGCGCCGACTGGCCTCCTCTAGAGTATGTGGATGAAACGGGAACCGTGGTGGGTTTCGAAGTGGAACTTCTCAAGGCAATCAGTGAAAGCCAGAATGTGAAAATCTCTTTCCAGAATGTCTCTTGGGACGGAATCTTTGCCGGCCTTGCCAACGGAGCCTATGATGGTGCCGCAAGCGGCATTTCGGTAACCGATGAGAGAAAAAAATCGATGGATTTCACCCAAACCTTCCTCACCATCACCCAGGCCATCATCACCACGAAGGACCATGCCGAGTTGAAAGACACACTTTCCCTTTCCGGCAAAAAGGTGGGGACCCAGATTGGAACCACCGGAGACCTTTACCTTCAGGATGAGAATTCGAAGGACCCCTCGCTTAAGATTACTGACAAAGCGTATGACTCGGTTGGCCTTGCAGTGGAAGACCTTCTCAACGGAAATTTGGATGCGGTGGTCACCGACAGCGTTGTAGCCATCGACTTTGTCTTCAACAACAAGAACTATCAGGAGAAGCTCATCATCAGCGGCGTTGCCAGCGAGGAAGGGGAGCCTATTGCCATGGCGGTCAAGAAGGGAAACAAGGAGATGCTTGCCATCCTTGACGCCGGTATCCTCGCTGCCCAGAAAGACGGGACGATGGACCAGCTGAAGAAAAAATATCATCTTGAGTAACAAGCGAGTGTACCATGAAAAACAAATCAAAACCCGTGGAATCCAAAAAACCACAGATTTCCATCCAGATGACAGACGGGGTGTTGATTCCCAGCAAGGACAACAATCATGTGCTCAATGCCTGGAGACTCACCTTCTTCGGTGCCTTGATCCTTCTGGGAGGCCTTGTCCTTTGCAAGCCTGATCCGTATCGGGAAATCCTCTTCATCTGCATAAAAGGAGCTCCCATCACCTTTCAGGCTTCCATCCTGGCAATGGTGTTCACCGTAATCATCGGAGTCATCACCGGACTCGGAGCGGTGAGCAAGCATCACGCAATCAACATGGTCAGCGGAGTCTACGTGGAATTGATTCGGGGTATCCCGCTTCTCGTACAGATCATCTTCATCTACTATGCCATGGGTCGCTTCTTCAAGATCCAAGGCATGGTGGCTGCGGTTACCGCCCTCTCCATTTGCTTCGGTGCCTACATGGGCGAGATAGTCCGAGGGGGAATCCAGTCGATTCCCAAAGGGCAGATGGAGGCGGCAATCGCTCTCGGAATGAGCCGTAGCCAAGCTTTCCGCTACGTGATTCTTCCTCAGACCACAAAAGTGATTTTGCCGGCTATCGGCAATGAGTTCATCACCATGGTGAAGGATTCGTCACTTGTGAGCACGATAGCACTCAGCGACATACTGCGCAAAGGGAGGGAATACATTAGCCGCACATTCCTCTCTCTGGAAACCATGCTAGTAGTTGCTTTGCTCTACCTAATCATCACCCTGGTTCTTTCACGCCTCCTGGGAATGCTCGAGGAAAGGATGCACCAAAATGGCTAAAATCGTTATTGAGGATCTTTGCAAGAACTATGTTACCTCCAAAACCACCATCGAGGCTGTCAACCATGCCAGCTTGACCGTCGATGACGGGGAGGTGGTGGTCATCATTGGACCCTCGGGAAGCGGGAAAAGCACCCTGCTCCGCTCAATCAACAAGCTGGAAATACCCACAAGCGGCCACATCTACATCGATGGGGTCGATGTGACTTCCCCCACCACCGACATCAGGCTCATTCGGGAAGAGGTCGGCATGGTGTTCCAATCCTTCAACCTTTTCCCCCACCTCTCCGTCATGGACAACATCACACTCAGTCCGGTTAAGGTGAGAAAGATGGCGAGAGCCGAAGCCGAGGATCTTGGTCTAGAACTGCTTAAAAAAGTTGGCTTGAAGGAAAAGGCGCATGCGTTTCCCGGCGAGTTGTCCGGAGGACAGCAGCAAAGAGTGGCAATCGCAAGGGCGCTTGCGATGAAGCCGAAAGCCATGCTCTTCGATGAGCCTACCAGTGCGCTTGATCCGGAGATGATCAAGGAAGTGCTTGATGTGATGACTGATCTTGCGAAGAGCGGCATGACCATGCTTCTTGTGACCCATGAGATGGGATTTGCAAAAGCCGCGGCAGACAAGGTCGTCTTCATGGACCATGGTCAGATCATTGAGACGGGAAAGCCAGATGATCTTTTTTCGCATCCGAAGAACATCCGCACCAAGAGCTTTCTGGAACATATCCTGTAACCGAATTGACCCGCACCTCTTTGGTGCGGGTTTCCTCATGCCAGTATAATTGGTAAAATCATCGCATGAGGAAAACCAAGGAACCCGGTTCGCTATTGTTTGAGAAAACCTATCGTGAACTCTATGGAAATCGGTGGGATTCCCTTAAGAGCGCGTTACTGGAACCCAGAAACCCAATCCCTTTCACTGACGGCCTCGTTCAACCCTACTTTCTTGATGAAGCTTCCCTCATTGCCGCAAGTGCCCTCCCCGTACAGAAGGGGGACCACATCCTGGACATGTGCGCGGCTCCTGGAGGAAAAAGCCTTGTGCTTGCGAGCAAGCTTGGAGGAACAGGAACGATTGTATGCAATGACCGTTCCCCACAACGAAGAGCACGCCTTGCCTGCGTCATCAAAACACATCTTCCACAGCAATGGCAAAACACCATCACCATCACAGGACATGATGCGTCATCATGGGGCATTCATGAAAAAGAAGCATATGACAAGGTGCTTCTGGATGCTCCTTGCTCAAGTGAGCGCCACGTGCTTGTAGACCAAAAAGCTCTCTTCCAATGGAGCCCCGCAAGGCCACGCCATCTTTCCATCCAGCAATTCGCCATGCTGTGTGCGGCTCTTGAGGCTGTCAAGGTGGGTGGATGCATCCTCTACAGCACCTGCGCCATTCATCCAGAGGAAAACGAGAAAGTCATCCAGAAGCTGGAGAAAAAAAGATCCGGCCGGTTCGAGGTGATTCCACTCTCCTCCCCTCTTGCGGAGCCTAGATCGTTTGGGCAAATCATCCTTCCCGACTCCTCACAAGGGAAGGGTCCCCTCTACTTCTGTCTGATAAGGAGGAAAGCATGAGTATCGTCTCCATCACCACTTGCAATTCGTACGGCGAAAAGGAAGTAGCAAATGCAATAAAGCAAGTGATAAGCCATTCCCGCTTTCCCGACTGCAAAGGAAAAAGAGTGCTTCTCAAGCCAAATGTGCTCTCCGATGCGCACGTGGAGAAAGGGATAACCACCCACCCGATGGTTTTGAAAGGGATGATCGGTCAT
>CAVESN010000142.1:0-4249 GCA_963618365.1 Bacteroides uniformis
TCGTAGAGTCCCTCTCCGCATCCATGATCAGCAAGCTGCCCATGGACAAGAAGCTTATCCGCGACCTCCTTCAGGTGCGCACCACCATCGAGGTCTCCGCAAGCAGGGAGCTTTCCCGGGACCCCGGACGCATGGAAGTCGTACACAAGCTCGGCAAATGCGTGGTCAAACTTGAAAGCCTGCTGCCACTCATCGAAAACGGGAAGGACCAGGATGCCATCAAGCGCTTTGGGCAAGCGGACTTTGAGTTCCACACGCTTCTTGTCAACTCCAATGACAACATGATCCTCACCTGCATCTACGACAGCCTTGCGCCAAGGCTCTACTCCTTCCTGGAGAAGATGCCGGAAAGCTATACGGAGAAGAAGAAGAAAGTGAGCGAGTACTCCTATCTGGTCGAAGCCGAGGAGAAGGGGCAGACGGACCTTGCCGTGGCCCTCACCTTGGTCAACCTCACCCACATCAAGGACAAGATCGACCAGGTCAACCTGTAAGGGGCATCTCTTTCTTGTTGCTTTTCCTCCATTCAGCGGTAAGCTGAAAGAAAAAGGGGAGAACCATGAAGAGGTGTTCCATCATCATCCACTCAGTTGCCGGCAATTGCTATATTCTTGGCTCTTACTTCCAGGAACTCCTGGAAAATCGGGGCGTGGACGCCCGCCTGTACCGCGTGGAGGATGATGACTTGCACATCTGGGCCGGGAAACTTGATACGGCGAACCAGTTCCACGAGGAGATTCTCTCCCTTCCCGTGGCAGGAGTGGAGACGCTGCTTAAAAGCGACATGGTGATCCTCGGGTGCCCGACACGGTTCGGATGTCCGACTGCGGAGATGAAGGCGTTTCTGGACGCAACCTACCCCCTGGTGGAAAACCAGGAACTCGCGGGGAGGCTCTTCGCATGCTTTACCAGCTGCGTCCACAGCGCCATTGAAGGGGTGCATGCACTTGACGGGATGGTCTATTGGGCGCAGGCGCAGGGAATGGTCCATATTCCTCTCGGCACCCACACCTCAAAAGATGGCAGGGAGGACCAACCTTCCACAGGGATTGTCCATCTCGGAGGACTGGATGGCGTGATCAGGCCAAGCCAAAGAGTGGGAGAAATCATGTCTTGCTATGCGGACACGCTCGCATCCCACCTCCAGGAGTAATCAGGAGCGACCAAGCAGCACTTTGAGCTTTTGGGAGAGCCTCCACAAAAACCCTTTGCTAAAGCGCCTCTTGTAGTCGGTTGCGGCCTGGGCTATGGTGACCGAGTTCCCTTCCCTATGCTTGAGCTCGTCCCAATAGCGGACGATCCACATGTACAAGTCCCCTTCCGTCTTTCCGGGGAAGCTGGAAAGGATATGCTCGGCACGAATCACGTCTATGATGGGCTTGTAGACATTCTCGTACCAGCTTCTCGCCGCATCGGCGAAACTGATCTCCTCTTTCTGGTTCTGGTTGATGAAATACTTGTGGACCTGGATGTGGTTGACGAGCTCGGCATAGAAACCCGGGGAATGGCTGGTGATTCTCTCCATGGGGAGAAAGGTGTCCGCCTTGTATTGGGTGATGAAGCGGCCCCTCTCATAGTCGCACACAGCCTGCTGGAGCTCCCTCATGGTCATGCCGGGATGGAGGGGAATCTCGCTGTCAAGCTCGACGACTTCCGCGTCGATGAACTCAATGCCCATCATTTTCGCCACCGAGACACGATGGTTCCCATCCCGCACAAAGTAGTTGTCCCCCACCTTGTAGACGGAAATGGGAGGAAGGATCACATCTTCCCGGTTGAGCTGGTCGATTGACCTCCACCGTGCGCGCAGCATCTCCTTCTTCGGATAGAAGGCCAGGGAGAAGTCATGGTAGCGCCCCTCGCTTCCTATGATATGGCTCACAGGAATTGTCTGCATCCCACGGTAGGTCTCCCCCTTGGGCTTGATGAGCCGTGTCACGTCATAAAGTGAGAGCAAGTTGGTGTTCTTCCAGCGAAGGCCGGACATGAGGGCCTGCATCTGCCCCCTCCGCTTCGCTTTCTCGAAATCCTCGTTGGCCAAGGTAAAGAACTGGTTCACAACTTTTTCCCTCCCAGATTCTCATCATCCAGCACATATTTCTGGAAGACGTTGATCACCTTTGTTCCCTCAAAGGAGTCAACCCGCGGAGTATTGAAATCGGTCAGATGGATATGGCCATGCAAAAGGTAGGATGGCCTGAAGCGGTGCATGAAATCAAGCAGCACGCGGAACCCTTCATGGCAGGGATCCTTCTCGTCATGGATGCCGAAAGGGGCGGCATGGGTCACCAGGATATCAATGTACCTGCCATGGACAAGCTTGTTCCAGTAGAGCCGGGGAAGCATGCGCAGGATACGGCGGCGCATCTCCTTCTCGGTGAATTGATGCCTGCCACGGTTGTAGCGCTTGCAACCACCAAGGCCTCCGATGATGAGGTCATGCTTCTTGTCGTAGATGATCTTCCCCTCAAGGCACTCCCCGTTGTACTCGGGGATCACCCCGGCAGGACCTTGCGCATATCCGGGAAGGAAAGACCTTCCGTCACTGACAAACTGGCCAAGCCGCTCAAGGTTGTGGTTGCCGAAGACAAAAAGAAGGTCCTTGTTCAGGGTGGAGATGATATAACCGTAGAACTTCAGGGGAAGGTCCCCCGCGGAGATAACCAAATCCACGTCCTTGTAGCTCTCCTTGCTGTACTTGGAGTAGACAAGAGGGTCCACCTGGTCTGAAATGCAAAGGATTTTCATTCTCTTCCTCCGAATTCCCTGATTTCCTCACAAGCCCAATTGGAGGCAAGCGATCCATCCCACAAAGTGGGGACGGAGGGCTGCCCAAAAACAGAAAACAGGGCCCATCCACTTGTCCGCACCGCCTGCCAGCATCCCCCAGGGACAATCGATACTCCCCTTTTCCCCTCGGATGCATGGCCAAGGAGGTGGCAATGCCAACCTCCGTCAGGCAGCAGCACCAGCTGCCTTGCTTCATTCCCCTCCAGAAAGTTCCAGCACTGATCATGGGAGTGAAGGTGCAACCGCACTTGAGAAGAGGAAGTCACCAGCACATAGCGTGTCACCCCCAAAAGAAGGGAACCCCTGTGATGGGTGTAGAGCTTTGCGCCAAATCCTCCCTCGGAAAGACGAGAGAGGCCGAGCCGGTCTATCAGCCGGCAAACCGTCACATCGGCCATCCGCGCACAATCTCCCTCACAAGAGCCTGGAAGCTCTTCTTCACCCGATCCCCTGTCTCAAGCACCTCCTGATGGTTCAGGCTTTGGTCGAGGATGCCGGCAGCCATGTTGGTAAGACAGGAGATACCCATGGTGTGCATCTTCATATGGCTTGCGGCAATCGCCTCGGGGACAGTGGACATGCCAACCGCGTCCGCGCCGACCAAGCGTGCAAGGCGCACCTCGCTCGGCGTCTCGAAATTGGGACCGGTGAACAATTGATAGACACCCTCATGAAGGGGAATGCCAAGCCTCTGGGCACACGATTTGGCATAAAAGCGGAGATGCCTGTCATACGCATTGGACATGTCGAAGAACCGCTCTCCCAACTCATCCGGATTGGGACCACGCAGCGGGCTGTCGGGAACAAGCTTGATATGGTCCTTGATCAGCATCAGGTCACCCGGCTTCCATGCCGTGTTCACACACCCCGCGGCATTGGTCAGAAGGAGGTTGGAGATACCCAGCATCTTCATCGTCTGGACAGGATAGACCACCTCATCCATCCCGTACCCCTCATAGTAGTGGAAGCGGCCCTGCATGCAAGCCACCCTTCTTCCCTCCAGCACACCCACCACGAATTGACCCTTATGGCCGTTAACCGTGGAAACAGGAAAATGGGGAATCAACCGATAGGGAATTACCACCGCATCCTCAAGCTGCTCTGCAAGCTCCCCCAAGCCACTGCCAAGGACAATGCCCACATCAATCGCACTAGAGCCAATATGCCTACGCAGCAAATCACACGATTCCTTCAATTTCGCCATCAATTGTTCCATGGAAGACCTCAACGCTAACAGCATAGCTTGAAAAACCACGCAAGAAAAGCAAGAAAAGAGGTGTTCCCACCCCTTTTCTTGCTTCGAGTAC
Source organism: Bacteroides uniformis (assembly GCA_963618365.1). Taxonomy (GTDB): domain Bacteria; phylum Spirochaetota; class Spirochaetia; order Sphaerochaetales; family Sphaerochaetaceae; genus RUG023. The sequence continues at coordinate 4,098 of CAVESN010000142.1, forward strand.
TGACTTATTCTCTTCTACCGTATACCCTTATGGGAGTGGTAGATCATCATATCAAAAATCAGTAACCCGGCCCAACTTACAGTTGTTTCTTGAGGGACGCGATGCAAGATCATCATATCAAAAATCAGTAACCCGGCCCAACCAATATCAAG
>CAVESN010000143.1:0-4248 GCA_963618365.1 Bacteroides uniformis
CGGAGGATATGAGCATGTTCGAGGGTGCGGGTCAGGCGCTTTGGGACCAGGCAAAGGAGGAAGGCTTGCAGAAAGGCAGAGCTGGGGATGTGAAATCGCTTTCCCAATCCCTAGGCATCCCCTACCGGAAAGCCATGGAGTACCTGAAGATTCCTTCAGGGGAGCAGCAAGGTGTTCTCTCCTTGCTTGAGAAGCAATCTGATTGATTCGATTCCTACCAGGCACCTCTTTTTGGGGTGCCCGGTGTTTCTCTTTCCTCTACAAGATGCAATTTCTCTTTATCTTAGGGAGTAGCAAAAATGAAGAAGAATCTTCTTGCCCAAACAAGAACGGATTGTGAAATGCTGCTTGCAGTTCCTCTTCCAAGGTAGTGATAGCTCCTTTCTTCAGCACAAAGATACGTTCTTGCAACACACGTGGTTAAGGCTTCAAGGGGACACCCCTCACTCTCTTTTTATCAACCATCAGCAAACATGGAAACTTGCTTGTTTCGCCATTGGCAATGAGAAGAGAGAGGAATATGATTGCAACCATGAACTCCCATACATCCCTCGACATGACCCATGGCCCGTTAGCCAGTGCTATCATTCGGTTTGCCATCCCCATCGCACTGGCCAACATACTCCAGCAGTTATTCAATTCTGCCGATATTGCAGTTGTCGGTCATTTCTGCGGCAAAGCCGCCATGGCCGCGGTAGGAGCGAACAGCAGCATCATCAACTTGCAAATCTGCCTCTTCACCGGAGTAGCGACAGGAGTCACGGTCGTCATCGCGCAATCATTAGGGAAAGGGGACAGGAAAACAACGCGCGAAAGTGTCAGCACCGCCATCATTTTCGCGCTCATAAGCGGAATTGCACTCGCCATCCTCGGAATCTTCTCCGCACGACCGCTTCTGGAGATGGTGAGCGCACCGGAGGATGTGATTGATCTTGCAGAGAGGTATCTCCAAATCTACTTCGCAGGCATGCCGGTATTGATGCTCTACAACTTCTCATCCGCCATACTCCGCTCCTGTGGCGACACGAAGCGCCCCCTTGTCAGCCTTTTTCTGGCCGGCATCATCAACGTAATTCTCAATCTTCTCTTCGTGCTGGTCTTTGACCTTGCGGTTGTGGGTGTAGCACTTGCTACCGTGATAAGCAACATGGTCAGCACTGGGATGCTCATCTTTTTCCTCTGCAAGGAGCAGGGTGATGTCCACCTTGACATCCGACACATGTCGTTCACTCCCTCCATCTTTATGGCGATGATTCGCATCGGCCTTCCGGTAGGCTTGCAAAGCATGCTCTTCACCATCAGCAACGTAGTGATCCAAAGCGGCTTCAACAGCTTCGGCAGCGCCTGTGTAGCAGGCAATGCCACGGGCCTTACCTACGAAAGCTATACGAACTACATGGCGAATGCCTTCGCCCAAGCCGCCATGACTTTCTCCAGCCAGAACTATGGAGCAAGGAATGTGAAACGATGCAAACAGGTTATGGTGCACACCATTGTGATCGGACTTGTGGTAGTGGGTGCCATGTGCGGGATTTGCTCTTTGTTTGCGAAACCGCTATGCATGCTCTACACTACAGACCAAGAGGTACTGCAATTCGCAGTGTGGAGGATTCAATACGCCCAGCGCTTCCAATGGAGCGCCGTCTTCTACAATGTGGCGAGCGGAATCCTCCGCAGCATCGGCTACTCCATCATCCCCACTCTCATCTCCGTGTTCGGGGTCTGCATCTTCCGCCTTATCTGGATCGCAACCATCTTCTCACTCTATCACACCTACCCAGTGCTTGTGTCCGTCTATCCAATCACCTGGAGCCTTACCAGCGTCATGATGCTCATCGCTTATTTCCTCATAGCACCGCGGACATGGAAAAGAGCCGCCACTTCCTCTTGCCAGAAGAATGGGGAAAACGGACAATCCTCACTATGATTGCGAAATTATTGGCAGAGGAGATTGTTATTCTCTTTGCCTTGATGGCATGTGGTGCATTTGTCGTACGCATCGGACTCCTTAAAAGCTCCGACAGCAAGGTGCTCTCCATCCTTACGGTCTATCTGGTGCTACCATGCACAATCGTCAGAGCTTTCCAGATATCCTATACACCGGATATTGCAAGGGGCTTCCTGCTCGCAACCTTGGCAGCCTTTCTCATTCACATACTCCTCTTTTGCATAGTCGGCCTGCTTTCCAAGCCACTCAAACTTACAGGGCTTGAGAAAGCCTCCTTGATCTATTCCAATGCGGGGAACCTGATCATCCCCATCGTTACCGACGTATTGGGAAGCGAATGGGTCATCTATTGCAGCGCCTACATCGTCGTCCAGCTCTTCTTCCTCTGGACCCATGGCCTGAGTTTGGTCAGAGAGACAAAAGGGTTCGCATGGAAGGAGATTTTCACCAATTGCAATCTGGTTTCCGCCATGGTCGGCCTGGTGCTTTTCTTCACCCATATCACCATACCTCCCATGATTGGCACTATCATGGGGAACCTTGCAGGTATGCTCGGCCCCCTCTCCATGCTGATGATAGGGATGGTGTTGGGGGGAATGGACTGGAAAGAGACATTGCAAAACAAGAGGATCTATCTGATTGCATTCTGGAAGATGGTGGCAATTCCTTTCGTGGTGGTCTCAGCGGTCAAATTCTCCCCACTTTCCCTTTTGCATCCGCAAGGTGGCACCATCCTTCTTATCACACTTCTTGCCGTAATCACCCCTACCGCCACCACCATAAGCCAAATCGCCCAACTGTACGACAAGGAGAGCAGGAACGCAAGCGCCATCAACATGATGACAACTCTTGCCGCCCTCATCACCATGCCGCTTCTTGTCCTCTACTACCTCGCCTGATTCTCGCACAAACAAGAAAATAGAACGGCTACCTCCGCCAAACTCCATGGGTTGTAGTGCTAGGGACTCATGAACACAGGATATGGGATGCAGTCGGACGCCTCGTGCACCACTGTCAGCACCTTCCACAAGGCAAAAGAGCGTGTCGCATCGCTTTGCCGATTTTCCTTGCCTAAAGTGGCGCCGATGGTTTTTCTTTTTGGAGTTTGCGTTCCTGAAAGTTACTGAAGGCTATTGGAAATCCGCTCTTCATGCATCGCATGCTCAATCCAATCAAGAACCTTTTCGCTGGAAGAGAGCACCTTATGCAGCTCCTCTTCGGTGATTTCTACAATTCCCCAATCACGATATCCTGAAAGATTTTCAGCGTTTTCCTTGAGTTGCATAATTTCCGCATTGACAATGGCGCATGCGTCAAGGAGCTCGAGGCAATCCTCCGAAGCGGGAACAGCTTGTCCCCTGCTCACCAAATATGCCTTGAGCATCTTCTCCGCCGCTTTCTCGGCATGGAAACAGATCACTTCCAACCGCAAGGGCTCCTCATCCAGAAGAAATTGCGTCGCATTGAAATCATCTTGCGCCGCCCGCACCCATCCCCTGAGCACATTCTCGTCCATTGGTTCTCACTCCCCTACATTTGTTTCTTCCAGGATTTCCGCGTTGCAATGGGTCTCTTGGTTCACTTTGCCCAATGCACAATCAATCTTGCGAAGCCGCAAACCCCAGATGAAAAGCCCAACACCACTTGCCATCACCACCAATCCCACAACCAAAAGCAATGTCTGCCCTACCAGTTGGGGCGCACAGAAGAGCACGAGGGCGACAATCAATGAGAACAGACCCTCGGAAAACACCCCGCCCACAGGCTGGTTGTTGCATCTTCTCAGCTGAAAGGAATTCATCAGCGAAAGCACGCCACCTATCAGCATCTGCGCACCCATGAGATACATGACAAGCTCGAAGCTTTTCCGGGCATGCAGGATACCCCACACCCCGAGAAAAATGCAGATGATCCCCTTTGCGAGGGTGAAAACCCTGAAATACCCGGTCCATGCGGCAAATGTCAAAACCGTACGGAGCGTCAAAACTCCGCTGAAGATCAACGCCAATGCCATCATTTGCGCAATCAGCGTTGTCTGACTGGTCATGACCACGATTCCCAAAAGGAACAGCATTCCCCCTAGCACCATCGCGAAAAACACATGCCTGGTCAAAAACGATTCGTTGGTATTCATGGGTCCACTGTACTGGAAAAGAGAATTTAGGGTAAGGTGGAGTCATGCGATACCCTATTCTTTTCCTTGACCTCGACGGAACCTTGTTTGATTTCGACCAAAGCGAGAGGAATGCCATCAAAACCGTCGCATCCCGCTTCGGATTCGACTACGACGAGGGAATGCC
>CAVESN010000144.1:0-1013 GCA_963618365.1 Bacteroides uniformis
GGAGTATTCTTGGTCCTCATGAAAGCACCAAGCCGCTTCTGGATGAAGGATCGTGCGCTCATGAGAGCACTGACACATGCCTCTACTTTAGCATCATCAAGCGGAGCAGAGACATAGACCGTCGCATAGGCATTGTCAGACGAGAGCAAAACATGGGTAACGCTGGTGAGGGTGGAGAGATTGTGATGTTTGATCTCCCCGCCCACGATCATCATGCTGATTCCTTCCTGAATCTTGGCTTCAAGCCTTTCCTGGCTGTAACGGCTCACTTATCTTCCTCCCCGTTCTTTGCCATGGTGTCCTCGAGTTTGCGGGCAACCTCCTCGGTTCCGACAATCTCAAGCACATCTCCAACCTGAAGATCCTGGAAATTCTCAAGTCCGATACCGCACTCAAACCCTTCGGCAACCTCTTTTGCGTCATCCTTAAAACGCTTCAAGCTGCTGATCTTGATATTCTCCTTGTTGATCTGGATGGAGTCACGGATGACGCGCACCCTTGCATCCCTAGTAACCTTACCGCTGGTGACCATACATCCGGCGATGAGGCCGACCTTGGGAACCTTAAAGGTGTTGCGCACCTCGGCGCTACCAAGCTCAATCTCCTTCGTGACAGGACTGAGCATCCCTTCCATTGCCGCCTTCACATCATCCACCACATCATAGATGATGTTGTACTTGCGGATTTCAACCTTTTCCTCACTGGCTAGGGCCAATGCTCTGGGAGTAGGGCGTACATTGAATCCGATGATCAGTGCGTTGGATGCACTTGCGAGAGTCACATCGCTCTCGATAATGGCACCGGCAGCCGCACGGATAACCGCAAGTCTGATCTCAGGCGTGGAGAGCTTCTCCAAGGATTGCTGGAGCGCTTCGACGGAACCTTGCAAATCCCCCTTGATGACCAGGTTGAGTGTCTGGATATCCCCTTCCTTGATCTTTTCTCCAAGATTGGCAAGGGTGACCTTGTTGGTGTTCTGCGTGGCACCAAGCCTTTCAAGTTCCTGCCGCTTC
>CAVESN010000144.1:1023-2996 GCA_963618365.1 Bacteroides uniformis
CGCCTGCTTCTCATCCTCTGTTACCTGGAACGGATCGCCTGCCTTCGGGATGGCGGAGAGGCCGATGATCTCTATCGGAGTGGAAGGACCAGCTTCCTGGATTTTTTGACCCTTGTCGTCAAAAATTGCCCTCGCCCTACCGGCATAGATTCCCGCGCAGTAGTAGTCGCCAACGTGGAGGGTTCCTTTTTGAATCAGGACGGTCGCAACCGTTCCTCTTCCCTGCTCTATCCGTGCTTCGAGCACTTTTCCTTCGGCCCTGCAGTGTGGATTGGCCTTGAGTTCCATCATCTCGGCTTGCAACAGGATGGTGTCAAGCAGTTCCTCTATACCCAGCTTTTTCAAGGCGGAAATCTTGCAATAGAGAGTCTGTCCTCCCCACTCTTCTGGCATCAAGCCGATATCGGAGAGCTGTTGCATGATTCTCTCAGGCTTCGCATCAGGAAGGTCGCACTTGTTGATGGCGACGATTATGGGAACCCCTGCCGCCTTGGCATGGTCGATGGCTTCTCTGGTCTGGGGCATGACGCCGTCATCCGCAGCAACCACAAGAACAACTATGTCGGTAACCTGGGCGCCACGGGATCGCATCATGCTGAACGCAGCATGTCCCGGAGTGTCTATGAAGACAATCTCACCCTTTTCGGGGATGTCCACCTTGTAAGCGCCGATGTGCTGGGTGATTCCACCAAACTCTCCTTCCGCGACGTGGGAGGAGCGGATGGCGTCGAGCAATTTGGTCTTGCCATGGTCGACATGGCCCATAACCGTGACAATGGGAGCTCTGGGCAGCATGTCGTCGGGAGTGCCAGCGTCATCATTCTCGATGATGGTTTCATCATAGAGGGAGACTTTATGCACCTCGCACCCATACTCATCTGCGATGATCGTGGCGGTGTCGTAGTCGATTTGCTGGTTGATGGTTACCATCATCCCCATTTTGAAGAGCTTGCTGATGATTTCCCCTGCCTTCAGGTTCATCTTCTTCGCAAGATCGGCTACACTGATTGACTCCATGATATCAATCTTCTTGGGAACAGCGGCAAGCCTTGCAGCTTCCTGTTCCTTCTTGCGCTGGAGCTGGAACTCTACTTCCTCTTCCTCGCTTCGCTTCTCAAAACCCTTCTTTTTCCGGTTGTTGCTGCGGTTGGCGTTTCGTGCATCCTTCTGGTTGAACTGTTCCTGCGATCCCATGCCCCCCATCGGTCTTGAGCCCATGGGCCTTTCCGCACCGAAACCAGGCCGGTTTCCAAAACCGGGACGGGGAGAGAAACCTGGTCTATTGCCAAAACCTGGACGGTTGTTCTGCCCAAAGGGAGGACGCTGTCCAAAACCTTGGCGGAAACCACCGCTTTGCATGGGTCTCTGTCCAGCGAATCCGGGTCGCTGCTGACCCCTGTTGTAGGTTCCATAATTGTTTCCATATTGGTTTTTCCCCGCACCGAAAGAGCGGTTGTAACCATTGGAACCGTTATATGGAGTACCATTTTGCCGATAGGCCGGTCTACCTCCCACGATACCGACCTGCCTGGGTCCGACGGAAGGAACATTACTCGTCTGCTGGTTGTACCCACCACGGTTCTGCCAACCGGAATGTTCCTTGGCAGTATGCCCTTGTCCGGGCACGGGAGGAAGGTTGGTCGGTCGAATGATGGTGGGTCCGTTGTGAAGCGGATTGGAGATGGTCGGCTTGGGAGAGCCTTGGGATTTAAGATGGTTCTCCACCATCGGCTTTATGACGGGCTTCGTCTGGCCAGGCGCACTGGGAGAAGCCGGTTTCGCCACCGGGGAAGCAGGTGCCGGCGCTTTTTTCTCAGCTGGCTCCGGGCTTTGCTGCTGCGGTCCCCGCACCACGACAACCTTTTTCTTCTTGATGACGACCTTGCGTTTTTCCACTGGAGTCTTCTCCTCCAGCTTGGTTTCAGGTTCCTTATTTTGCGGTTCCGCCTTTTTCACAGAATGCTTTATCAATA
>CAVESN010000144.1:3006-4221 GCA_963618365.1 Bacteroides uniformis
CCCTCTTCTCTTCTAATTATACTTCCTCAAACGAAAGACCCGTTCCGCAATGCGGGCAAACCTTCATGTCTGGTGTTACAGGATGACCACAGTTCGGGCACACATACTCGGTTTCCTCATTCTCATCTTCCACAATATCAATGTTCTCGCTGATGATTTTCTTGACTTGGGCGACATCCTCCTCGCTCAAATCCTTCAATGTCACTTGTTCTTCATGGGAAAGATTGATGAAATCTTCAACGCTGTAGATGTCATGGAACTGCAGCTTCTTCAGAAGCTTCTCGTCAATGGGAAGATCAGATAGCGGCACCTCGTCTTCGGGAACTCCGCTGTTGTCGATCACTTCTTCTTTTCCCTCTCCTTCGGCTACATCACTATCCGCAGCCGGAACTTCTTCCTGTTCCGAGAAGTACTCTTCAGCCTTGTCCCTTGCCGCATGGGCGATGTCAAGTTCATCAAACTCTTCCTGAGTCTTCACTTCAATCACCCAGTCGCCCAATTTGCTGGCAAGCTTCACGTTCACGCCAGATTTGCCAATGGCAAGGGCTTGCTGGCTCTTGTCAACAATGGCAATGGCATGGAAGACATTCTTGTCCACAACGACAATGTTCTTTACCTCGGCGGGAGCCAATGCATTTCGGATGTAATTGACGGGGTTGGAGTCATAGCGGATGATATCAATCCTTTCTCCCTCAATCTCGTCCATGATGGTTTTGATGCGGTTACCTTGCAATCCGATGCAAGCTCCTACGGGGTCGATGTTCTCACCTCTGCTTGCAACCGCAACTTTGGTACGGTAGCCAGCAATACGCACGACTTTAATGATGTCAATCTGCTGTTGCTGGATCTCGGGAATTTGCAGTTCGAAAAGCTTCCGTACAAGCTCGCTATGGGCTCTTGAGAGAGATACATGAACTCCCCTGTCGTCCTCTTTCACAGACTCCACATAGCAGAGAATGGAATCGTTGACCGTATATCCCTCGTAGTTTTCCCTGGGACTCTGGCTGCGTAGCGGAAGGAGTCCCTCTATGGTGCCGATGTTGACGAAAATATCGCCACTGGGCATTTGCCTGAGGAAGTATCCCTTGATCAACTGACCTTCCTTGGTCTTGTACTCGCTATATTGCTTGTCGTTTGTGATGCTGCGGAACGATTTACGGGCATCCGTTCTTGCCTGCTGGATGCTCTGGCGACGCAGGGTCTTCGGATCAAAGG
>CAVESN010000145.1:0-705 GCA_963618365.1 Bacteroides uniformis
GTTGAACACCTTGCATTTTATCCCGAGGGAGCGCAGGTGCTTGATGAAATTGATGGTGATGAAGCCGATTGACCCCACGTCATCATACATGACTCTCACCTCGACGCCCTCTTTCACCTTTTCTGCAAGCACCTTCTCCATCCTCATCCATGGGCCGGTATGCTCGATGGCATGGTACTCCAGGAAGATGAACTGTTTTGCGCTTGCAATTTTCTCTATCTGGTCGTCAAACGCCTCTTTCGCTTCCGGAAAGTAGGTGATGTCGCTCTGTGTGAACAGGGGGAATCCGATTCTCTCGGAGAGGTAGGTGCTGATGGTGGCGGCCTGGGGGAAACGTTCCCTCGCAGTTCGGAGCGCTGTTGTGTCATCCTCTTTCAAAAGCGACAAATCCTTGTCTATTTCCCGAAAGTGGGATGCCATGTGCCGTGTGGAGCCGGAAAGACCCACCATCAGATACAAGGTGGTTCCTGCGATAGGAAAGAGCAGGATCAGGATGATCCATGGCGTTTTCATCGAGCTTGTCTTGTGCTGGCTGTAGATGCCGAGCACCAAAGCCAATCCGACAATGCGGGTGGAATAGGAAATCCATTCGGCCTGCTCGTTCACCCGGGTCACAATCAGGATGATGGTGAAAACCTCGAAGATGATGGCGATTCCGGTGAAAAAAAGCCTTCCAACTCCGTTCTTTACCGATTGTTTGTGCTC
>CAVESN010000145.1:715-4074 GCA_963618365.1 Bacteroides uniformis
GTGCTCTAAAGTCTTGAAGCCCATACCAGAATCAGCATACTCCAATCAAATTCATGGTACAAGGAAAAGAGAAAGATAGCGGTTGTCGCTGCAGGTTTTTGCAGAATCTGAAGCGACAACAATATTTCTACATCCTGATTTCTCTTCTGAGAAAGAGCCTGTAGGCGATGATGAACCAGACGATGGCGCTTGCCACAAAGGCGGCCATGTGGGGAAGCACCAAGAGAAAACTTTGCCAGAAGGGAAGGGCAGTTCCTCCGAGAGCCCCCTCTATCTGGTAGAAGAGCACCACTCCCAGTGATCTCGTGCTTGGGTTCAGAATGGCGAGGGAAGCCTGGTTGTAGAGCACCGAGGGAGAGATACGGGAAAGGACAACCTCTAGCGTGGCACTCACATAGGCATCGCTTCCTCCTATCGTAGCAGATACCAGCTGGGCGATGATCGGCCAGAATATCATCGTGAAGAGCCAGATCGCGATGGAAATCAGGGCGGAGGTGGCCGCGTTCTTCGTGACAATCGAGCATACCATGGCGATGGTGAACCACAATGCGCCATAGAGCAACGTGATCAGATAGAAGACGAAGGCCCTGCCAATCTGCTCTCCCGTGGGCATGACTCCCAGAAACAACATTCCCGAACCCAGGACCAACAGCCAGAGCACGAGAAGAACCGATGCCATGGCGGCCAATGCGCCGAGGGTCTTGCCGAAGAGCAGGACGTCGCGGTAAATCGGCTGGGAGAGAAGTCTCCCCATCGTCCTGTTCTGGAACTCGCTGTTGATGGCGTCAAACCCCAGGGAGATTGCTGTCAGCGGCACAAGAAATGACATGAAGCTGAGCAGCGACGGCACAGTGTTCCCAGAGAGCGTGAAAAGAGAGAGAAGCAGGAACTGGTCCTCTTCCACGTAGTTCTTCAAGGTTGTGCAAGCGGTGCTGACGCTGGAAAGCGCAGTCAGGAAAATCAGGAAGGTCAGCACCATCAGCTTAACCGATCCGGTGAAATCCTCGAACTCCTTGCGGAACACGACCCTAAGTCCGGTCAATGCCGAACCTTCACGCGCTGGTTTTCTCATGCTGGACCTCCTGGTAACACGCATCATAGACCTCTTCAAGCGAGTGCGTTTGGAGTTGGACGCTGGTAATGGCATACCCTCCATCCACAAGCAGTTTCACCAGAAGCGGCCTGATGTCGCTCCTGCTTTCTACAAGCCATGACCCTTTCCCTTTGTGAGTGACTTTCACCACCTCCTCGCTTGCATTACGGAGCAATGATTCGATGGGAGCGTTTTCCTCCAGGGTGAGGGAGATAAGCTTGTGGGAGCCGAACTTCTTCACTGAAAGTTCATTCACGGAGCCACACTCAATCAAGTCTCCTTGCGAGAACAATCCCACACGGTCGCATACGCTTCCCGCCTGGGAAAGCTGGTGGCTGGAGAAGAGGACAGTCATGTGGTGCTCATCCCTGAACGAGCGGATCAATGAGAGGAACTCGTTGATCGAGGTGGGATCGAGTCCCTGTGTCGGTTCGTCCAGGATGGCAATGCGTGGTTTCTTGACGAGGATTTCGGCAAGTCCCAGTCGCTGCTTGAGCCCGTGGGAGAGCGTTTTGACTTTCTGGAAGGTGCGGTCTTCCAGCCGCATGACCGAGAGCGCATGGTGTATCCGGTCCCTTCTCTCCTTTGTGTCCAAGCCTAGAAAGCTTGCTGTGTAGTCCAGGTTCTCGTACAAGGTGAGGTTGTCATAGAACCCAACGGAGTCAGGAAGGTATCCCACAAGCTTCTTGACTGCAAGCGGGTTGGTAAGCGGGCTCTTTCCGAGCACGCTCACGCTTCCTGCGGTCGGTTCGAGCAGTCCCAGAATCATCAAAATCGTGGTTGTCTTGCCAGAACCGTTCGGTCCAAGAAGACCGAAAATCTCTCCCTCGTCAAGGGAAAATGTCACATCGTCAACAGCAACCTTGCCAGGGTAGACCTTGCACAGGTGCTGCGCATCAAGTACCTGCATACCTACCTCCGCCCGTACTTCTTCATGGTGAGTATGAGAATCAGGACTGCGATGGCGATGACTAGCAGGCTGACAAGGCCGAGCATGCTCCCCGTCTTGACGGTGGTGCGGAATGTCTGGCTGATGGAGCTTCCCTCGCTGCTGGCCTTGACTGTCAGCTGGTAGTCTCCGGTAATTGCCTGGCTGGAAGGGGAGACTTCCATGGTCACTTCCTCGCTCTTGCCTGCCACAATGGAGGAAATTGTTGAAGGAGTGAAGGTGGCGCTCCATCCATTGGGGGTAGAAGAAGAGAGTTTTACCTCTTTCGCATCAGCGGTGCCTGTGTTGGTCACCTCAAGCTTGACGCTCTTCGTCTTGCCGGCGTTGGCGGAGAAGCTGAGGATTCCGTTCTCACCTGTCAACGACAGGCGTGGCTGTCCCTTGATGGTCAAAGTCTCCTTTCCGCTTGCACTGACCGAACCCGATTTGGCGATGACGGTAACCTGGTAAGAACCCTCACTCACTCCCTGCGGAGGAGTTACGGTCGCCTTGAGCGTGGCAGAGCCTCCTGCGGAGATGGAGATGTTGTTGATGTTTTTCGAGCCATATTGCTCGGTGAATTTCACCGTGAAGCCACTAGGCGCCTGGCTTGCCAAGTCAATCAAGCTCTCCGCCGCGCTGTTGTTGTGTATGGTGAACTGGAAGGAGAGGTCGGCCCCTGGAGTTCCCTCTATTCCGTCGCTCTCACACTCGAGCGCAAGCCGTTTTGGAAGCTTCTGCCCCATCATGACTGTAAGCGGAAGAGAGTATGTGGCATCTCCTTCCCTGCTGATCGCATTGACAGTGAAATCATAGGTGCCGGCAACGGTGTTGTCGGAAGGAATCACCCACAGTTTGACGGAAACGGGGCTCTCAGGTTCCGCAAAGACTGCGCTCACAAGTCCGCCTCCACCCACAAACTGGTATTGCCATCCATCGGGAAGGTCGGAGACAGAGAGGTCGACGCGTCCCGGCGCCATGGCATAGTTCTTGACCGAAAGGTCGTAGACAATCATGTCTCCATCCCTTTTCTGACTGACGTTCAGCGAAGGATAGGGAGTCGAGACAGAAATCCCCTCATAGGCCGCAAAAAGCGGAGAAGCGGACAAACAGAGAACCAGCATGAAGAAGATTGCTGGCAAACGACGTGCATGCATACGATTCCTCCTAAGGATGATGTTGCAATCAAGCATAGTCATCTTTCCCGAAGCGGGAGAAAATCGTCACAATTCTTCAAATAAAGGTTTCATCAAAATATGCACTATAAGATCAGCCTCTAAAGCATAAGAACAGAGCAAAATCTCTTGTTTTTCGATTTTCATAAGAGGAAAAGCTGTC
>CAVESN010000146.1:0-4033 GCA_963618365.1 Bacteroides uniformis
ACCGAAAATACAATTTTGAAGAGAAGTTCCGTTCTCTGCTCGACAAAACCCGTCGTAGTGTAACAAATGAAATATCTGCAGGCTTTGTTTCTGTTCCCAAAGGCTGCTATATCGAACTGGAGAAACAAGCACAGGAAACCATCCTTGCAACTATCCGCGCAGCTCTTGGCTACAGACAAGGTCTTGTGCAGAAACTAATCGATTACCACTCGGACTATCAGAGCATCCCATCTCTCTCACAATTTCTGGATTACACCCACATGACTTTGTCCGACCTCTATCATTGGGACAGTTTTTCCCGGCTCTGTGTTGATGCCGGGCTAAGGGATGATTTCCATGAATCGCTTGATCCGATAATTAAAGCGGTTCTTTATAGGCTCTCCCATGTAGATTCAAGACGAGCAATCAGGTACTACCAAAAACTTCTTCTACCTGACACCCCAACTCCATCTTGGAATGATTGTTCAGAAGAAGAGCAGATACTGATTCGCATGTTGCAATTCACCGTCTGGCAAAAAGATGCTGAATCGATGAATCTCATTGAAGGAATTGAAGAACTAAAAAGAAACCCTATCTACTGTCAGGAAATAGAAGAAATATTAGCAATCAAATTGGAAACTCTCGAGATTATCGACACACCCTATTCGCTACACGGGGTGAATGTACTTGATGTCCACGCGACCTACTCCAGAGACCAATTGCTTGTTGCTTTAGGCTTTTACAGACCTTCCACAGTAAGAGAAGGGGTCAAATGGCTGCCACAACAGAAATGTGACGTATTCATGGTCACGTTGGACAAATCAGACAAAGATTTCTCCCCAACCACTCTCTATGAGGATTATGCAATCGATAAAAACACATTTCATTGGCAAAGCCAAAGCACCACAAGCGACAGCTCTGAAACAGGACAGCGATACATTCACCACAAAGAGAAAGGAACCAAGATTCTCCTGTTTGTCCGAGAATCAAAAAATGACACGTATGGAGTTGCTCAATTCTATACATTTCTTGGCGAAGCCTCTTACCTCTCCCATGCAGGATCTAAGCCCATGTCCATCACTTGGCACCTTTCAGAATCAATTCCTGCCAAATTCATGCGTCAGATGAGCAAGTCCCTTATCGGCTGACAAAAAGTGTTCCACCTTCCAAGGAGAAGAGAAGGTGGAACTGGTGTCAATGCGTAGGAAGGAGCTACCTTTGTTTGACAGGGATAGGATACTTCCCTTTGGGAGGGTTGTGTTTTTTTTCAATGGGTTGGGGTCACTTCCTAGGGGAGCTCTATCTTGTGCATTTGGGTGAGGGGTGAGGTTTTGTCCTGAAACTGGTCGTAGCAGATGATTTGTGTGTGCCGTTGGGTGAGCGTGTACTCCTCGGTATGGAATTTCCTGTGGCAGTTGGGGCAGAGGCAGAGCATGTTGCTTCTCCTGTCCTTGCCTTGTCGGGAGAGGGGTAGAATGTGGTGGACATCGGCATTGAGGTAGTTCCATTGTTCCCTGCGTGGCATTTCCCTGCTCCAGCCTTTCTTGTAGATGACGGTGCCACAGACTTGGCACTTGTAGTCATAGAGGTCCTTGAGCGATGCTTTCAATGCGGCGCTGGAATAATAGCGGAATGTGCCACTGATGATGATTTCCCTGGAGGTTTCCAGTCTTGCATCTTCAAGTTTCCGGGTGATTTCTCCTTCGTCGCATCCCTCAAGCCACTGGTGGGTTATCCAATCTTGTCCTTGCTGCTGTTCTTGTTCATGGATGGCCAGGATGTAGCTCATCATCACCCCGTAGACTTTGTCGAACCCTTCTATGGTATAGCGCAGGATGTTGATGGTGGAGACGATGTCCTTGAGCGCCATGTCCTTAAAGTACCCCTGGTGGTTCCGGTTAAGTCCCAGGTAGTGCAGCATCCCCATTGACTGGAATCCGTCCGCCTGGGAGTTCGGGTAATAGGAGTAGAAGTTAAGGACTTCCACGTCGATTGCACGGGTGCTCCATCCCTCCACCATCCATTTGTAGGCGACTTCACCCCGCAAGGTGCCGCTGCTGTATTTCTTGAACTCCCTGTCTCTTTTTTTGGGGTCGAGTGGCGGAAATGGTTCGGGAAAGTGGCATTTGCTCATAGCTGCAGCATAACAGCCATGTCTTCAATGCTCAAGAAAAGAAACACTCAATTAAGAACTGGGTGGACTGTACCTTGGTACATTCCTCCCCATGGATCTTGTACTGACGGATTCCCATGATTCTAGGTATGTCATTCGATCTAAGGCCGTAATCTCTTCGTCCCCCAGAAAGACTGGAGGACGAATCGAAATCTTACCAGATCACATGCTCCTTGATGTAATCCTCGTTGATCTGGTAGCCCATGCCGGGGACCTGGGGGATCAGGACGTTCCCTTCTCCGTCAAGCGGGTCGACGATGGTCTTCAGCCAGGGGTGGCGGTGCTCGTAGTCCACCATGGGGTGCAAGAGTCCTCTTTCGTACATGGAACCGGGGATTCCCATGGCTCCGAGCGCCTGAAGGTTGCCGATGTTGGCTCCATGGAGCTCACAGCTCATGCCAAAGGATTCATAGAGGTGGATCGCCTTCATCAGCGGGGTGAATCCTCCAAGGTCCACGTCTCCGGCTCTTCCGATGTCGGCGGCCCCATACTTCACCCAAGCCGATCTCACCTTCTCCTTGCCGAGTGCGGTTTCCGGTCCGCAGATGGGAAGGGTGGTCTTCTGGGTGAGCCAGATGTAGGCCTCCATCGAGGATTCATCCATCGGTTCCTCCATCCAGAGGAAGTTGAGTTTCTCAAGTTCCCTGGCGAGATAGAGCGCTTGCTCTCGTGAGTAGTAGTGGTAGGGGTCGAGCATCAGTCCAATCTCCGGTCCTACGGCGTCGCGCACCGCGGCGCATGCCTCGATGTCCATCTTCGGGTTGGGCTCGGGGATTATCGGAGGCATCCAGGTATGGAGCTTGATTGCCTTGTAGTGGTAGGTGTCCACCAGGTGCTTTGCGAAATTGGCGTAGGCTTCGGGAGAGTCCAGTCCCCCCTTCACGTCATCACCGACCATGATGGAGCCATAGGCGGGGACTTTGTCACGGTTTCCCCCGACAAGCTTGTAGACCGGCATGCCAAGCTTCTTGCCACAGATGTCCCAGATGGCATTGTCCATTCCATTGAGCGTCCTGTCCGTGAGGTTCTGGTTCAGCCGCTGCCATGAGTGCATCTTCTGCCATATGCGCTCATGGTAGAACGGGTCCTCTCCGACGATGGCGTTCCTGACGACGGTATTCAGCACCTCGGGGTTCATGCTTTCGCCGAAGGCATGACCGGTCGTCCCGTCATCGCACGTGATCTCCAGATAGGGCACCTTCGCCTCATGCTTTGTGTAACTCGGATGCTGGTGCCCTTCCGCATCCCTCATCATCGTGGATTCATAGCGGATCCATCCCGCATGCACGTCAACAATCTTCATCCCTCTCCTCCTTATATGCATAGGCTTTCACGGACATGAGCGCCTTTTTGTCGGCCTCGGCCCAGTCAAGCGCTTCCAATGATTCCGCTTCCATCCACCGAAAGGAAAGGTGTTCCAGAAGCACCGGCTCTTTTTCCTGCACGAGCTTTGCGTGGTAGAAATGGATCTCCACGGTGCTGTCGGGATAGTGGTGGAGCACCTGGGTGATGTGCTTTCCGACTGCGATGTCGAGCTTGAGCTCCTCCCCTATTTCCCTCTTCAAGGCAAGCTCGTCCGTCTCCCCATCCTCCACTTTCCCTCCGGGAAACTCCCATTTCGCTCCTGCGTCCCCACCTTTGTGGCGCTGGGCGCAAAAGATTTTTCCTCTCCGGATGATGACGGCAGCTACAACCCGTATGACTTGCATGTTTCCATACTAAGCGTTTTGCCTCTTCTTAGAAAAGCGCAAAAACACCTTTCTTCCCCCATCAAGAAGAGGATCTCATTGCCATCTCCCCACCCCGCAAGCTACCCACAACTATGCCATAAGCGTCAAGAAATCATCCTCGGACAATCCCTTGGGAAGACCACCATACGAG
>CAVESN010000147.1:0-3972 GCA_963618365.1 Bacteroides uniformis
TGCGGTTGGACCGCGGGAGAGTAGGTGGCCGCCGGGCCTTTCCTTTGCCCTTTTCTCTATGCTTCTTCACTTGCTCCCGGCATGGATTCAATACTACTATTTATGGGGAGATGAGAGAGGTGATGCGAGAAGAGGCAGAAAATCCGACAGTTGCGATTTTCGAAAACCTTGATGAATTCAGGCACTTGATGATGTGCTACAATGCGGCGATGCTGACCGTGAAGACAAAACTCGATATCCTGAATTACGAGTTGACTCAGGAACAGCGAAGGCAAAACCCCATCGAGGCAATCCATTGCCGGCTCAAGGAACCTCTTTCCATCATCAAGAAGCTTCAGCGCAGAGGCTTGCCTCTCTCTCCAAAGGGAATGGAAGAGCTTACGGACATCGCAGGAGTGAGGGTTGTTTGCTCCTTTCTTGATGATATCTTCCTTCTTCGCGACTACCTTTTGAAACAAGATGACATAATCCTTGTCGCAGAGAAGGATTACATCAAGAACCCAAAACCCAACGGCTATCGTTCCCTCCATTTGATCGTGCAGGTCCCCGTCTTCCTCTCCACAAAGAAATATGAATTGGCTGTAGAGGTGCAATTCCGCACCATTGCCATGGATCTCTGGGCAAGCAACGAGCACAAGCTTTGCTATAAGCAGCATGTGGAGGATCCAGATGTGCGCGATGCCTTGCGACACTGTGCTGATGCCTTGTATCAGGTCGATTTTGCCATGCAGAAGATCAAGGATGAAGTTGACTGCAACTGAGAGTGATTTCTGTTTCTGTTTATAGAAAAGTATTGACACGTTCGGCCAGACATGAGAGTATCCCTTCAAGGAGCGTTTCTATATGAAAGAACAAGAGATCCCCTACAAGATTTATCTCAGTGAGAATGAGATCCCCAAAAACTGGTATAACGTCCGTGCCGTCATGGCACACAAACCGGCCCCGCTGCTCAATCCCGCAACGCATGAGGCGATGACATTCGACGAGCTGAAGCATGTGTTCTGCGACGAGCTTGTCAGGCAGGAGCTGAATGACACGGATGAATATATCCCGATTCCCGAGGAGATTAGGAATTTCTACAAGATGTATCGTCCTTCTCCCTTGGTCCGCGCCTATTGCCTCGAGAAGCAGCTTGGCACTCCCGCGCATATCTACTACAAGTTCGAGGGAAACAACACCAGTGGCAGCCACAAGCTAAACAGTGCCATTGCCCAAGCCTTCTATGCGAAGCAGCAGGGGCTGAAAGGTGTGACCACAGAGACTGGTGCCGGACAGTGGGGGACAGCGCTCTCCATGGCATGCGCATACTTCGGCTTGGATTGCAACGTCTTCATGGTCAAGTGCTCCTACGAGCAAAAGCCGTTCAGAAGGGAAGTCATGAGGACCTATGGAGCACATGTGACTCCTTCTCCCTCGATGACAACAGCAGTGGGAAGAAAGATTAACGAGGAGTTCCCGGGAACCACAGGAAGCCTCGGCTGCGCAATTAGCGAGGCTGTGGAGGAGGCCCTCTCCCGCAAAGGGTACCGCTATGTGCTGGGAAGCGTGCTCAGCCAGGTGCTGCTTCACCAGACAGTCATCGGAGTTGAGACCATGACAGCCATGGACAAGTATGGCGTCACTCCCGATATCATCATCGGATGTGCCGGTGGCGGCTCCAACCTTGGCGGTTTGATTTCCCCGTTCGTGGGGCGTGAGCTGAAAGGCGGTCCGAAGTACCGCATCATCGCAGTGGAGCCCGCATCCTGCCCCTCCCTCACCCGTGGCGTCTATGCCTACGATTTTTGCGATACCGGCCATGTGTGTCCGCTTGCGAAGATGTACACTTTGGGCAGCGAGTTCATCCCGTCCGCTAACCATGCGGGGGGATTGAGGTACCATGGAATGGCTTCAGTGGTGAGCCAGCTTTATCATGACGGGTATCTGGAGGCGAGGGCAGTGGAGCAGACGTCAGTCTTCGAGGCGGCGGAGACTTTCGCCCGTATCGAGGGTATCCTACCCGCTCCGGAGTCCAGCCATGCGATCAAGGTCGCCATCGACGAGGCGCTCAAGTGCAAGGAAACGGGGGAGGCGAAGACTATTCTCTTTGGCCTCACGGGAACAGGATACTTCGACATGGTCGCCTATCAGCAATACAATGACGGGAAGATGAGCGACGTCATTCCGAGCGATGAATACCTGAAGAAGTCAATGGATTTGATTCCCCGCTTTCCCGGTAATCTGCAGTAGCTTGGATTTGGGAAACGAGAGACAGGCGGTCCTATCGGGCCGCCCTATCCCTTTTTACCCGAAGCATCAGCGAAGTAAGCTGACGGTCGCCTCATCCAGCCCTGTCACCCTGCCACCTCGCTTACACTCATATGGCCGTGGAGCAGTTTGCTTGCCTTGTGGAAGGTTGCAACTGAGGAGCTCTTTCCTGATTGCAATCCTTCTTCCTTGCCATGGTCGAACCAGATCTGGTCCAGGTCTTGAACTCGCGCATCTCCTTGTCCTTTTTGATTTCCCTCACTGCTTCCCTAAGCTCAGTATACTCCATCTCCTCGGCATTCTTGCAACCGAGGCGTGCACAAGCCTTAGCTCCTCATCATCCCCCTTGTATTTCCCGTTGAGGAAGATGATTCCACCTATTCTCGGCATCTCGCCATCCGTCTCACTCACCGTCTGATTCCCGTGGTACATTCCGCTTCCCTTTCCGAACGGGTCGTGGGGGGAGAGCACCACCACGAAGGAGAGGGGAATCTCCCTGTACTTCTTTCCCTTCTTCAGCGCCCTCGTCTCCATCATCGCCAGGTTGTACCGCACCCTCTTGAGGAACTGGGTGTCCATGACGTTCTGCACCTCGATGTTGCAGGTTGTCCCGCCTGCAAGCTTCGCGCCCACGTCAAGGCGGATCTCCTAATCCTCGGGAAAGCTGTTGATTGGTTCCTTCTGCATGGCGTAAGAGCGCACCTCGCCTTTCTGCCCGAGTGCGATGCTGAGTATCAGCTCGACTATCCTCGGCCTTCCGTAGCATGTGTAGAGGAACATCCCCTCGTCCTACAGCGTGTCTCCCCAATGCGTAGGACTCTCGTCTCCATTCCCATGTCCTCCTATAAGGATAAGAGGGGATTTTTGCCGTTTCGATTCGGCTTTGGAGAAAAAGTGGGGGATTCTTTCTACAGGGTTTCTATCCAGGAAACGAGCTGCTTTCGTAGTGTGGAGATGATGATGAGGATGGTTTGGGTGAGAATCTCCCGCTTGTCATCCGATTGTGCTTTTCCGGTTTGTACTGCAGGGGCGTCACCTGAGTGATATTCGCGCCATTGCCAATCGCTGAGGCTGAATGAATCCTCTACGGTCATCTCAATCGAATCATCAAGTTTTGGGAAAAAGTCCAATCCGGTGATCTCTTCAAGCTCGTCGATGGATAAGGCGAAATCCTGCACTTTCTTCCTGGACCCTTCGTTGGGAAGGAGAAATCCTATTGCCTTTGCATCCTCTTTCCCGTCGTAGTAGAGTACTGCCTTGTAGTAGGCTTTGGGGACTGCCACCTTGTTCTTGCCTATGGTCTCATACGGCCCGTCGTTGAGTACCGGTCCGGTTGCCACGTAGACTGCTTTGTTGTCGTTGGCGAATGTGCGTACGGTTGCCTCTAGGCTTCCCCAGATGCCACGGTTGAATGACGGTGCTTGCGGCGACATGTTGCTCATGTAGAACGAATCGTCCATGGCCTTCTCCGACCACTTCTGGTCGGCCGCAGGGCAGAGATGCCCCCTGTCGTATCCGCTAGAGCGGTAATCATCAAGCGTTGCGCTGCCGGTGATGATATAGGGGTCCGCTCTGAAGTTGTCTGCTCTTTCATTCGTACCGGCCACCTTTTCCCGGGTGAGCAGGTATGCCACGTAGGATGGTTGCTCATACTCCTCGTTGTACGAGAGGGTGTATCCCGTGTGGGTGACGATTTGTTCTCCGGGAATAGGGGCTGGTAGCTCA
>CAVESN010000148.1:0-3961 GCA_963618365.1 Bacteroides uniformis
ACCATTATCTTCAAGCCTTCATCACTCGGCTATGGTCGACGATTTGACGCTTACGCCAATTTTCGGTAAGCGCATCTTCGCGAGCAATTAGAGGTTTTCATCAAAACTGTCGGAAGATTGATTGGAATCCGCCGAGACTTTCTTGAGGCATTGATTATGCTGAATCTACTGATGCAGATAAGAGTCTCATGTATGTGAGAAGATTGTTGGAGACCACACGAAGATATGAATCCCTTTATTCCATACAACAAAAAAAGGCCACCCCTGTTGAGAAAAGACAATTCCGTTGCAAAAAACTAGGAAAGCCATCTCCTAAAGGAAGAGAAGAGAAGTAACAAACCAATCATCTCGAAAGCGCCCGTATCGCCTCTCCGATGGTGGAAGCAAGCTGGACATTCGTGGCCTTTCCCATCTTTGTCCCCTTCGCCACAAGCATCCTCCCAAATCCCATCTCAACGGCGGTCTTCGCCCTCTTCTGGGCAAACCCCACAGGCCTAAGCTCGCCAGACAAGGAGAGCTCCCCGAAGGAAACAAGGTCGGAAGGAAGGCTTACTCCCCGGTAAGCTGACCAAAGCGCCAAGGCAAGGGGAAGCTCAATGGAAACCTCGCTCAGCTTGATACCGCCAGCTACATTCACATAGATATCGCTCTGAGCGAAAGCGAGGCCGGCATGCTTCTCGAGAATGGCGCTTATGCGCATGACTCTCGCAGAATCAATCCTGTCGGAATATACCCTGCTATACCCGCTTTTCGCTGAAACGGTGAGCGCCTGAATCTCCACCACGAAGGTACGGCTCCCCTCATTCACCGCCGTATAGGCGATTCCTGGAGGAGTTACCTTCCCGAAGCGTTGGCTGATGAAAAAAGAGGAAGGTTCGGCCACTGGCTCGATGCCTTTCTCCCCCATGAGAAATAGCCCCAGCTCATCCACTGAGCCAAAGCGGTTCTTCAGGGCACGCAACATGCGGATTCCACTCCCGGACTCCTCGAAGGAGAGCACCGTATCCACCAAGTGCTCGATGACCTTTGGACCGGCAAGAATTCCCTCCTTGGTGATATGGCCCACCAGAAAAAGGGAGATTCCCAATTGTTTGGAAAGGGCTACAAGCGATGTGGAACATGCACGGATCTGGTTGACGGATCCGGCAGGAGAAGGAATTGCACTGGAAAGCAGGGTTTGCAGAGAATCGACGATGACAATCTGTGGTCGAACTTTTTCAAGAAGCGGTGTAAGTACCTCAAGTCTTGTATCACAGAAAATGGAGATAGAGGAGAGAACAAGCTTTAGCCGCTGAGCGCGAAGCTTCACCTGCCCCGGGGATTCTTCCCCGGAAACATAGAGCACGCTCCCATATTTCGCGCACACTGCACCCACTTGCAGCATCATGGTGGATTTGCCTATACCCGGTTCGCCTCCTATCAGGACCGCAGAACCTTTCATGACTCCCCCGCCAAGAACTCTATCAAGTTCAGATATGCCCGTGGAAAACCGAAAACCGGGCTCAACCTTCACTTCTTCCAAAGTGAGAGGATTGGCCTCCGTGCTCATCACGGCAACCTTGGTCGTATCAGCCTGAGGAAGGGAAGCTTCCTCCTCGAAGGTGTTCCAGTTCCCGCACTCAGGACATCGGCCAAGCCATTTCTTCTCCACATGCCCGCACTCAGAGCAGACATATTGAATTGAAGTTTCTTTGGGCATACTTCTTCTATTATATCGATTTAGAATCTAATTAATTCCACATTGAATATCAAAGTGCTGTTTGGTGGTATGACTCCCGGATATCCCATAGTCCCATACCCGAGCTCAGGAGGAATAATAAAGGTGTATTTCGCACCCTTACTCATCATCTGTAATCCTTCGTTCCACCCCTCTATCACCTCTCCAAGACGGAATGTTGCGGGAGCACCACGGCTGATGGAGCTGTCAAACTTGGTACCATCAAGAAGGAACCCCTCATAATGTACCGTCACCTCCTGACCAAGCTTCGGACTCTTCTTGCCGTCACCTTCCTGATTGACCACATATCTCAATCCGCTTTTCGTCTTCTTGTTGCCAGGATAACGGTTGTTAATTTCTTGTTCCAACGCCTTCTCTTTAGCCTCTTCCTCGGCAGCTTCTTTCTTGATGGCGAGGTTCAGCATGTCTGCGAATGTTTCACGTGAAACAACAAATTTCTTGGCGTCGTCACCAACGCGCACAATCTCAAGCTTGACGATATGATCGCCCTGCGTCACACAGTCCACCACATCCTGTCCCTCGACCACACGGCCGAAAATGGAGTGATGGCGATTGAGCCAGGGAGTTTTCACATGGGTGATAAAGAACTGACTCCCATTGGTTTTAGGCCCGGCATTGGCCATTGCAAGCACCCCAGGACCATCAAATTGCAACGAATCATCAAATTCGTCAGGGAACATATACCCAGGGCCACCTGTTCCATTTCCCTTGGGATCTCCTCCTTGAATCATGAATTGGGGGACCACGCGGTGGAACAACAGCCCATCATAGAAAGGTTTCCCCTCATTCTGCAAATTCAAAGCTCCCTCTGCGAGCCCCACAAAGTTGGCTACGGTAAGGGGAACCTTCTTGTATTCAAGGGAAAGAAGAATATCCCCTTTTTCTGTGTGCAAAACCGCATACAAACCCTCTTTCAACTGATTGATATCCATGATTACTCCTCTTGCTCGTGCGCAAGCAATTCACAAATCTGATCCAACTCTTCCGCGCTGTCATACGGGATAATCAATTTACCCTTTCCAGAAGAACCTTTAATCTCCACCGGTTTTCCAAGTGCATGAAGAAGTTTTTCTTTGGTCACCGTAATTTCAGGCGATTCATCAAAATCCTTCGACTTGCGTCCCTTTTTCTGGTACGCAATCCGCTTTCCCTCATTGTAGGCGGAAGCAAGTCTTTCCGTCGCCCGCACGGAAAGCTCTTTATCCTGAAGCGTCTCATAGAGCTTAAGGCGATCCGCCGGATTTACCACAGAAAGCAATGCACGTGCCTGTCCCGCATTGAGCTTTCCAGAAAGGAGGTCCCCCTGCATTTCCGGAGTAAGGGCAAGGAGACGCAAGCTGTTGGCAATAGTGGAACGGTTCTTGCCTACCTTCTTCGCAATCTCTTCCTGCGTCGCTCCTGTCTCATCCATCAAATAGGCATAGGCTTTTGCCTCCTCAATGGGATTGAGATTCTCTCTTTGAATGTTCTCAATGAGGGCCACTTCCAAGCGTTGCGCATCAGAGAATGTCCTGACCAACACCGGAATCTTTTCCAACCCGGCCAGCTTGGCGGCACGGTATCTCCGTTCTCCGGCGATAATCGTATAGGAATCATCAGAAAGCTTCTGCACGAGGATAGGTTGCAAAACCCCCTGGTTCTTAATCGATTCAGCCAATTCCGCAAGAGCCCCTTCATCAAATTGCTTACGGGGCTGACTGGGGCTGGGTG
Organism: Bacteroides uniformis; assembly: GCA_963618365.1. Taxonomy (GTDB): domain Bacteria; phylum Spirochaetota; class Spirochaetia; order Sphaerochaetales; family Sphaerochaetaceae; genus RUG023. The sequence continues at coordinate 3,449 of CAVESN010000148.1, forward strand.
AGATGAGGGAAAGAGAAACCTCTTCCACTATTTTCCCCTTTTTCTCCTCCATAGAGGCGTCCGGAGACAGGCCAATAAGCTTGGAGTCGACCGAATAATCATCGAGAAGGCTGCCAATTCCTTTTCCAAGACCATGTTTTTTTCCATTAGTTTGCTTGAGAGACACGGTTCAAAACCTCCTCACCAAGGCTTGCGTAGGCTTTTGCGCCCTTGCTGCTCATATCATAGGCAAAAATGGGAAGACCGTGGGAGGGAGCTTCCGAAAGACGCACATTCCGAGGAATGATGGTTTTGAAAACCAACTGCTTGAAATAGGTCGTCACATCCTCCACCACGTCATTTGCCAATTTCTGCCGCTTATTATACATAGTGAAAGCTATTCCCAATATCTTAAGTTCCGGATTGAGGGACTTCTTCACATTGGAAATGGTTCTCATGAGCAAGTTCAATCCCTCCATGGCAAAATATTCGCATTGCATGGGGATAATGACATAATCTGCCCATGCCATTGCG
>CAVESN010000149.1:0-3955 GCA_963618365.1 Bacteroides uniformis
GTGGTTGAGGACATCAAGAAGCGAAGCGCGGATCTCTTTCTCGAGACTTACAAGCAGATATCGCAGAACTTCCAGGATTTGTACCGCAAGTTGTTCGGTGGGGGAAGGGCCGAACTCAGGCTTGTCGACCCGGATCCCCAGAAAGTGCTTGAGACCGGCATTGACATCTTTGCCCAGCCACCGGGGAAGAAGCTGGTGAACCTGAGTGCACTCTCCGGCGGGGAGCGCTCCATGACTGCGGTTGCCCTCCTTTTCGCAACCTACATGGTGAAAGCCTCTCCCTTCTGCATCCTTGATGAGATTGATGCCGCACTGGATGACAGGAATATCGGCAATTTCCTCTCCGTGCTCCAGGGTTTTTCCGAGAAAAGCCAGTTCATCATCATCACCCATAACAAGCATACGGTCCTCGGTTCTTCTTCTATGCTGGGAGTCACCCAGATCGAGGCGGGAGTCTCGACCACTGTCAGCTACAAGCTGGCAAGAGTGGAGGGAAAGCCGGTGATCATGGATGACGCGAACAGGACTGTCGATTTCACGAGCTCGGGAGAGCGGAAGTGAGTTCATCCTTGACAGCCAAAGCGCCCTTACAGTATAAGCATACAGGATAGGAAAGGTATGTTCGAAGCGATTAGCGACAAGTTTTCCGACATCATGCGCTCCATGGCCGGGAAATCCAAAATCACTGAAAAAAACGTTGAGGAAGCGGTAGAGGAGATCAAGATAGCCCTGCTGGATGCCGACGTGAACCTCAGGGTTGTCCGCCGTTTTATCAACGGAACCTTGGAAGAAGCCAAAGGGGAGAAGGTACTCAAGGCAGTAAACCCCGGGCAGCAGTTCGTAAAGATTGTCTATGACCGCATGGTCGCGCTTCTTGCCGATCCTGAACATCAAAAGCTTTCCCTCAGAGGGCCGGATGTCAGCAGCGTGCTTTTGATGATGGGCCTTCAGGGTTCCGGAAAGACAACTACCGCCGCGAAACTTGCAAAAAATCTGGTCAAGCAGGGGCGCAGGCCTTTGCTCGCAGCCTGTGACCTCGTCAGGCCTGCCGCTATCCAGCAACTGAAGGTGCTTTCCGAGCAGTGTGGTGTCCCTCTCTTCTTTCAGGAGGGTGCCAAGGATCCGGCCAAGGTCGCAAGCGATGCGCTTGCCTATGCAAGAAAGTTCCAATACGACGTTTTGATCGTGGATACCAGCGGACGGATGTTCCTGGATGACGTTCTGATGGATGAGCTTGGCCGCATACAGAAGGCAGTCTCTCCTGATGAGACGCTCTTTGTCGCCGATGCCATGACGGGCCAGAATGCCCTTTCCATCGCCAAGGAATTTGACGAGAGGATCGGCATCAGCGGTGTCATCCTCACCAAGTTTGACTCCGATACCCGTGGTGGAGCGGCCCTTTCGCTGCGCAGCGTGGTGGGCAAACCCATCAAGTTCATCACCACCGGTGAGAAGATGGATGACATCTCCCCCTTCTATCCCGACAGAATCGCAAGCCGTATTCTCGGCATGGGAGATATTGTCTCCCTTGTGGAGAAGGCCCAGGAGAGTGTGAGCAAGGAAGATGCGCTTAAGCTTCAGAAGAAGCTGGCGAAGAACACCTTTGACCTTGAGGATTACTTGGAGCAGCTTGAGTCGATGCACAAGATGGGGTCCGTGGACCAGATCCTTGAGATGATTCCCGGTGCGAAAGGGGCCGTCGATCCCAGCCAGATTGACATGAAGGTCTTCGAGAAGGAGAAGGCGATCATCCGGTCGATGAACAAGCGTGAGCGCCATGACATACGCATCATCGGGCCCGATCGGCGTAAGCGCATCGCGCGTGGCAGCGGAACCACCGTCAATGATGTGAACAAGCTTCTCAAGCGGTTTGAGAAGATGCGCAACGCAATGCATAAGTTCACCAAGAACAAGAAATACCAGATGGCAATGCTTGAGCAGCTGCAGAAGATGCAGGGCCAGGCGGGAAAATAAAGAATCAATTACCGTAGGGTAGGAGGAATAGAGATGAGTGTTAGCATGAGATTGAAGAGATTTGGCGCTGCCAAGAGACCGGACTATCGCATTGTCGTGATGGATCGCAGGGCCCCTGCCGACAGCAAGACCCTTGACGAGGTCGGTCAGTATCACCCGGTGCAACCCGAGGATAAGCAGGTCGTTCTCAACGCCGAGAAGATCAAGAGCTGGATTGCCAAGGGTGCCCAGCCCTCTGATACGGTCAAGAGGCTTTTGAACAAGAACGGTATCCAGATCAACAGAAAGCCTGAGCAGAACTAAGTTCTGGGGGCTCGATGTGGAAAAAGATCTTATAGAATATATCGTTAAGAATCTGGTCGACAAACCTGAAGAGGTTTCTGTCAATGTCGTGGAAGGGGAGAAATCCACCATCCTCGAGTTGAAGGTGGCCCAGGAGGATGTTGGCAAAGTCATCGGCAAGCAGGGCAGGATTGCAAAGGCGATCAGGATAATCCTTTCCGCCAGTGCGACCAAGAGCGGGAAGCGGGCTGATTTGACGATTCTGGACTGAAGATGGAACAATTGCTCGCCACCGCAACCATTGGCGCCTCGTTTGGATTGACTGGGGAAGTGAGACTGTATCCCAACAATCCTGAATGGGGATATCTGAAGAAACTCAAGAATGTGGTTCTCCAGTCGCCTGGTGGAAAGAAGAGGCAAGTGGAGATTGTTTCCCTTCGCAAGGTAGGTGGGCAGCTTGTTGCCAAGTTCGTGGGGATTGACTCTCCCGAGGAGGCACGGCTGCTTGCTCGCTCTCTTGTTCTTGTCGAACGGGGGAATGCCTATCAGCTGAAGAAGGGGGAGGTGTATGCAGCCGACCTGGTCGGCCTCTCCGTTCTTTTTCAGGGCAGGGAACTGGGAAAGGTGGGTTCCTTGATCGACGGTCCTCAAGCGGTGCTTCTTGAGGTAGTTTGCAATGACGGCGGCAAGCATCTTGTGCCCTACCTTGAACCGTACATAGAGAGGACCGATATCGTAAAGAGGGAAATTCACCTTAAGGTGGATTGGATCTTGCAATGAACATCACCATCCTCACCTTGTTTCCCGAGATGGTTGAGCCATTTTTCACCAACTCCATCATGAAGAGGGCTGTCTCCAAAGGTTTGATAACCTACCGCATCATCAATTTCAGGGAGTATGCAAAAGGGAGGCACAAGAGCTGCGACGATGTGCCTTTCGGCGGAGGGGCCGGGATGGTGCTCTCCTGCGACCCCTTGGAGAGTGCGCTTACGGATATCTCAGCCCATGCGTCACGTGTGGTCTTTGCAACCCCTTCCGGCAAGAGGTTTACCCAGTCCTACGCAGAGCAGCTCTCCAAGGAGAAGGACCTGGTTTTCATCTGCGGGCACTACGAGGGGATAGACCAAAGGGTGATCGACTCCTGGGTGGATGACGAGATTTCGGTAGGGGACTACGTGATGAGCTCCGGTGAGGTGGCAAGCTTGGTGATCATTGATGCTCTCTACCGGCTGGTGGAAGGGGTGATCACCACAACTTCGCTCGAGGAGGAGAGCTTTCGCGGCGGGCTGTTGGAGTATCCCCAATACACAAGGCCCGAAACCTATTGCTCAAAAAAGGTACCCGAAGTATTATTGAGCGGTCATCATGCCAACATCGTACAGTGGCATGTGATGCAACGGCTGGCTAAGACAATGCGTAACCGTCCGGATTTGCTGGAAACGGCTGAGCTTGATGTTTCTGCCAGATGCCGTTTGAATCAATTGTTCGTGCATACAGTAGAGGATGATAGAAATGGACGAAGAAGTGAAGGAAGTGAAGGAAGAAGTGAAGGTTGAGGCCAAAGAAGCGCCGAAAGCCTCTCTTAAGCATGTGGATCTGATCAAGGCCATCGAGGCGCAGCAGATCAAAGAGGGAGTCGAGACGTTCAATGTGGGAGACACGGTGCGTGTCAACTACAAGGTCGTTGAGGGAACCACTG
>CAVESN010000150.1:0-3811 GCA_963618365.1 Bacteroides uniformis
ATATCGCATATGGCCTAAACGGGGCAGAGCAGCTTCTTGATCGCACCCCCGAGATAGAAAGAGCCGGTTACCAGGATGGAGCCCTCTTTCCCCGCAAGTTCCTTCGCTTTTGCAAGTGCCGTCTGGTTGTCGGGAATAAGAAGGATATCCTTCTTTGGCGCAACGCGGCGGAAAATCTCCCAGATGGCATGGATGTCGCTTTTCTTGTAGGTGCCGGGGGTGCTGACGATGATGTGGTCGAATGCGCTTTCCATCAATGCGCACATCCTCTCGTGGTCCTTGTCCAGAAGCGCCCCGTAGATGGCGACTCTGCCCCCACTTTTCGGATAGAGCGTGTTCCATGTCTCCAGGAGGTTCTTGAGCGAGTTTGCCGTATGCGCTCCATCGATATAGATGGCGGGCTCCTTTCCTGCGAGCTCGAACCTGCCGGGGAGATGGTTGCTATTAAAGGCTGGGATTGTCTTTCCCTTGTCGAAAAGCCCGAGGCATCGGAGCGTCAGGAGTGCCAAAGCAGCATTGTGCGCTTGCACTGCACCAAGCATGGAGAGAACTAGATGGTCCTCCTCCCCGTTTTCCCAGACGAGCGAGGTCTCCTGGCCGTACGGGGTGGTCTTGGTAACAAGAGAGTGGAGGGATCCCTTGAGGCTGTATAGCGGGCTGTGCTGGCTTTCCGCCTCTTTTTGAAAGACATCCATTGCCTCTTCACACGCAAGTCCGACGAAGACCGGGCGACCTGGCATGATGATCTTGCTCTTCTCAGTGGCTATCTGGGCGATGGTGGACCCGAGGATTTTCGTGTGCTCCAGCTCAATCGGGCAAAGGATTGCCGCCAGCGGATCCACCGTGTTGGTTGCATCCAGCCTTCCCCCTAGTCCGGTCTCAAGCACCACATAGTCGCAATGAAGGTCCTGGTAGAGCAAGAAAGCGAGAAGCGTGTAGAGCTCGAAAGTGGTCGGCTCGGAAACTCCCCAGTCATCCTGAAAATGGAAGCTTTCCAGACCATCCTTCATGCGGTTGCCACTTCTCACCAGCTCTTGGTCCGATGCGAAATGTCCGTCGACAATCCAGCGCTCGTGGTAATCGGTCAGGTGTGGTGACATGTAGAGCCCTGTGCGGTATCCGAGCGCGACAAGGCCGCATGCAAGGTAGCTGCTTGTCGAGCCTTTGCCTTTGCTGCCAGCGACATGCAGGCAGCGGTAGGAACGCTCTGGATGGCCGAAGTGCACAAGCAGCGCCTTCATCCGGTCGAGTCGGTAGGTGCGTGTGGTGTAGTGGTCGCCAGCGGAACGCTCCAGATTGGTATGGCTCTCCATGAAGGAGATGAGGTCCTGAAAACTCTTCAGCATGGCTGGCAGTGTACCCCAAGGGGCCCGCTTGGGCAACTGGAGGAGGAAAGTAGTATGACAAATATTCAAAATGTGTCAAAATAATGGTTGTGGAACTATGCCCATGTTTGGTAGTCTTACCCTTGAATAGGAGACTGCGCATGAAATTCCATGATGATGACCATTCCTGGAGATTCCTGAATTCTTTCCGAGGCAAGGAATTCAATGGAGAGTGGCCGACTCTTCCCGAGCTTTTCAATATCACAACCATCAGATTTCCCGATCGCAAGTGCTGGAGTTCCTTCTCTCCCAGCTACGAGAGTTTTACCTTCACCCAGGCAAGAGAGAAGATGGTGGGATTTGCCGCATACCTTCTTTCCAAGGGGCTGAAGAAGGGGGATAAGGTGGCTGTCACCGGCAAGAACAGTCCCGAGTGGGCCATCGCGTATCTTGGAGCGATGTACGCAGGCTGCATCGCGGTCCCTCTTGATTGGACGCTGCATGACCATGAGATGGATAGGCTCCTTTCTTTCGCGGAAGTGAAGTTCCTCTGCATCGACCGTGAGCGCATTGACGCCATTGACGCCGATGGCAGTTTCGGGATTCAGAAAATCAGCCTAGAGCCGGGAGACGGGAAATATCCGTTCATTCTTGACTGCATGGAAAAAGAGGTGGAGCATGAGATGCCTGGGGAGGATGACCTTGCCGCCATACTCTTTACAAGCGGTACTACTGGCACCCCCAAGGGAGTCATGCTGACCCACAAGAATTTCGTCTCCGATTGCTTCATCGCACAAAGCCAGATGGAGCTTTTCGAGACTGACGTCTTCTATGCGATTCTCCCCATCCACCATGCCTATACCATGCTTGCCGTCTTCATCGAGGCCCTTTCCGTGGGAGCAAGCTGCGTGTTCGGCAAACGGCTGGTGGTCAGCCAGGTCTTCAAGGAGGTGCATGAGGGAGGAGTGACGATGTTCCTCGGAGTCCCCATGCTCTTTAACAAGATCCTCTCCGGCTTGATGGCGGGAGTCAAAAAGAAGTCGGTCATCCTGTATGGCGTCATCCGCTTGCTGATGAGCATCAGCGGCTTTTTCAAGCGCGCGTTCGGCATCAACGTGGGAAAGAAATGGTTCTCGTTCCTTTTGAAGAATGTCGCGCTCGACAAGGTGCGCATCTGCATCAGCGGAGGCGGTCCTCTTCCTGCGAGCACCTTTAGGATGTACCAGGAGCTTGGAGTGGATTTCGTCCAGGGCTACGGCTTGACGGAGACCAGCCCGATTGTGACTTTGAATCCGACCTATGCGTTCAACTTGCAGAGCGTCGGCCGCTCGTTCCCCCTCGAGGAGATCAAGATTGTCAATCCGGATGGCAATGGAAACGGTGTCATCTACATCAAGGGCCCGAATGTCATGAAAGGGTATTACAAGAATCCTGAGGCCACGGCTGAAGTGCTTGGCGATGATGGATGGCTTAACAGCGGCGATGTCGGTCATGTCGATGAAAACAAGTACCTCTACCTGACAGGCAGGGAGCGCAACATCATCGTCACCGAAGGAGGAAAGAATGTCTTCCCGGAGGAGATTGAGGACCAGTTCCAGCTATATGACGAAATCGATACGATCTGCGTCATAGGCTATACCGTCGACAAGCAGATGAAGACGGAGGGTGTCAGGGCGCTGATCTATCCTTCCAAGACATATCTTGAAGAAACGCAGAAAGCCAATCCGGAAACCTACAAGGATGTGATTCAGAAACGTTTTGAGGCCATTGTCGAAGAGGTGAACCGTACGCTCCAGCCCTACAAGAAGATCTCGAGGGTCACCGCAATCTGGGAACCTCTTCCCAAATCAAGCACGCTGAAAGTCAAACGTTTTCTGGTAAAGCAGAAATACCAGGACTAGCCAAAGCGTGGCAAAGGGAGTAAGGTAGGCGCCATGGACAGTGATTTCAGACAATTTCTGAAGAATTACGGCCAGACACAGGAAGCTGTGGTGATGGTCGGCAAGCAAGGGTACGACGATGCTGTCGCCTCACACCTGGATATGGCACTGAAAACCCGTGAGCTGGTGAAGGTGAAATTCCTTCAGCACAAGGAAGAGAAGGAGGAGATCCTCCATCAGCTTGCCGAAAAGGTCGGGGCAGAGGTGGTCACCTGCGTGGGATTCCAAGGGGTAATCTACCGTGATGGCGAGGAACATGCCATGCTAGGGATGTACCAAGCGCACAAGCGCCGGAAACGGCACCCATGGAATGAAGGTTTCTGACAAGAGGCCCCGTGCGTGGCATAAAAGCTCTCAAATGGCTCTGGGAAGGTGATGCTTCTTGGAGCCATTTGCATGTATTTGATTCCCAATTACCAAAGTATCCCAAAAGCAACCATCCAGATGGCGATTCTTCCCCTGGAACATCCCCGCGCCCTTTGCTGCATCCGTATGGCTTGTGAGGACAGGACGGCAGTTATCCCATGTTCTTCAGCAGTAGTAAGG
>CAVESN010000151.1:0-2477 GCA_963618365.1 Bacteroides uniformis
GAATGCACGAATCTGGGATATGGAGAAACGCCTTTCGGGCAGCAGCTCCTGCAGTGTCTTGGAAAACGGGGAAAAACTGGCATGAAGTGCAAATCCGAAGGATGAACCTCTTGTTTCAAGCGTATAGAAGGAATAATCGGAAGAGAACAATCCGTCAAAGTCGGCCTCACCCCCACTCAGATCGAGTGAAAGGATACCGTTTTTCACCTTGTGCAAGCCGAAATTCGCCTGCAATTCACTGATGGAGAGTTTGTTTCCGTCAAAAGCGACGGTTCCCTCCAGTTTGCTTCCCTTACCGGCGACAGAAAGCTTTCCTCCCATCTTGAAGGGATCCTTGCTGTTTGAGCTGCCAATCAGGCTGAGATTTGCACTCAGACTGTTTCCGTCGGGAAAGAACCGGTCGAGCTGAAGAGCACCTATGTCAATCATCGCCTCGATCCTGTCATCGAAGTTTTCGATATAGATGTCACTAAACTGCTCTTTCCCGTCATCAATATGGAAGGATAGCGAGAAGGGATCGGAAAGGCTTGAACGGATGTTCTCGACAAGCGGGGTCCCGTGATAGTGAAAGGAACCGGTGAAATCGCTCTGTCCATCAGAAGCCTTCAATTCGGAGAAGTCGAAGTTCTCAGGAGTGACCACTCCGTTTCCTTCAAAGGTGTAGACCTTGCTCCCAAGTTGCAATCCGGTGACCTTGAGCTCTTGGGAGCGGAAGCTCCACTCATCTTGGGATGTATAAAAGAGGGATATATCGCCGCTTGCTGTCGCACTTCGAAGCCGCTTGGTCTGTGGGAATGCAAGGTTCTCCAGCCGAAGTGCAAGAGAAAAGGGGTTTTTGATATCTGCGGAAAGCGATACCGCTTCCTCGCTGCTCCCTTCAAACCTTTGCGTGCTGATTCTGTAATTCCAAGAGACCGGATATTCCTTCTCTTTCACACTGACGACAGCGGTGCTAAAGAAGAAATCCTCGGCGCTTTCCAGGTTTCCTGTAATCTGGAAGTTGGGAAAGAGCTCACTCGTGCTCCGATATTGGTATTGGCGGTTACCCGTATGGAGCATGTTTGCACTAAACAGCTTTTCGCCGCTCTCTGTGTCAGTAAGCTGGAAAAGGCCATTGGGCACCCACTCCCCTATCTCAATTCCTCCCTGGAACTCAAGCCGGTAGTTCTGCACCCCTAATGTGATGGACTGTACGGCGATTCTATTATCCTCAAGGGAACCACGACCTGTGGAACCGGCACGGAAACGGAATTGTCCGAACTTGAGGTCACTCAGGGAGAGCTCGTATTGGATATCTCCCTTCTCCTTCGTCCCTGCATGGAGTGAAAAATTCCCCTTTACTGTGGTGTTCCCATCATAATAGGGAGTTACAAGGGGAAGATAGCTTTTCCAGGTGCTTTCGAACGCCTCAAAAGGAAGCCCATTGATCAACGCATTGATCGTATAGAGTGTCTTCCCCTTTTCCTGATGTTCCACTAGGGCGTCAAGGTGGAGCTTCTCAGAGCTGTCAAGTGCAAGGTTCAGGGTTCCTTGCTCCCGTGTAAAGTTCCAGCGCATTCCTACGGAGCCACCAAAGGTTTCCCCAAAGAGGTTTGTGGTGGAATCAAGGATGGTGCCACTGGCGAGAAATTCCTCTTCACAAAGGTTTCCATGGAGGTTCAGATGGGTAAAAAGCTCATTTTTCCCGAATGAGAGATGCAATAAACCTGAGAGCGCAGTCTCTTCCAGCTTCCCATCCGTACCTTGCCCTTCAAGAGAAAGATTCGCGATTTCCGCCTTGAGCGCATCCCTGAAAAAGGTAGTGGAAAGCGAATGCAATTCCATATTGAGCTGCCTGGAACCGTCATCCCAAACCCCACTGCCCCTTAATCCTTTCACTTCCAATTTTCCCTGAGGCAAAGTCAGAAGGATTGATGCATTATCGTTTACCGCAATTTCTCCCCGAAAGAGATCTTCGTCACGTGAAATGGCAACAGTAGTGGTAGGAATGGTGGACTTTATTTGAGAAAAGGAGATTCCTACTTCCTGAAGGGAGAACTCACATCCAAGGAAAAGGGGAAGTTTGAGCTCGGTGAGCACCTTGCTTTCCATTTTTCCAATCTCAAAGGAACCTGAAAGCAAAGGGGAGTCGATATTGAAGTCCGGAGAATCCACATGCAGGTTTTGCACCGATAGCACAATGGGGAGAGTCTCCTCCATGGTTCTGCTTTGTGCTCTCAGCTCATCCAAACAAAATGAGCCGGATTGCCAGTTTCCCTCGAGGCGGGGAATGCGCGTATACAGGAATCCAGAGTCATCGAGGAAACACTGCGCATGCCGCCCTGCGAGCATGTAACCACTTCCATGAAAGGTGAAAGAGGGTACTGCAACCTTCAATGAGCCGAAAGCTCCCCCTTTGCGTAAAAACAAATCCATTTCACCCTGGGATAGGGAAAGTGTGAAATCGGGACTCGAGATTTGCAGTTGAAGGCCTTGCA
>CAVESN010000151.1:2487-3732 GCA_963618365.1 Bacteroides uniformis
TATTCGCACACCAATCCGGCGCAAGATGAAGGGAATGTTTCTCTCTGTTTGGCTCTTTTTCCCAACACGGGAAATCCTCATCTCAACCTTTGGGTTTTCAATGATGATCTTGGGGCTCCCGATTCCCGTCGCTATTTTGCCGCAAAGAGAGAAGATTCCCTCCTCAATGGTAATTGCATCAACCTGTAGGGAAATATCTTCTTCCTGGGAAATATCCACCTGCTCGCTATGGATCCGAGACAAGAATTGGCGATCGATGGAATGAAACACCATGCTCCCGTGCTCCCCTTGCGCAAGGGAGGAGAGATGGCTCTCTGCGAAAAGCCAAGCAGGGTCCCTGAAATCAAGGTATACCACCAATATCCAGCTGAATGCTGCACACAAAAGGGCCGCCAAGGAGGCAACCAGAAATTCTTGGCGTGTGGTATGGTATTTCATCGATCCACAGTATAGCGCAATCACTCCTCTTTGCCACTAAGGCATACTGTTTACCATATCTTTTTTTGTCTCTATACTCGCATTATGGAAATTCTTGAGGGCTTTATCGTTTTGGAAGGACTTGATGGTGCGGGTACAACCACACAAATGAAGAAACTGGATGCACGCCTCCATCAATCTGGTATCCCTCATGAGATTGAGGCGGAACCCACCGACGGACCGGTGGGGAGGCTTGTGCGCGAGATACTCAAAGGCACTTACTCAGTCGCACCATGGTCCCTCGCGCTGCTCTATGCCGCTGACAGGAATGAGCATGTGCTGCACCTGAAAAAAGAAATTGCCCAAGGAAAACTGGTCATATGCGACCGGTATTTCTACTCTTCCCTTGCCTACCAGGGTGTGACATGCAATTCCGATGCGGTGTGGTCATTGAACAAGACCTATCCCCATCCTGCCGTTATCCTCTATGTGGACACTCCTGTGGAAGAATGCCTTAAGCGCATAGACCACCGCGGAGAGGAGAGAGAGCTCTTCGAGAAGAGGGAGTACCTGGTCAAAGTCAGAGAAGGATACGAACATGCCCTCGCGAATTTGCCCCAAGGGGTGAAGCTCTTCCGTTTTGACGGAAAGCTGGATGCCGATACCATTTTCACGCAGGTGTGCCGCTCTTTAGGAATCTGAGCAATTTTTTATAATCCAATACAAACCAGAAAGCCTGCCAAATAGGCCTTTCGCTGTTTATGGTGGGTAATGGAGATTCCTGATGTCTCAATATGCTGGGCATAGTATACTTGAGACATGAACGAT
>CAVESN010000152.1:0-3593 GCA_963618365.1 Bacteroides uniformis
CTCCAAAGCAGGGCCAAAGCTGCTATGCTCATGCACACATCGGGGATCCACATCAAAAAGAGCGGATTGATTGGTGTACGGTAGATATTGATCTGTGCGAAAAAGAGCATGTACCAATAGGCAACCGCACTGAGCATCGCTACCCCGAAGCCGATAAGCCTTCCATGTTTCACATGGAGATAAGCTAGGGGAAAAGTAAGGAAGACAAGGAGGAAGCAAGCCATGCTTAGCGCAAGTTTCTTTTGTTTCTCGGCTCGATAATATTGCAGATAGAAGCCAATGGGAGGGTTATCATCCAATTCGTCGATTTCATCAAGCGCATTGTTGTATGAAGAAGGATTAGTGGACGATATTGCCACATCCATGAGTTCTCTTCGCCTTTGGTCCTGACTGGACCATTGGAGAGCTATGTCCTCTTTCCGTGTTGCGATGCGCCGGTTGAGCTCCTTGATGGGAAGCTGGCTTGGATTCGTGGTGCTGACTGACGGAACCTGCTCGGAAAAATCAAGATAAAGGGTCGCCTTACGTGCTTTGGCAAGGTCAATGCGGGAAGCATCCGAGGAAAGCAAAGTTGCTTCGTCAAGCTCCAGGGAATAGACGAATCGGTTGGCATCAACGAGTGCAATGCTGGCACGGGGTGAGGTAATCACCTGCTTTTGGGAGTCACCGCTCTTTTGCGCGTCAAACAAGACCAGGTTTTCCACAGAGGATCCGCTTGCCCTCCCATTGGAGAGCACTTTCCCCCCTATGGAGTTGGAACCATAGCTGGTAATTTCAAGCGTGGGAAGATCCCGCATCAAATCTAGATAGAGGGAGCGGTAGCGGATATGGCTTTCAGGAAGAACCACATCAGAGGTGATGAAAGTGACAAGCGAAACGAATAGGGAAAGAATGCAAATCGGATAAAAGAGGTGCTTGAGGCTTATGCCGCTAGAGCGTAGCGCCAATATCTCGTTGTTGGAGGAGAAGTCCCCTATGACCATGGCGCTTGCAGTGAGGCTGCTGAAAGGAAATGTGTAAAGCAGGAATTGGGGAATTGCGAGAGAAACCAGCTGTAGCACACTCAAGAGGGAGACATTCTTGATGAGAATGCGCTGCGCAAGTAGAAGTATCTGGTTGATGAAGAAGATGAAGAAGAAAAAGAGAAAGGCTACGGCAAGATTGGACAGGTATGAGCGCCCCACGTAGCTTGCTACAAGGTGAAACCGTCTTCTTGCCATCTATTCATACTCCTGTCGATCCGAACCCTCCTTCCCCACGATTTGTTGCATCAAGCTCATCACAAATCTGAAAGGTAGGTTGTTCATGACGGGAGAACACCATCTGGGCAATCCGATCACCATTATGGATGACAAAATCCTCATCGCCCAAATTCACCAGGATGACTTGCACTTCACCACGAAAGTCACTGTCAATGGTGCCGGGTGCATTCAGGACAGTAACCCCCTTCTTAATGGCAAGTCCGCTCCTCGGTCTCACTTGTGCCTCAAAGAAAGGGGGAAGAGCCATGACAAACCCGCAGGGAACCAATTTCCTTTCCCCTTTTTTAAGGACGATATCTTCACTTACACAAGCGCTCAAGTCGCAACCTGCGCTCCCCTTTGTCTCGTAGACAGGGAGCTTTGCTCCCTGCCGTACGATTTTGAAAGATATTCTCATTTACCCTTCTTCTGTGCGTCCAGCGCATCGATGTAGGAGAGGTTAAGACGGTTCTGGCGGTCAATTTCAATCAACTTGACGGGAATCTGATCGCCAACCTTCAGCACATCCTCAACATGCTCGACACGTTTGTGGGAGAGCTTGGAAATGTGACAAAGCCCCTCTTTCCCGGGAAGAATCTCGATGAAAGCACCGAAATCCATGATCCTCTTGACGGTTCCCTGATAAATGCGTCCAACCTCTGGCTCCTCGATGATGGAGTTCACAAGCTCCTTTGCCTTCTGTGCGGATAGGCTGTTGGGAGCATAGATGGTGATGGTTCCATCATCATCGATATTGACCTCGGCACCGCTTTGCTGGGCAATTGCCTTGATGGTCTTCCCACCGGTGCCGATAACGGCTCCGATTTTCTCCTCATCCACTTTCATGGAGAGAATCTTGGGTGCGTAGGGACTGACATCCTTTCTCGGCTGGGCGATGCATTCTTTCATGATCCCAAGGATATGGAGTCTGCCCCGTCTGGCCTGTTCAAGCGCCTCTTGCATGAGCTTGGGGGTAACTCCCGCAATCTTGATGTCCATCTGGAAGGCGGTAATTCCCTTCTCGGTGCCTGCCACCTTGAAGTCCATGTCACCCATGTGGTCCTCTTCACCGCAGATGTCGCTGAGAATCTTGTACTTCTCGTAATGCTCCCCTTCGGTGATCAAACCCATGGCGATGCCCGCAACAGGTGCTTCAATGGGGACTCCAGCATCCATCAAGCTCAGACAACCACCACAGATGGAGGCCTGGGAAGAGGAGCCGTTGCTTTCCATGATGTCGCTCACCACACGGGTCGTATAGGGGAATTTCTCCTTTTGTGGCATCACCGCATAAAGAGCCCTCTGGGCGAGGTGTCCGTGTCCGATTTCCCGTCTTCCGGTGGAAAGCCTTCCCGTTTCCCCTACACAATAGGGAGGGAAATTGTAGTGCAACATGAAATTGCTGAAAGTCTTCTCTCCGTCGATGTCATCGAACATCTGCTCGTCGCTTGCCGTGCCGAGTGTCGTGGTCGCAAGGCTCTGTGTCTCTCCACGGGTGAAGAGCGCAGAACCGTGTGCCCTTTGCAAAACACCTACTTCACAGGTGATGGGACGGATTTCGTCGAGTTTTCTTCCGTCAATGCGGATGTCATGGTTGAGAATACCATCACGAAGCGTATCTTTCTCAAGATCGTCGCAAAGAAGGGAGACAGCTTCCTCCTTCTTTGGATCATCACCGATTAAGTCGGCGAATTTTTCCTTCATCTGGGCTTTGACCGCTTCCACCGCCGCATAGCGCTCCATCTTTCCCTTCGTGTAGGTGGCATCATGCACAAGCGGCTGAGCACACGCCTTGATGGGCTCTAGCCAGGAGTTGTCGGTAGTATCCTCGAAAACCGGCAGTTTCTCCTTTCCGCAAAGATCCTTGAGCTGGTCTTGCAATTCACAAAGCTGCCTGATCACAGGCTCTGCAGTGTTGATTGCTTCTATCATTTGCTGCTCTGATACTTGCTTGGCTCCACCTTCAACCATAGTGATGCCGTCATGGGTTCCTGCAACGACGATGTCCATCTTGCTGCTTGCAATCTGGCTGAAAGTCGGGTTCACCACGAACTTTCCGTCTACCAAGGCAACTCTCACTGCGGCAATCGGACCGCCAAAAGGAATGTCGCTAATTGTAACCGCCGCGCTGGCCGCAACTATGGCAACAATGTCCGGTGTGTTGTTCTGGTCTGCAGAGACGACTGTCGGAACGACTTGGATCTCACGGCCAAATGCTTTGTCGAAAAGGGGCCTCATGGGTCTGTCAATCAGGCGGGAGACAAGAATCTCCTTATCCTTTGGTTTTCCTTCCCTCTTCATGAATCCACCCGGTATCTTTCCGGCTGCGTAGTAGCGCTCATTGTACTCCAC
>CAVESN010000153.1:0-1200 GCA_963618365.1 Bacteroides uniformis
AGGTTAGTGAGGAGAAATTCAAGGAGCAATGGAAAAGCTCCAATGTGCAATCATCGAAAAGATGGAAGAGCTGGACAAGTGGGAAGAGTATTGTTTGGAATCACTCAGGGAGGAGACGGAGAACTACGGCCAGTAGCGAGAAAGATACTCCCGAATTAAGGAGATGCGATAGCAAAGACAGCCTTGAGCTGGTTGAGTTCTTGCGCTGCTAGCTGAGGAGGCTTTCATCCAAAAGGAAGTCCTCGATGCCAACATGCTGGATCCCAATTTCGTCCCACCAGGGTTTGAAGTAATCCTTTACTACCACAATCTTCTTGAAGGAGTCCGCAATGCGTACAAGCGATGCGATTTCCTGTTCCTTTTTGTCGTGGTCGTCGATGGTGGGTGCTTACTGGTGATAATAACGCTTATCTCCACGGTTGACCACAAAATCAATCTCCAGCTGCTTGCGTGTGTTTTTCCCGTCATTATTTCTGTCATTCTGCTCCAAAACGCCTACGTCTACGTCGTATCCCCTGCGGATCAGATCGTTGTAAAGGACATTCTCCTTGTGATGCGTCTCTTCCAGCTGCCTGAATCCAAGTCGTGCATTTCGTAAGCCTACGTCGGAATAATAGTATTTGACTGGAGTCTTGCTATACCTATGCCCCTTCACGTCATATCGCTCTCTTTTTGAAGAAGAAACGATTGCATGAAGTATCCGATATAGGCGTCAATTGTATCCGGGGCAATCTTGACATGCCATTTGGAAGCAAATGTATTGTTCAGTTTTCGGAAATTGGTCAGCAAACCGGTGCATGAGGCAAGCACATCCTTGAGGTAGGTTCGAGTAAACAGGTCACGCAGATAACGGCTTCTCTCTTCATGAGATTCGGTCATCCACACAAGTGGCATGCCACCGTAGGTGTAGTAGTTGCGCCACACGCTACGCTTGTCCCCCTCATAGTTTAAAGGAGAAAGCGGATTCACATGAATCTCGTCCACGCGGTCACGGAACTGGGTAAGGATATCGGAGGAGAGCATCTTTGAGTTGCTGCCGGTCACATAGATAGACACATTCGGGATTTTCATCAAACCAAGCACCACATCAATGAAATTCAGCTTTTCTTCCGGGTCATCCACATAATGATTTCGCACTTCGGAGACGAATTGGATTTCATCGATGAACACATGTTAACGCTTATGCGTACCATTGATTCG
>CAVESN010000153.1:1295-3555 GCA_963618365.1 Bacteroides uniformis
CGTGTTTCGGTATTTTGCATTGCCAATCTCATCCAGCGAAAGTCCTATGATCTGTTCTTCCTTGATGCCAGAGACCAATAGGTATTTGCGGTAAAGCGTGAACAGAAGGTAGGACTTGCCACATCTGCGTAGGCCGGTAATGACTTTGATGCGCCCGGGGACCAGCTGCTCCAGATATTGTTTCCTGGCATGTTGCATTGTCTTTCACTCCATGATTTTTTGCGGATTTCGCAATATTTGCAGTTTTATGCGATTTGTGTCGCCTTGTAAGCACCATATGGATATTGAGTGTTTCAATTTTCTTGGTGCGGACATGGGCAACACGTGAAAGTGATGGGTTGGTGAGATGATGCAAAATGGGGTATTAAAACATCTTGCAGGGACGTACCACCCAAAGAGTATAATCACATCATCATGATTGTCTGGTGTAATGCGTGAAGATAATTGATAATGTCAACAGTACCCTCCGCGATGACCTACGTGCGGAGTTGCATCGTGGAAGCAAGGTGTCGATAGCGGCGGCCTGTTTTTCCATGTACGCATATCAGGAGCTCAAGAAGCAGCTTGAATCCGTAGAGGATTTCCGGTTTATCTACACGTCCCCCACCTTCGTGAAGGAGAAGGCGGAGAAGCAGAAGCGCGAGTTCTATATTCCACGCCTTTCCAGGGAAACCAGCTTGTACGGTACGGAATTTGAAATCAAACTTCGCAACGAGATGACACAGCGTTCCATTGCGAGGGAATGTGCAGACTGGATTCGAAGGAAAGCAAAGTTCAAGTCAAATACGACCAGGGAAAACATGACCGGTTTCATGACCGTTGATGCAGGGGATTCCCAGACTGCCTATATGCCGATTTCTGGTTTTACCACGGTGGATATCGGATGCGAACGCGGCAACAACACCTACAACATGGTCAATTGCATGGAAGCTCCGTTTTCCCATCAATATATGCAGTTGTTCGACCAGCTTTGGAATGACCGTGAGAAAATGCAGGATGTCACGGCTGCGGTTATTGAAAATATCAGCATGGTCTATGCGGAGAACTCCCCTGAATTCATCTACTTCATGACCCTGTACCATGTCTTTAGTGAGTTCCTTGATGATATCTCGGAGGATGTGCTTCCCGATGAGGCGACCGGCTTCAAGCAGAGCAAGATTTGGAGTATGCTCTACGATTTCCAGCGTGATGCCGTGCTTGCCATCATCAACAAGCTGGAAAAGTACAACGGTTGCATTCTCGCAGACAGTGTTGGACTAGGAAAAACCTTCACTGCGCTGGCAGTTGTGAAATATTATGAAAACCGCAACAAATCGGTTCTTGTTCTCTGCCCGAAGAAGCTTGCGGAGAACTGGAATACCTACAAGGACAACTACGTCAACAACCCCATCGCCAAGGACCGACTGAATTACGATGTGCTGTTCCATACCGATTTGTCCCGTAATGGCGGAATATCCAATGGCTTGGACTTGGGCCGCCTGAATTGGGGCAACTATGACCTCATCGTCATTGATGAATCCCATAACTTCCGCAACGGTATCGGCACACACGCCAATACGCATGAGAACCGCTACCAGAAGCTGATGGAGAAGGTGATCCTTACCGGTGTGAAGACGAAAGTGCTGATGCTCTCCGCAACACCGGTGAACAACCGCTTTGTGGATTTGAAGAATCAGCTCGCCATAGCCTATGAGGGCAATTCAGAGATTTTGGATGAACGTCTGAACACGACAAAGGGCATTGAGGATATCTTCAAGCAGGCGCAGAAAGCCTTCAATGCATGGAGCAAGCTGGATCAGAAGGAGCGCACAACTGATGCGCTATTGCGAACTTTGGATTTCGATTTCTTTGAATTGCTGGACAGTGTGACAATTGCGAGGTCGCGTAAGCATATTGAAAAATATTACGACATCAGCGGGATTGGAAAGTTCCCGGAAAGACTGAAGCCGATTTCCCTCCGTCCGAGTCTGACGGATTTGGGAAATGCCATCAACTACAAAGAGATCTATGAGCAGCTGATGCTGCTTTCGCTATGCGTCTACACGCCATCGGACTACATCTTTCCGAGCAAGATGCAAAAGTATAAGGAGCTCACCCACAACAAGGGTGATAATCTGACCCAGACGGGACGTGAGCGCGGTATCCAGCGTCTCATGAGCATCAATCTCTTAAAGCGTCTGGAAAGCTCGGTCAATTCGTTCCAATTGACGCTGACTCGTATCAAGGAACTGATCAATGGCACGATTGAGGCTATCAATCG
>CAVESN010000154.1:0-3552 GCA_963618365.1 Bacteroides uniformis
AGGACAAGGCAGAATATCTTACTTCACTGTTTCAAAAGGTTTATATCTCAGATATTGTCGAACGCCACAATGTGCGAAACAAAGCGGAGCTGGATGAACTGGTAGATGTACTTGCGTCTGCGATAGGAAGCTATACGAACCCAAATAAGCTTGTGAGGACATTCAAAAGTGTCAAGAACAAGGCAATCAGCGATAAGACAATTAAGAATTACACAGATTACCTGATAGATTCGTATCTCATCAGCAGAGCGGATCGTTATGATATCAAGGGAAAAAAGTACATTGGGAAGCTATCAAAATACTATTTTGAAGATGTAGGCCTGAGAAACGCAAGATTGGGATTCCGCCAGATTGAAGAAACCCATTTGATGGAAAACATCATCTACAACGAGCTAAGGGTACGGGGATATCATGTGGATATCGGTGTAGTAGAACATTATGCAACCAAGGCCGACGGGAAACGGGAGAAGAAGAAGCTGGAGGTGGATTTTATAGCCACAAAAGGAAGCGAGAAATATTACATCCAATCTGCTTTTGCTCTTCCGACATTGGAAAAGGTAAAGCAGGAACAGCAAGGGCTTTTGAGTATCCCGGATTTTTTCAGGAAAATCGTTGTCGTCGGGGATGCCAGGAAAGTGCGCCGTGATGAATACGGAATCAATACAATCGGACTGAGAAATTTCCTGCTGGACGAAAACAGCCTGAAGCTGTAACCAGCATTTTCAGAGCATATCATTTCCATCGGCGCCACACCAAAAGTAGCCTCACGGCTGTACATGCACCCATGGCACGCAGTGCAGTTTCTCTTTTTCACCACGGATTTGCGTATCGCTTCTTCCTGGGCTATTCCGCCCTTGCCACATGACAGCAAGGTTTCGTTCCGCCATTCTCTTTAGGCGCAACCATCACCCTCACACCATACCCCTCAAGGATGATGCGGGTCTCGGTGTCAATCCAATCGGTGACCATGACATCAATCCAGCTCCAATCGGCGACATGGGCGAAATCGTTCTTCCCTTTCTTCGTGTGGTCGGCAAGCACGCAGACCTTGTCGGCGATTTGCAGCATCTCTTTCTTGGTCTCCGCCTCCCTGAGATTGGCGGTAGATACTCCCTTTTCCACCGAGTACCCCGAGCATCCGAGGAAGAGCCATGATGCATGCATGCCCGAAAGCCTAGAGGATGCACCATCGCCCAAGGTGCTCATGGATGGGCTATAAAGAGATCCTCCTATGACCGTAACGGCAAGCCCCTCCTCCTTGCATAGGCGCTGCAAGAGCGGAAGGGAGTTGGTGGCTACGCCAAGATGCTTGCCGGAGAGGAAAGACGCCATCTCGAGCGTGGTGGACCCGCTGTCGATGAGCAGAGTCTGCCCGTCGGAGACCAAGGAAGCGGCAAGAGAGGCTATGGCCTTTTTCTCTTCGCACTGTTCTTGCATGGCGTGTTCGATATGGTAGTGGAATCCCACTTTCTCGCACAGCGTGGCCCCTCCATGGGTTCTCATGAGAGACCCTCTTTGCTCCAGACGTTCCAGATCCCCACGGATAGTCACCTTGGAAACTCCCAGCAATTCGGACAAAGTGTCGACTTGCATACGCTCCCTTTGCTGAAGCAGCTTGAGTATCTCCTCTCGCCTCTGCTGGACAGTCATCACCTATGCTCCGTAATGTGCTTTTCCTTTTGCGACATACCGGTCAGTGAATTCCCGCACAAGGCCGTTCGTCTCCTCGCAAAACTTGCGGTCATTGGAGACCACTTCCCAACGGCAAAGCCCATCCTCGCTCCGGCTGATACGCTGGACAAGCTGGCACCACGGCCGCTCGTCAAGGCTGACACTGGCATCGATACGCTCTGGAAGGCCGAAGCGCAGCAAGGTGGCATCAAGGTCGCTCCCGTCATCCATCGTCTTGATAGCGCGTGCCCCCTTTTTCACCATTGCATCCTCCACCTGCATCAAAAGCGCGGGCATCTCATTTCCCTTTTCCTCAAAGTGAAGGGACCACTCGCGTTTACGGTATATTTGTTTCTGCAGCTGGATTACCTTTTCGTACGCCTCGGGATTCCGCTTCCACGACTTGGCGGTAAGAAGCGCATAGAAAAGCGTGTTCTCCGTGGCCGCATGGCCTTTCGACCAGTCGTTCGCGTCATAGGGGAAGTTCATGTAGTAATGGGCCGACTCCTCCTGTGCGGCAAGATATTGCTCGTCAAAATGCTCCATCAGCTTCCCTTTGATGAAAGAGTGGCCGTTGCGGATGACATGGACCCCCACACCGCTTTTTGCAATCTCGACCAATGCTGTGGGAATTGCCTTGACATCAGCATAGAATTGAGGATTCCACATCTTCCCGGGAAACACATGTGAGAAAAGCCTCTTTATCTCCGGGGCGAGGATGGCCATATTGCATCCAGGTGCAATCTGCCCTCCTTCCCCATCCATCAAGTCAAGCCTATCCCCGTCTCCGTCAAAGCAGAAGCCAAAATCGAAATCTCCTTTTCTCATCGCCTCACGCGCAGGTGCGATGCTGGTCTCGATGATGGGATTCGGGTCCCCTTCAGGAAAGAAGCCGTCGGGCACAAGATGTCGGCAGGAAAAAGAGGCTCCGGCCAGGTCAAAAGCGCTTACCACATCAATTCCCGCCATGCCGGAAAGGAACTCTCCCATGATGGCAAGGCCCTCGAAATCATCCTTTTCCACCCCGGCAAGCTTCATCGAATATTCCACGAAATGATTGCCTTCATTAACCAAATGCATCTTCCCGTGTAGCGCTGTTTCCACAAATGGGACATCATTCACATACAATTCCTTGATTCGTGCAATTCCCTCCTCTGGACCATAGCCGAATGCGATAGGTACCAGATTCGGAGCAAGCAGCTTCAATCCAACATAGCCTGCCGGATTGTGGCTGGCAGTAATCATGATGCCCGCAAGATGGGGGTGTTGCATGCAGGTAAAGTAAAACTCACAAGTAGCGCTCTCCAGTGGGTTCACATAGACTTCCAACCCGAGACGGGGAAACATATCCAGCATCAGCTCCATCAGGGGAGGGCAATAAAGCCGTCCGTCACGACAGACAACAACCCCCGGTGCTTTCACCGAGTCGCGCAGGTAAATGCCGACAGCCTTTATTAGCCGCACTTGCATCGCCGCGGAAAGCGCCTCGCCTTTCATGCGGATATCGTATGCCTTGAACATACCAAGATTCCGCTCTTTCTCGTCCATGATTCCCTTCCCTTCGGCCACTTACTGTAGCACATCCCTTGTCGAAGAGAAAGAAACGATGCTGGAGCATCCTCCTCTTTCCTGGTACGATAAGAGGTCATGAAGCTCCTCGTCTTTCTCGGCAATCCAGGCAAAATGTATCAGAAGACACGGCACAATGCCGGCTTCATCATTTCCGACCTCCTCTTCCCCTGTGCAAGCTGGCAGAAGAAATTCCATGGCGAGTATGCCCAGGAAGGGGATTTGAAACTACTCAAGCCGCAAACCTTCATGAATCTCAGCGGAGTGAGTGTTTCCGAGGCTGCCTCCTTCTTCCGCATCAAGAGCGAGGAA
>CAVESN010000155.1:0-3546 GCA_963618365.1 Bacteroides uniformis
GAATACACCTGCACCATAGGGGTGCTCTACCGACTCTCGGAGTTCTTCCAATACCTGAAGGAGAACGGAGTGTATGACAACACCCGCATCATCATCGTCAGTGACCATGGGGAAGGGAGCTCTGGCGTTATTGCACCGACAGAAGGATTGGACATCAACAAGCATTGTTATCTTTGTACCTTATTGGTGAAGGATTTTGGTTCTCGTGGAGAGATCAAAAATGACTATTCTTTTATGACAAATGCAGATACGCCTGCTTTGGCGACGGGTGGTGTATTGGAGAAAGCAGTGAATCCCTTTACCCATAACCCATTGCAGGTAGAGGATAAGGATGCATGGATGAAGCTGATGTATTCCCCTGCCGAAGCTACCCGTATCAGGCATAACAAGAGTTACACGGTAGCTCCCGATGAGTGGTACACTGTCAAGGATGACATCTTCAATCCTACCAACTGGAAAAGGTATGAAGGTCCTCTGCCACTAGAGATGACTGTGGAATACTGATGGTTCTGGTCAAATTGCTATTTCTATAACCTGCATAGGTTTGAAAATAATCCGAAAAAGTTGGGGCAAAAGGCTATCTTTTTTCCAAGGAGTGCTATATAAAGTGCTTGCTCTATGAGAACAGAGCAGAAACTTCATATGCCCTTGAGGGCAGGGACAAAGATAACAAGACACGGCTACCCGATATGGGCCCGTACTGAATGCAGAGAAGGCAAGAGAGATGGAAAAAGAGACCAATCGCTATTATCTCGATCATCAGAATCAGACTGAGTCAAACGCCCGTACCTATCCGAGAAAGTTTCCGGTTTCGCTCAAGAAGGCGAAAGGTTGCTGGGTGGAGGATGTGGAAGGAAAGAAATATCTTGATTTCCTTTGCGGTGCAGGCACATTGGTCCTGGGGCACAATGATGACGAGGTGAACAAGGCGATGGTGCAGATGATCCAGTCCGATGCCCCGCTGCATACTCTCGATCTGACTACGCCAGTGAAGGACGAGTTTGTCCAGACGCTCTTTGGTTTGCTTCCCGATCCCTTGAAGGGACACGCGAAGGTGCAATTCTGCTCTCCGAGTGGAACGGATGCCACAGATGCCGCCATCAAGCTTTGCAAGACTGCCACCGGGCGCTCAACGGTGATTGCCTTCAGCGGTGCCTTCCATGGGATGGGCCACGGTGCCCTCGCCCTTACCGGAAACCTCGGGGAGAAGAGCCCGATTGCCAATTTGATGCCGGGGGTGCAATTCATGCCTTATCCCTATCTCTACCGTGACCCCTTCGGAACCGGAAGCGACGAGGGATGCATCAACGCATGCTGCAACTACTTCGAGTCCATGCTGAAGGACCCCGAGAGCGGAGTTCCCACTCCGGCTGCGGTCATCCTTGAGGCAATCCAGGGAGAAGGGGGAGCCATCCCAGCTCCTCGAAAATTCCTCCAGACGGTCCGCAGGGTTACCAAGGAGCTCGGTATTCCGATGATTTGCGACGAAGTGCAAGCGGGCATGGGACGCTCGGGCAAGTTTTTCGCCTTCAGCCATGGTGACATCTGCCCCGACGTGATTACCATGAGCAAGGGAATCGGAGGATCTCTTCCCCTTTCGGTGGTGGTCTACGACGAGAAGCTGGATACTTGGAAACCGGGAGCGCACACGGGAACCTTCCGGGGTGATCAGCTTGCCATGAAGGCGGGCACCATCGTCATGCGCCGTGTCTCGGATCCCGCGTTCCTTTCTGAAGTCACAAAGAAGGGCGAGTATATCATGCGCTCCATCGAGGCCATGAAGGGCAAGTACCCGATTATCGGAAACGTGCGTGGACGTGGTTTGATGATTGGAATCGAGCTTGTCAATCCTGCCGGGCCCAGGGACCTTAACGGAAGGCCGATGTATGATGGAGAGATTGCGGCAAAGGTGCAGCATGGTTGCTTCACCCGTGGTGTCATCATGGAGCGTGGTGGCCGTAACGGAGCCACCATGCGCTGCCTCGGTGCGCTGAATGTCACCATGCAGGAGATTGACATCATGCTTAAGGCCTTTGAGGAGGCCATTGCCGAGGTGTGCGCCAATGCATGACCCCGTCCTCCTTTCCGAAGACATAGAAAGCCAGAAGCGTTACAAGGCCATGATAGAGGCAACCACGGAGGCGATTCTCCGTGGCATGCAGGGAGCGAAAGCCTACAGCGGCTTGACTCCCGACCAGCTGAAGACACGCATCCATCACTCCATGCTTCCGGAGCATGGCAAGGGGTATGAGGATGTCTTGAAAGAAGTGGAGAAGGATGTCATCCCAGGTCTGGTGCATGTCTCTTCCACCAACTACATGGCCCATCTCCATAGTCCCGGCTTGCTGGAGAGCCTGGGAGCGGAGCAGATCATCACTGCGTTCAATCAGTCGATGGACTCCTGGGACCAGAGCCCGGTTGCTACCGAAATCGAAGTCGAGGTGGTCAACCAATTGTGCGCTCTCTACGGGTATGATGGAAACAGTGACGGTGCGTTCACTTCCGGCGGGTCACAGTCCAACCTCTCTGCAATCTTCTTTGCACGCGACTGGTATTGCTCCTCCCAACTGAAGCACGATGTGAAGAAGCTTGGGCTTCCTTCCTGCTACGGGGAACTATGCCTCTACACTTCCGAGATCAGCCACTTCTCGATGGAGAAGAGTTGTCACCTTTTGGGCCTTGGATACCAGGCGGTACGCAAGGTCCCTGTGGATAGCAGATGCAAGATGGATGTTGCGGCTTTGGAGAAGATGGTGCAAGAAGATGTGGCTTGCGGAAAGAGACCTTTCTGCATTGTCGCCACAATCGGCACCACCGACTTCGGGTCGATTGATGATGTCATGGAGCTTAAGAGGAT
This sequence comes from Bacteroides uniformis, assembly GCA_963618365.1. GTDB lineage: Bacteria > Spirochaetota > Spirochaetia > Sphaerochaetales > Sphaerochaetaceae > RUG023. The sequence goes on from CAVESN010000155.1 coordinate 2,858, forward strand.
TGCGGATCAATATGACATGTGGCTTCATGCCGATGCGGCATACGGCTCGGCAGCCATCCTCTCGGAGACCTACAAGCACCGTTTGGGGAATCTCTCCCTTTGCGACTCCATCACGCTTGACTTCCACAAGATGTTCCTTATCCCGATTAGTGGCAGCGCCATACTTGTCAAGGACAAGAAGGATTTGGATCCTTGTGCGCTTCATGCCGATTACCTTAACCGGGAGGAGGATGAGGAGGATGGATACATCAACTTGGTGGGCAAGTCCATCCAGACGACACGACGCTTTGATGCACTCAAGGTATGGATGGTCTTCCAGACAAGAGGGAAGGATGGTCTCTCTTCCCTTATCGACAAGGTCATCGGCAATGCCCGCTATGCCTATGATGCGCTTACGAAGGATCCTGAGTACGAAGTGTTCAACGAACCGGAGCTCAGTTCGGTCGTTTTCCGCTTGAAGGGAAGCGATGAGCGCAACAAGCAGGTGAGGCGTAAACTGCTGCTTTCGGGAACAGTGATGGGCCAGACGGTGTATGAAGGCAAAGTGTGCTTGAAGTTCACCCTGCTCAACCCCCGTGTTTCCCACCAGCACCTTGATGAGTTGTTTGCCTTGATCAGGCAAAGCTGAACTTTGGGAATTCTTCTTTGCATACCTGCATGCAGAGGTGAAATTTTCCACCATGTTGGTT
>CAVESN010000156.1:0-1366 GCA_963618365.1 Bacteroides uniformis
CTCCACTACCACGAGGTTCCCGGCGGATTCAGGGACCAGGCGAAGGAGGAGAAGATTGTCGGCTACTTCGCATTCTTCGAGACGCTCAACGGTTTCAGGAAGATCGAGTACTGGCCGATGGGCAAGATCATCGCCCACGGCAGGCGGTATTCAAAGAGTTACGACAGGGGTCCGTGGAAGACCAACTTCCACGCAATGGCGCGCAAGACAGTGCTCAAGGCGGCGCTCTCCCAGTGGGGCATCCTCTCCACACAGATGCAGACCGCCATCACGGCAGACCAGGCGGTGATCAGAAGCGTGGACGACATCAACCAGGTCGACTACGTGGACAATCCCTCGCGGCATGCGGAGACGGTTACGGGCGGAGGTGCCGACAAGCTTGCGAGGAAGCTTGCCGAAAGGCAGGAGGAAGCCACCCCGTTCGACGATGAGCCGACGGCAGGGGAAGCGGGGCAGGAAGGGGAAGCTCCCGTGGAAGCGGAAGATGAGGGAGGGGAATCCCCCGCCTACATTGAGACGCAGGGGAAGATCTTCTGATGGAGGAAAGTTTCCACATTGGGTTCGAATTTGTGGGGGAGATAGTTCCCCAGCAGCGTCCGAGGTTCACATCCGCTGGCGGATACGCAAAGGCGTACGACCCGATCCGCAGCAGGATGTTCAAGAAAAAGGTGAGATCCGTGGCGCTTATGGCGATGGGAGGAAAGCCTCCCGTCGAGGGGGCGGTCGAGGTTGAGATCTCGGTGGGCATTGAGGTTCCCTCCAGCTGGTGGCGCAAGAAGCGCCTCAGCGCATTGGCCGGTGAGATACGGCCTACTGGAGGAGGGAGGGACGTTGACAATCTTGCCAAGAGCATCATGGACGGCATGACCGGCATCGTCTACAGGGACGACTCGCAGGTGGTGGCGCTGAGGATCACCAAGAGGTATGCGGAGGCGGCGGGTGCGAGAATCACCTGCATCGGAGGGAAGCAATGAGGACATTCAGCAAGTTGATGGCTGTCGGGCGTGTCACCAGGGACAGCGTCCAGAACGCGACGCAGGACGGCAGGAGCGTTGTTCGCTTCTCCATCGCGGTGAACCATTCCATCAAGCAGAAGGACGGAAGCTGGAAGGAAGAGGCTACCTTCTTCAACGTGGACTGGTGGAGGCGCAACACAGATTCATGCCAGCTCAGGAAAGGGGAGCTGGTGGCGGTCGTGGGCGAGGTGATGGTGCGCTCCTACACCGACAGGAACGGGGCGCTCCAGAAGTCGCTCTCCGTGAGGGCGGATGAGGTTACCTGCTTCATGGCCCCGCAGGCGAAGCAGCAGTCAAGCGACCCGGTCATACAGAATGCGGCAGAGACGTTCCAGGGCACCGTCGAGACG
>CAVESN010000156.1:1376-3459 GCA_963618365.1 Bacteroides uniformis
GTCGAGACGTTCGACGACGACCCCATCCCGTTCTGATGGAGGCAGGAAATGACAGTTGCGAGATGCGTGTGCGAGTACATGAAGAGATGGGAGCCGGGGGTCAAGAGGCACGGCTGGGAGATATGTGACGCAGTCAAGTCGGAGATGTGGGAGAAGTCGCACAGGCGGCCGCTTGAGTGCACGATCATGAGGCGACTGCGTGACCACAGGTGGAAGTACGGAGTGGTCTCCGTGAGAAGGACGAGCGTCTACGTGAAGGTGGAGCCGAAGGAAGAGGAGGTAAAGGCATGAAGGCATGGTTTCCGCATGACAAGAGTGCGCTTCTGGACGACAAGGTCCAGGCGCTTGTCACCGAATGCGGCATACAGGGCTACGGCCTCTACTGGGCCATCGTGGAGAGGCTCTACACGCTCTCCGACCACAAGCTCACAAGGAAGGACATTCCGTACCTCTGCAGGCTTGCCAGCGTCGACGAGGACACCTTCCTCAAGGTGCTGGGTGTGGCTTCATCGGTGGGGTTGCTCGCCAGGCGCAATGGTTCCTCCTGGACGAGCAAGAGAGTGCTCGATGAGTTAACCAGAAGCCAGCAAAAGAAGATGGGAGGCAACCCCGAGGCAACCATTAGGCAACCCCGAGGCGAGGGCGAGGCAACCCCGAGGCAACCATTAGGCAACATGGAGGCAACAGTGAGGCAAAAAATAACGCCTTGTGCCGAAAGAAATAATTCGGGCACCAACAAGGAGGAAAACGCAAAATTGCAAAATCCCCCCTATAGAATATCATACCCCCCTACACGAGACAAAGGACAAGAGACAAAGGACATTACCTCACTTCGTTCGGTTTGCCCGGAGCCCAGCGGGACTGCCTCCGGGCCGCATCCCGAAAGCGCCCCGATTGCCGAGATTCCGACCAACCGCTACGGCTCAACCGGGGAGGTCTTCCTGGTCAGTCCGGAGCTGGCCGAGAGCCTGAGGGAGGCGTACCCTGCGGTGGACGTCGAGGCCGAGCTGAGGCGGGTCCGCTCCTGGTCGATGGCGAACGCCGCCAACCGCAAGACCCTCGGCGGGATGCCGCGCTTCCTCAACGGCTGGATGGCAAAGCAGCAGGACCGCACCCCCTCCCGGCAAAAGCAGGGCGGGGAAACCGCGATCCCCCCATCGGCGGCCCATCCAGAGCTTGCCGACCGAAGCGCCGACGCAGGACGGCTGAACCTGTTCGGGGGAGGTGCGAGATGACCGAAAGTCTGGCCATGAGGCTTTTCCCCGGCATTGCGGCGCCGTCAGGCTACGACGGCTCCCCTGAGGCGAAGGCAAGGCGGAAGGCCCAGCGGGAAGCAGAGCATGAGGCGTTGATGCGGAATTTCCTCGAGGGGCGCACCCAGTCCAAGATCTCGGCCGCGGTCCCCCCTGAGAACGCCAGCGACTGCTTCGACCGGTTCGCGGTTGACGGAGATCCCCTGAGGGCGTCACTGCTCCAGGAGTGCATGGCGTTCGCTGGCAATCCCGATGGCCCCATGACGCTGGTGATCATCGGCGGCTGCGGAAGGGGGAAGACCCTTTTGGCGACCTCGATTGCACGGCACATGATCGACCACCGCGTCCTTGGTGCGGAGGACCTCGAGTACACCACCGAGAAGTCGCTGATGGAGCGCTACGACAGGGCACGGAGCTACAGGAGCATCGAGAGCACCGACGACGTGATGGGGCGGTATGTCTCATCCGACGTGCTGATAGTTGACGAGCTTGGGAAGTGGGCCGTGAACCGTGACGGCATTGCGGTCCTCGAGGAGCTCATCGACCACCGGCTTGGGCGTAGGCCGACGATACTGCTTTCCAACCTCAACGGCAGGGATTTCGGCGAGCGCTACGGCGGAGGCCTGGGATCGAGGATAGCGTCTAGGATCTACGGCATCACGGGCGGCGACCACCGCATCGGAGCCACGCAGGCGAAAATCTAGGCACCGCCAGCGCATTCAGTTGAAAAGTTCGTATGTTTTCACGTTTCGCTTTTTGCGGAGCGTCAGGCGGGCTTTATCGAAAAGGAGTTTTGAGATGAGTAAGAAGAGAGAGATGCTCTACTGCCT
>CAVESN010000157.1:0-3412 GCA_963618365.1 Bacteroides uniformis
CCAAGAACTCCTTATTACCTGGTCACAATCATGCGTATCGGTGATGGATGAAAAACTTTGGCACTGGAGTTCCCACTAGGAATATCGCTATAGTTCTTTTCATGGCTAACTACATTCTCTCTTCCACCCCCAAGCGGGGGCTCATTCGCATAGTGCATCTTCTCAACGGAAAGACATTTCTCACCACTAGCGAGGACATCGCGAAAGAGATGGTCCGGATCCGTTTCCAACTGGATATGGAGGAATATCCACACCTACAGCTCCAACAGGAATACACCCAAACCGGCCTCGAGCTCTTCTCCATTGAGCCGTATCTAGTGGTGGAGAATGCGCATGAGGATTTAGAGGCTTTAAGGCAAAGGGAAGAAGACAAGCTCCGGAAGGAGGGTGTCCTTCTTTATTGAGAGCTGTCTGCCAATATCCATTGGCGCAACCCCGACCGTAACCTTGATGGCAAATTTTGTATCAATCATCTTGGGTTTCTCCATTCCAAGCCTCCCATTGGTAGGGGAGAGAACTGAGAGATGGCATGAACCCACCAGAGCTTTGGCAACAAGGAAACAGAGGGTTTTCGAGATAGTGCGTACCTTTTCGATTCTGCCTGGCCCCTGTAAAATGGCAGAGCGCCAGTCTTCCCTCTTCTTCACGCGTAAATGGTACTGGATACGCTAGGGTTCATACAGTTAGACATGGCCAAAACATACCCACAAACCCCACTTGAAAGAAATTTTGGGCTACGATAGTTTTCCTTGCATGGGTTTTATCATTTGTCTTTTGGCTTCAGCAATCTGGGGAATGGCCTTTGTGGCCCAAAGTGTCTCCTTTGGGGTGGTAGGCGCTGCGACTTTCAATGCGCTACGCTTTTTCATCGGGTTTCTAGTGCTTCTTCCCATCGTCATCAAACGCAAAGACCATATCGCCAAGAGCATCAAGGGGGGCATCTCGTGCGGTATCGCCTTGGCACTAGCTTGTGTTATCCAGCAAGCAGGAATCGGGTTGCTTCCCACAGGAAAAGCCGGTTTCATCACTAGTCTCTACATGGTTTTGGTCCCCTTTCTCTCTACCCTGACCGGGAAAAAGGTGACACTGAAGAACTGGGTTTGCATCCTCTTTTCTCTCCTTGGGCTTTTCCTGCTTTGCGGCGCATCCCTCTCCGGGTTCGGCAAAGGTGAGATGCTCATACTACTGTGCGCTCTCTGTTTCGCATTGCAGATTCTTTTGGTAGACCATTATCAGGAAGCGGATCCCCTTCTCTTGTCCGCATTCCAGTTTCTCGTTGCGACCTTGGTGTGCATTCCCTATATCATCTGCTTTGAGGTGTTTGAACCTCGCGCCATCACTTCCGCTCTTGTTCCCATCCTCTACACGGGCATCTTGTCAACAGGAGTTGCCTATACCCTTCAAGCGGTCGGTCAGAGGATGATCGGTCCAAGCTTGGCGGTGATTCCGCTCTCCATGGAGTCCGTCTTCAGTGCTCTCTTCGGTTTTCTCATCCTTGGACAAAAGCTTACCGGCATCGAGATGACCGGATGCGTTATTGTGCTTATTTCCGTCTTGGCAAGCCAGATGGAAATCCGGAAGCTTGTGCAATGAGTTACATCTAAGAACCATACCTGCACACCAATGTGGGAAGCAAATGAGGTGTGTCCAAACAGGAAGAATACATTCCCTACTACAAGAACGAAGGCTTTGCATGCATTTTCGTCACGGACCATTTCTTCAATGGCAATTGTGTTGTCGATCCTCTCCAGGCAAGAGAAGGTTGCCAGGTTCCTGCAAGGATACCAGAATGCCAAGAAGGAAGGAGAAAATGTGGGATTGGATGTCTTCTTCGGTTGGGAGGCGAGATTGGGAGATGATGAGTTCCTGATTTACGCACTGGATGGTTCTTAGCTCCTCTCCCACCCTGAGATTGTCCCTGCCAACCACGAAATGCAATTACGTTTGGTGCATGAAGGATTAGGTGCTGTAGTGCAAGCACATCCTTTCATGGAGCGTGATTACGATAGTGGCATCGACCTTTGGCCAGAAGCAGTGGATGCGATAGAGGGATATAATCTCCATGACAGCATCTTCGAGGATGAGAGAGCTCAGCAATATGCCAAAAAGTTCGACCTTTGCATGAGCTCAGGTAGCGATGACCTTGCAGGGAATCTCACCGTTCGGGGTGGAGCTTGCCTCGGCAAAGGAGTATGCCAGCACCCTTTGGTCCCATGTGCAACTTACCTTGCGTGTGCCATTTCAGGAAAAACGAGAAAAGTGTTTCACCCTGGGACTGCAAGTCCATCTCCATCACAACTGTACGTAGGTCTTTCCCATTCCCCCGTCGTTTGCGGAAGCGAAGCGATGACCCTTCACCCTTGGATGATGGTCCAGATACTCCCTGATTCCCTTGCTGAGAATTCCATCGCCGAATCCGTGGATGACACCGAACTCAGTAATGCCATGGACAAGGCAGCTCTCTATCTCCAAGTCCATCTTCCTCAGGCTCTGCTCTAGGGTAAGTCCCCGCAAATCAAGCTCAAATAGTGGTTTCGGGGTAGAACCAGTGTAATTGATGGAAACCTTCTCTTCCTCTTTCGTCCCGTCAGGCGTAAGCTCCTTGCCCTTGACATTCATCCGAATCGACCCCACCTGAATTTCGTATTGCCCACTTTTGAGCAATTTGACCACCTTCCCTGCCCTGTGCAGGGGCCCAACAAGCACGCGGTCCCCTACCGTGAATTGCTGGGGAGGATTGCTTATGGAAAGGCGCCGTTCCTCACTTTCCATCCACCGCTGGGTCTGCTCCCTCTTGGTTTTCATGTTCTGCACCACGGTTTTTGCTTTGGATTCCGTCTCCTTGTCCAAGGAACCACTTTGCCGCAATTGCAGAAGCAGATGCTCGATCTCCTTGTTCTTGTTGCGGAGAAACCTTGCGAGCTCGGTATCCTGGTGCTCTATGATTTCCAGTTTTTGTTTTCGTAATTGTGCTTCCTTACTGGCAAGCTCTGTTCTCAACAGTGCAATTTCCTTCTCTTGCCGGGCAACGAGAATCTCCCTTCGGTCCAGTTCCTGCCGCTTGTGTTCAAGTCCTTTGATGACTTCCCCGATTTGCACACTCCCTTCTCCAAGGTACTCCTTGGCCCGACTGATCACTCTCTCTGGAATATGGACATGCTTTGCCGTATCAAGGGCATGACTGTCACCAGGAACCCCTTGCACTACCTGGAACATGGGTTCATGGCTCTCCTGATCAAAAGCCATGGAGGCATTCAGCATATCCTCCCTTGCGTATGCAAATTCCTTCAAAACTCCGTGATGGCTGCTTACGAGGGTCAAGCAACCCTTTCCCAGGCACTCCTCCAGTAAGGCACGGGCAAGCGCAGATCCTTCCAGGGGATCAGTTCCACTTCCCAGCTCGTCAAGAATC
>CAVESN010000158.1:0-3385 GCA_963618365.1 Bacteroides uniformis
GCTTTGGAGGATGCCCAAATGAAGATGGTTGACAAATACCTTCTCGGCACCTTGCTCAAGAGCGCCATCGGAGCAACCCTTCTATGCACAATGATGCTGGTCTCCGTCCAGCTTTTTTCCAACCTTGATTCCTTCTTGAAAAACCAGACCCCTTTGCGTGAGCTTACCAGGCTTGCCCTCTACTATGTTCCCTCTTCATTCTGTTTCGTTCTTGCTCCCGCCTTGCTTTTCTCCGCTGCTTTCACCTTCAGCCAGCTTTCTGCCAACAATGAACTCATATGCCTCTATAACGCATCATTCAGCCAGCTTCGGCTGGTGACGCCAGTTCTCCTTGCAGGAATACTGTTCTGCGCCCTCCAATTCTTTGTCCAGGAAGTATTGGACATTCCAAGCCAGCACAAGTTGATGCAGCTGCAAACGGAACTCATAGGAGTCAAAAGCACCTCCTCCAGAAGGGATATTACTCTCAGCGACTTTGAGAAAGGGTATGTCTTCTACGCTTCAGGGTACAATGATGAAAGCAAGACGGCACAGCGGGTGACAGTCGTTTTGGTTGATGAAAACCAGCATCTTGAGGGAAGGGTGGATGCCAGGAGGGCCATCTGGAAGGATGAGGGAAGTTGGGTGATGGAGGATGTCGACCTCACTACGATTGACTGGGAGACGATGGAGATGGAAAAGGTCCATCATCCCTCTTACACACTTGGTCGCCTTTCCCTGGAACCCCAGCTGTTGAAGGACAACAGCACCGACATCAAGAGCATGTCCATAAAGTCTGCCCTCACTTTTCTTGGGCGGATGGAGAGGCTGGACCACGCTCTTTGGCAAGGGTATGCGGTGGACTTCTGGCAACGGATGCTCGGCACCCTCGCTCCTTTTGTCATGCTTTGCATCGCCTGCACCATGAACTACCGGTTCAAGAAGAACGTGCTGCTCTTTTCCATCATCCTCTCCCTCTGCCTTGCCGTCATCTATTATGTGGTGCAGATGATGACCCTGATATTGGCACGTCAGGGACTATTGGATCCTGTGGGAGGTATGCTTATTCCCATGTTTATGGTATTCTTTGTTGCACTATTGGAAAGGTTGCTCCTCTAAGGAAAACAGATGAAAACAATCTACACGAAACTCCATCAGGATACTTCTTCCCATGCCAGGCTTGGCTTGCTCCATCTCCCACACGGGGATGTGGATACCCCTGTCTTCATGCCGGTGGGTACCAACGGAACGGTCAAGGGGATCTACCATGACACGCTGAAGAACATTGGCTTCAAACTTATCCTTGGTAATACCTACCATCTCTTTCTTCGGCCTGGAACCGATATCCTAAAAAGTTATGGTGGATTGCACTCCTTCTCCCACTGGGATGGAAACATCCTCACCGATTCTGGCGGCTTTCAGGTCTTCTCCCTCAGTGGTTTGAGAAAAATCAATGAGAATGGGGTTCGTTTCCAGAGCCACATCGACGGTTCCTACCATGAGTTCACCCCCGAGAAGGTGGTGGATATCCAGAGTGTCATTGGAAGCGATATCGCCATGTGCCTTGATATCTGCACCAAGCCGGACATATCCTACAAGGATGCTTTACATGCCATGGAAATCACCCACCGTTGGGCTCAGCGATCCATTGCAAGAAGGAACGAGCTCGGCGAATCCTTCAGGGGAAACCTTTTCGGCATCTGTCAGGGGAACTTCTACAAAGATTTACGCAAGGAGAGCGCATTGTCTATCAGCGCGATGGATTTTCCGGGAGTTGCCATCGGAGGCTTGTCGGTAGGGGAGAAGCCGGAGGTATTTACCGAGATGCTTTCCCACACCACCAGTTTCCTTCCCCAGGAAAAGCCAAGATACGTGATGGGCATCGGGTCGCCAGACTTTATCCTCACCGCCATTGAGAACGGAATAGACATGTTCGATTGCGTGCTCCAGACCAGGATGGCGCGCAATGGAGCCCTATTCACCGATGATGGGGTGATGGTGCTGAAGAAGAGCGGTTGGGCCAACCACAAGGAAACGGTGGATCCTTCTTGCTCCTGCACATGCTGCAGGGAATACTCCATCGGCTACATGCACCATCTGATCAAATGCGGGGAGATGTTGGGAGGAATGCTTGCCACCGAGCACAACCTAGCCTATTTCCACTCTTTGATGGAGCGTTGCAGATCAGCAATCAGGGAGAACCGGTTTGCCAAGTTCAAAGAGGAGTACCTTGCACGCTTCTATGCAAATGGCGGGAAGAACGAGCAATTCTGAAATGACCCAAAGAACGGAAAATCAGAGCTTGGTGGTGATGGCGTGCACTACCCTAAGCAGATTGCTCGGCATCGTCCGCGCGAGGGTCATTGCAAGTGCGTTTGGCTCGGCAATGGTGGGGGACGTGATCAACTTCACCTTCAATATTCCCAACAACCTTCGGAAGTTGTTCGCAGAAGGTGCGATGAACGCTGCCTTCATCCCCCATTTCTCCGTAGCGGTGGGAGAAGGGAAAAAGGAAGAGGCAGAGAACTTGATGAACCTGCTCTTTTCCTGGCAATTGCTTCTCTTTCTGCTTCTTGACCTATTTTCTCTTAGATACGCTTCTTTTATTCTTGCCTCCTTTTCCGATTTCTCCCAAGAACAAATTCTTCTGGGAGCCAAACTTCTTCCCTTCTTCATGCTCTTTCTCTCCACCATCTCACTTGGCACCATCTTCAGTGGCATGTTGCAGGTTCACAGCCGGTTTTTGGCTTCCAGCTTTGCCCCCTTGATCTTCTCCATTACCACTATCCTTGGAATCTTGCTTTTCCATGAGGAAAAAGGAGCCATGAGCATGGCATACAGCTGTGCACTTGGTGGTTTTTTGCAGCTTCTTTTCTGGTATTTCTGGCTGAGGAGACTGGGCTACCATGTGAGGATCACTTTCTCTTGGAAGGGAACCCCCTTTCCTTCCGTGCTTCGCCATTGGTGTGTGGTCATGTGCTCCTCCCTTCTTGCGGTAGTCGGGCAGCAAGTGGCATATTCTTTTGCCAGTCTTCTGGAGGAGGGGAGTGTAACCGCATACAGCAATGCGACAATCTTTTGGCAAACCCCGTACGGGATCTTCTTCACAGCAATCAGCACTGTCTATTTCCCTCTGATGAGCAAGGCGTTCTCCCACCAAGAATGGGATTCCCTTCGCAGGCAAACGGGAAAGGGTGTAGAATACCTCTTCACCTTGCTGCTCCCCTCGAGCATTTTGCTCTATTTTTTGAGCAATCCTATGGTGAGCGCCATCCTTCAAACCGGTGCATTCACCCTTGATGCTACACTCAAGACCGCATCGGTTGTGAGAGTCTATGCCATAGGCATGGTCTTTATTGCCACCTTTGGTCTCCTTCAGCGCCTTTTCTTCAGTATTGGGCGTTAC
>CAVESN010000159.1:0-3364 GCA_963618365.1 Bacteroides uniformis
TTTGTCAAGGAAATTCCCGTCAATCTCCCTGGCAAGATAGTCGGATACCACGGCCAGTGGAGCAAGGGACTGAAGTCCGCTGGATGCTTCATGCAGGGGAATCCGGTTTTTTTCATCGGGGTCGATGATGTAGCTTGTCCTAGTCTCGGAGTCATATTCCATCGTGTACCCGTCAAACAGTGGGAAGCTCTTTCTTTCTCGGCTTCTCATCGCATTCTGGTATTCGGTGGCAAGCTGGTACACCATCTGGGGCAAACCCTTGGCCTCCCATGGATTGTCCAGCACGGAAAGAATGTTCCTTTCCGAGGGGTAGTACATGATTTGGGGACAGCAATACGAACCCGATCCGATTGAGGATACGGAAACCTTTTTGTTCGAGACAGCAATGCGATAAATTTGTCCTCTGAATTCCAGCTCGGTAGCTTCCGTGAGGTACTCCATGGGCAGGTTCTGGTTTTCCAGTAGCGTCTGGAGTTTGCCGGGAGAGAAAGAGCCCGGGTCATTGCTTCCGCGGACAAAAGATTTCTCCAGCCAGGAGAAGGTGGATACCAGCTTGGCAACGGTGCTTTTCCCCGTTCCCTGATCTCCTATGAGGATGGTGCATCTGGGAACCCGAAGGAACCCCTCTTCAAGCAGCTCGGTTCCTTGTCCCACAGGACCATAGTTGCGCATACTCAGCAGCAAATCTTTTCCCATCTGGTTCTTCCTTGTGCTTATTCTCAACTTCATGCTTGCTCTTGTCTATTGGAGCACTACCGTAAAAAGCTTGGCTTCATTGCACCCTCATCATAGCAGACTTCTCGAATGAAGCAAAACATCAGCGACTTCTCCCATAAATGGAGATTTACGTATGAAGAAAGCTATTGTGTTGAGCACCGCATTGCTGCTGGCAGGAGCCGCCGCATTCGCTGCTGACGTCAAGTTTAGCGGAAAGTTCCGTGCAGGGTATACCTTCAAATTCCTGGATGGAGACCTGACCAGTACTCCGAAGTACAACGATGGTGATGGCAAGTACGAAGAGAGACTCAATTTCCATGTCACTGATGCCGACGGCCTCTGGGACATCAACATCAAGGCATTGGATAATGATTTGGACAGCGATGATAAGCTGAAAGCAAAGGCCACTGTCAACGTGAGCAAGGCACTCGAGAATGGAGGGCTTGACCTCAAGGGGATTGGATTCAAGTTTGCAATCGGAAACATGTCGAACAACGCATTGCTGAAGGCTTATGACAACGTTTCCGGCGACGACCGCGACGCATTCAAGCTCTTCTCCAATGGTTACGTCACCAGCTTCACTGCTTCCTACGACAAGCTGACCTTCCAGGTTGACTTGGATCCCATCACCTCAAATAACAACGCTGCAGGTATTGGTGTCAGTGCGAAGTATGCCGACAGTGATGCCGGATTTGCCATCGCCGCCGGTTATGCGCACAACGATGCCGGATTTACGGATGATGGAGACCTTTCTGGCAAGGATGGCGTCAAACTCAGTGCGTGTGGTAAGGATCATGGTTTTGTCTTGAGTGGCAACGCCGACATCGCAAAGATGGTTGGGCTTGACTTCAAGCTTGCCGCTGGCGCTGTCTTCGGATACACCACGGAAGAGGATGGTGGCAATGCGATGAGGTTGGCTGCCGACCTGAGTGGCGGTGTCGATGCCATCGACGGCTGGGTTGAGTATCAGTATGATGTGTATGACCCGGACAGCGGGGACAAGCTTTCGACTCATTACTTGAAGGCCAACGCAAACTTCAACTTCCTCGCCGACAAGGGAATCAGCCTTGATGCGTATGTGGGAGACAACGACCTCGAGAACGCAGACGACTACTGGTTCTTCGGTGGAGATCTCGGATACTCCCTCGGTGGTGCGGCCTACAACCTCAACGTGGAAGTCTTCAATGATGCCTCCGCGGACAAGGTTGGCGTTACCGTCACTCCGAAGGTCACCATCGTCTGGTAAGACGAACAGGAAACTTGTTCATCCTACAGCCCGCCAAAGCGGCGGGCTGTTGCTGTTTTTGCTACTTGTCAAGCTTCGTGACGTCCATCACGAACGGCTCCTCTTTCCTCTTGAAGCATTCCCCGCAGCTGAGGAAGTTTACATAGCGCACCCCCTTGAATGATGGCACGTCATCCCCTGAGTAGATGACCGTCCTTTCTTTGCATTCCTGCGGATATTGCTCCTGAAATCTCATCATCGGGGTTCCGAACCTTTCGTTCATGGAGCATGCGCTCTTGATCTCGTAGGGATGCAGCTCAACGCCATCCCTCACCACAAGGTCAACCTCAACACCATGGCTCGTGCGGTAGAAGAACAGCTGGTTCGGATCCAGTCCCGACTTGAACGCCTCATTCACCACCAGGGTCTCAAAGAGGGATCCGATGAGCCTGTCGTTTGCCACCTGCAGGGGGGATGTGATTCCCAGCAGGCTGCACACGAGTCCCGTGTCGCAGAAGTATGCCTTCGGCGTCTTCACCAGCCTCTTCTCCCTGCTGCTGAACCAGGGACGCAGGATGTGCACGAGATGGGACTCAACGAGAAGGGAAACCCAGCTCTTGATGGTCTTCCCCGAGACTCCTATCGCGTCGGAGATGTCCACATAGTCGAGCAATTGCCCCGTTCTTCCGGCAAGAAGCTGCATGAACTTATAGAAGGAGTCCATGTCCGCAAGGTTCCTGCCTAGTACATCCCGCTGAAGATAAAGGTTCACATAGTCACGGTAGTAGCTCTCCACCTCGGTCGCCTTCTGGTAGACTCCGGGAAACTGCCCTGCAAATATCAGCTCGTCCCGCTTTGGTGCAATCCCCGCCATCCTCATCTCCCCCATGGAGAGAGGAGAGAGCCATACGAGGGAGGTCCTCCCCACCAGGCTCTGGGAGACGGCCTTTCTCAGATCCGCCTGCCTGCTTCCCGTAAGCACGAACATGCCGGGCCTTGCGATGGTGTCCATCCGGTACTGGAGCATCGATACAAGGTTCGGCGCCTCCTGTATCTCGTCGATGATCATCGGCTCATGGTACTTCTCGAAGAAGCCAGCAGGATCGTTTCGTGCAAGGACACCGTCGGCCATGTTCTCAAGGTTCACATAGGTGAAGTTCGGATAGATGTGTCGCGCTAAGGTTGTCTTGCCGCACTGCCTCGGACCATAGATGGTAACCGAGGGAAACCGCTCCATTCCCCTCCTTACCGCATTCTCCGCTTCCCTTTGTATATAGAGCACAGGATTCTCCTTTGTGAAATATTAAACTGCGACTTCATTATTTCACCAATACAAAAACGAGGCAATCTCCATATCCCTCTCCCATAAATGGAGATTTACGTATGAAGAAAGCTATTGTGTTGAGCACCGCATTGCTGCTG
>CAVESN010000160.1:0-3351 GCA_963618365.1 Bacteroides uniformis
TGATACAACAGCTAATGCAAGCTATACCATTTCAACTGATACTACTGGTGACATCGAGCTTGAAGCAGTCTGGGAGGAGAAACAAATTCTCTCATTTGGTGATGCTATTACCAGCACGGATGACTCTATCAGCATCGGCAAAAAAGGTAAGACAGAAATTATTTGGAAGGTACTCGAACTTAAAGCTCAGGATAATAGAGCCCTGCTCATAAGCCAGGATGTACTGGAGACAAGAGCGTATGATGATTCTGCTATCACTGTCTATATGGATTCTGATATCCAAACATACCTTAACGATACTTCTGACTCAGGATTCTTCAAAACTTATAATTTGCCGGATGATTACTTTAGTTATATGGATATGGTTTCCTATACAACTGTCGATGATGGTGAGACACATTCGAGAGACAATACAGGTGGTACGGACTTTGTCTTCCTCCTCTCTGAGACTGAAGCAGGAACGGGCGATAATGGTTATTTCACCACTAATAGCAGCAGGAAGGCAAAGTTGTTAGATGGTTCGGATACAGCTTGGTGGTTGCGTTCCAGAGGTAATTCTAATAATTATTTTAAATATGTTACTTCCTCCGATGGCAGTATTACCGAATCAAATTATACCACTACTACAATTGGTCTCCGCCCTGCTTTCTGGTATAAGTGGAATATGACTACGTAACCCAGAATTCAGATTAGGGTGGTTATGAATCCTATGCGAAGGTCTCCGGGTTTCCGGAGGCCTTTTCTGATGAAACACATGATAGAGAGTGGCATGCTGACAGCATGCTCCAATGGGAGATTCCCAAGGAAGGACGGTTACCCCGAAACGAAGCGTGGCATCTTCTCTAGGCGGCTTTGTCTCTAAACCCGACTAAGGTCTTTTTCTTCCTCGCAAGGTGTTATCAAGGTTAGGCAATATCGGTTACACTTGTGCCAGTTATCAAGAAGGACCTACTATGGGACAAATGCTACTTCAAATGGCGGGAGCTACCGTCACTACGCTGGAAATCTTCTTCCTGACGCTGCTGTTCGCGCTTCCTCTTGCGTTCCTGGTGGCCAAGGGACGCATGTCCAAGCACAAGACGGTAAGCGGCTTGGTCTCCATCTACATCATGATCATGCGCGGAACCCCGCTGATCCTGCAGTTGATTTTCGTCTATTTCGCACCCTATTATCTCTTCAAGGCCTCCTATGGCCGCTTTACCGCCGTCATCATCGCCTTTGTGATCAACTATGCTGCCTACTTCGCCGAGATTTACCGCTCAGGTTTCCAATCCATCCCCAGGGGGCAGTATGAAGCGAGCCAGGTGCTGGGTTTCACCAAAGCGCACACATTCTTCCGCATCATCCTCCCCCAGGTGTTCAAGAGGATTCTCCCCTCCCTCGCAGGCGAGGTGATCACCCTGGTCAAGGATACTGCGCTGGCGCAGACCATCGGAGTCGCGGAGCTTTTCCGGCTTGCCCAAAATGCGGCGGCCCGCCAATTCTCCACCACCCCCATCTTCATCGCCGGCATCTTCTATTTCATCATGAATGGGGCAGTCTCCAAGGGGTTCGACTGGATTGAGAAGAAGATGGACTACTACAACTAAGGAGAAAGGGATGGAAACAATTATCAATGTCAGCCACCTAAAGAAGCAGTTCGGAAGTCTGGAAGTTCTGAAGGATATCTCCTTCTCTCTCTCCAAGGGGCAGGTCCTCTCCATAATAGGGCCCTCCGGTAGCGGAAAGAGCACGCTGCTACGCTGCATCACCCACCTCGAGACAGTCACAAGCGGAAGCATCGACATTTGCGGCGAGAACCTCGTGCATACGAATGCGGAAGGGAAAGTGGTCTATGCGAGCAAGGAGAGGCTGAAGAGAATCCGCCTCTCCTGCGGCTTGGTCTTCCAGAATTTCAACCTCTTCCCCCACTTCAGCGTCATGACCAACATCACCGAAGCCCAATGCCATGTGCTAGGGAAAAGCAAAGTGGCAGCCCAGGCGAAGGCATTTGAGCTGCTGAAAAAAATGGGGCTGGAGGAGAAGGCTGATGCCTACCCCTGCCAGCTCTCTGGAGGGCAGCAGCAACGCGTCTCCATCGCACGAGCGCTCGCGCTCGAGCCCACCGTGCTCTGCTTCGACGAGCCGACCAGCGCACTTGACCCTGAGCTCACAGGGGAAATCCTCAAAGTAATCAAGGACCTTGCCAGGGAGAAGATGACGATGGTGGTGGTCACCCATGAGATGAGCTTCGCACGAGAGGTCAGCGACCAGGTGATCTTCATGGACGGTGGCGTGATTGTCGAAGAGGGAACGCCACAAGAGGTCTTTGAAAACCCGAAGAATGCCAGGACCAAGCACTTCCTCTACCGCTACGAGGCGTAGAGTACGTTCATTTGTCTCCTCCTTCAGGATAGGGTATCATGAACCCAGGAAAGAAACCGATACGGAATCATCCCGGGGAGGAAGCGAATGAAGACAATCGATACAGGTACCAACTCGTTTGAAAAGCTTATTGAGAATGGCAATGTGTATGTCGACAAGACAAGATACCTCCATCATCTCCTTACGTGTGGCTCTTCATTCTTCTTCCTGGCTCGTCCACGCAGGTTTGGCAAATCCTTAACCATCAGCACCCTTGAGGCCATCTTCCAAGGCAGGAGGGAGCTCTTCAAGGGACTTGCCATAAATGGCATGGACTACGACTGGAAGGAATATCCTGTCATTCATGTGAATTTCGGCCAAATCACCTACATAGACATCCCCAGCCTCCGGAATCAGATCAGGAACATGCTGCTGGACATTGCAGACAAATACCATGTCTCCTTCACCCGGAACTACGACTACAATGAGGTGTGCAACTACCTGATTCTCGAGCTTGCGAAGAAAGAGAAGGTTGTCGTATTGGTGGACGAGTACGACAAGCCTCTATCCGACAACATGTACGACAAGGATGTCGAGGAAATCCGCAAGGTGCTCAGCGGCTTCTTCTCGGTGCTCAAGGCACGGAGCAAAGAGATCCAGATGTGTTTCATCACCGGTGTGACCAAGTTCTCCAAGGTGAGCATCTTCTCCTCGATGAACAATCTGAATGAGATAAGTATGGATGAACAGTTCGCAAGCCTCTTGGGATTTACCCAAGAAGAGGTTGAGACAAACTTCGCAGAGTATATCGCACAGGGGTGCAAGGCTACTGGACTCACAAGGGAAGACTATCTTGAGAAGTTGAAGGCGATGTACGACGGATATAGGTTCGCTCCGGGAGCGGAGACTGTGTACAACCCCGTCTCCATCGGTACTTTCTTTGCTGAGGGTGGCACCTCTTTTGCCAACTACTGGGTGGAGACCGGTGGCACGAAGCTCATCATGGAT
>CAVESN010000161.1:0-3329 GCA_963618365.1 Bacteroides uniformis
CTATTTTACTGTTGTCGTGGTGCTCTACCAGGATACCTTGGCGTTCCTGCTTGCCTTGCTGGTACGCAAGAACCTGAAGGGGATCGGCATCTTCCGGGTTGCATACTTCACTCCGCTAGTGACTTCCATCACGGTTGTTTCCATCTTGTGGACCTTCATCTACAATCCCAATCCCACGCAAGGTCTTCTGAATGCGCTATTGGCCAAGCTCGGCATACCCAGCTGTGCATTCCTCCATGACCCGAAGAGCGCCATGAACTCCATCATCTTCATGAGCGGATGGCATGCCGCCGGATACCATATGATGATATTGCTTGCGGGACTGCAGGCAATACCCGGGGAGCTGTATGAGGCTGCGGAGATGGATGGAGCCTCCTCTTTCCAGCAATTTCTGCATGTGACGGTTCCAGGAATCAAGAACGTGCTGATATTCGTGGTCCAGGTCACCATGATTGCCGCAATGAAGCTGTTCACCCAGCCGTACGTGATGACGCAAGGAGGACCGAAAGAGTCCACCAAGACGCTTGCCTATTACATCTACCAGCAAGGGTTCCAGTTCCGCAACATCGGTTATGCTTCCACCATTTCCGTCCTGTTCTTCATCATCGTTGTCACCATGTCGCTGACGATGAAGCGCATCATCCGGCAAAAGTGAGGTATTTGAAATGACAAGAAAACAAACCAGAATCCTTTGGATTTATCTTATCAACACGTTGCTTGGACTGTTGTACCTCTCTCCGCTTCTTTGGATGGTCTCCTCATCCCTGAAGCCGGAGAGCAGGATTTTCAGCGACCTCACCAAGGGAATCGTCGCATTTCTTCCTTTGGATTTCACGCTTGCCAACTATGTCACGGTCTTCCAGCGCAGCAATCTTCTCGCATGTATCGGCAACAGCGTCTTCTATGTGACGATCCTTGTTTTTCTCAGCCTGCTGGTCAACTCGATGTGCGGGTATGCGCTTGCGAAGTTCCACTTCCAGGGGAAAGCCTTTCTGTTCACTCTTGTGATTGCGCTTTTCGTCCTTCCTCTGGAGAGCATCATCCTCGCCCTCTATTGGATTGTCTACAAGATTGGCTGGAATGACACGTACTTTGCGCTGATTGTTCCCTTTGTGGCACGCTGTTTTGACATCTACCTGTTCCGTCAGTTCTTCCTTGATGTGCCGGATGAATTGATTGAGGCGGCGGAAATCGATGGCGCAGGACCGATATTGACCTTCTTCAAAATGGTGATTCCCATCTCCGGCCCGGTCTTTGCCACCGTGCTGATTTTGGATTATGTCGCCTATTGGTCCGATTTCATGTGGCCGCTTCTGGTGACCTTGTCCGAATCGAAGAGAACCGTCCAGCTGGGACTTCAGGCATTCTTCACTGAACCGCCCATTTACTATGGTCCGATCATGGCATCCCTTGTGGTATCGGTGGTTCCGATGGTGATCATGTTCCTCTTCTTCCAGAAATATTATGTCCAAGGCATTGCTGCCACAGGAATCAAGGGATAACGGGAAAAGAGAAAAAGAGAATTAAAGAAAAGAGAGTAGTGAGGGGCCGCCACGCGGTCCTTCACTTTATGCATATCTGGTGATGCTGGTTTCCTACATCCCTGCGATCTCTTTGATTTTGCCGATGAAGCTTGCAGGATACGTTCCGTTCCATCTGTAATGGTATCCCGCCGTCGGGTAAAACACAGGCCGTGATCAAGACAATTGACCATGGCCTCTTGCTTTTGAAAACCCGTCAAGGATTGTTCAGTGCTTCAGGGTGATGATTCTCTCCCAGGGAACATCGACTCTCCCAAAGTGGCCATACGTGTCGCTTGCCTGGTAGATGGGTCTCAAGAGGTCAAGTTCCTTGATAATCCCTTCCGGAGTCAGATCGAAGTTCTTTCGGACAATCTCTTCCAGTTCCTGATCGCTTACCAATCCCGTGCCGAAGGAATCGACGAAGATGGAAATCGGATCGGGAACACCGATTGCATAGCTGAATTGAATTTCACATTTTGAGCAGAGTTTCGCGGCCACAAGGTTCTTCGCGACAAAACGGGCCATGTAGGCCGCACTGCGGTCAACTTTCGACGGATCTTTCCCGCTGAAGGCGCCACCCCCGTGACGGCCCATGCCGCCATAGGTGTCCACGATGATCTTTCTTCCCGTGACACCCGTGTCTCCTGCAGGACCTCCGATTACAAACCGTCCGGTGGGATTGATGTAATACTTTGTCTTGTTTGTCAGCATGCCGGTCGGCTCAAGTACTGGCCGGATCACTTCTTCTTG
The DNA here is from genome assembly GCA_963618365.1 of Bacteroides uniformis. Taxonomy (GTDB): domain Bacteria; phylum Spirochaetota; class Spirochaetia; order Sphaerochaetales; family Sphaerochaetaceae; genus RUG023. Next base: position 2,274 of record CAVESN010000161.1, read on the forward strand.
CAGGAATTCCTGCAATTGCTTCTCCGAGGTCTCCTTTGTATGCTGGTGGCTGAGGACGACGCTGTCGATGGCAATCGGCTTCCCGTTCTGGTAGATAACGGAAACCTGGCTTTTCGCATCGGGTCGGAGGAAAGGAGCTTTTCCGCTCTTGCGCAAAACAGTTGCCTTTCGGAGCAGCGCATGGGAGCACATGACTGGCATGGGCATAAACTCTGCCGTTTCATCGCATGCGAATCCGAACATCATCCCTTGGTCTCCTGCGCCTTGCTTTCCGCTTTTGCTGGTGTCGGCGTCGACCCCGAGCGCGATGTCTGGACTTTGCTTCTTGGTGAGATTGAGAACCGTGAGGCTTTCCGCATCGAATCCTTCAAGTGGCTGCGTATAGCCGATCCCAGCCACAACTTTACGGACGATTGAGTCCACGTCAAGAACCGCCTTGCTGGTGATTTCTCCCCCGACGACCACCGTATTGGTCGTAGCGAAGACCTCGCAGGCAACGCGTGACGATGTATCTTCCTTGAGACAAGCATCCAGTATTGCATCGGCAATCTGGTCGCAAACTTTGTCAGGATGTCCTTCACTTACCGATTCGGAAGTGAAGATGTGAAGTCCCTTTTCCAACATGAAACCCTTCCTTTAGGCAGAAGAGGGCAGAAGAATAGAAAATGATTCTCCCCTTTTAGCCATATTATTTATTGACGCCTGCAAGCCGGGAGGCAAATCAGCGTCACAGGGGAGACTATACTACACCCCATCATGCATGGCAACAGACCCACCTTTGCGTAGCGAAGCATGCGCTTTGCGTTCTCAGGAAAATGTTGCTACCATGTAACAAGATGGAGACGCGCATGAAGAAGATATCCACATCCACCAGTTCCTTCGAGAAGCTGATCACCACGGGCAAGCTGTATGTGGACAAGACAGCCCTGCTGTACGAGCTAATTACCGGGGACTTCGAGTACTTCTGCTCCCGCCCCCGCCGCTTCGGCAAGAGCCTTGCCCTGAGCACCCTTGAGGCGATTTTCCAGGGGAAGAGGGAACTCTTCAAGGGGCTAG
>CAVESN010000162.1:0-3328 GCA_963618365.1 Bacteroides uniformis
GATGGAAGGAGCCGGACCCGCGAATGGAGAAGTACGCCATATCGGACTCCTTTTGGGTAGTGATGATCCTCTTGCGCTTGATTGGGCACAAGCCGAAATCATGGGGTATGATCCAAAGGATATCCCCGCCATACAAGCGGCACGCAACCATCACCTAGGGGAAGCTCCCAGCTACCCGCTACTTGATGCCTGCTCGCTATCCATATCAGATTTCAAGCGGATACAAGTTCAGAAAAAAACCAATCTCATCAAGGATTTGCTCCTTCCTTTCCTTACGAGGCATTTCCATCATCCTTCCCAGCGAGAAGCACCCTCCTTTGATGCCAGGAGGTGCATCAAATGCAAACGGTGCATTGAAATCTGTCCTGCGAAGGCTTTGACCATGCGCCTTCAGATAGAGATTGACAAGAAGAAATGCGTGCGATGCTATTGCTGCCATGAACTATGCCCTGTAGGAGCGATTCACACAACCGCTGTTCCATAAAGCTCTCTCACTCTGTATACTTGTCCCGTCATACCGGAGGAGCAATGAACGTCGATCTGCTAGTAAGCATGTTTCTCTCATTCATCCCTATCAGTGAATTGAGGGGAGGAATTCCCTATGGGTACTTCAACCATATTCCCCTTTATGAGCTGATTCCCCTTTGCCTCATTTCCAACATGCTAGCACCCGTGTTTGCATGGACGTTTCTTGCCACTTTGCACAAGGGGCTTTACGCCCATTTTGCATGGTATCGCACGTCGTTCGACCGCTTCATAGAACGATCACGCAAAAAGGTCCAACCATCGGTGGACAAATATGGGTTTTGGGGGCTCATGGTCTTTGTTGCCATACCTCTTCCCATGACAGGAGCATGGACGGGAGCGCTTGCCGCCTGGCTTTTAGGAATACCGAGACACAAAGCCCTTCTTTCCATCATCCTCGGAGTGGCAATTGCCTCCCTTATAGTCACATTAGTCCTCCTCGGTGGCTCTACTGTTGGTTCCATCTTCATCAAACGGATTTGACCCATGCGACATTTTGACCTTACTCACGAGCTCAACCCTGAGCAATGCAAAGCCGCGTCCACGCACCATGGTCCTCTTTTAGTCATCGCAGGAGCAGGAAGCGGGAAGACCCGCATGCTTACCTACCGGATTGCCAGCATGCTTGAGGAGGGTATCGATGAAAGGAACATCCTTGCACTCACCTTCACCAACAAGGCAGCAAGGGAGATGGCCGAGAGAATCCGCACACTCACCGATGAGCCGCTGAAACATCTTGCGACCACCACCTTTCACAGTTTCGGTCTCGGTGTGCTCAAGCAGTTCATCCAGCATCTCGGATTCAAGAACAATTTCACCATCTACGACACCAACGACAAGCTTGCCCTTATACACGGGATGCTCACCGAAGGGGGGGATGATGCGTCCAGGTACGACCTGAGGGAGGTAGGGCAACTTTTCAGCGACATAAAGACAAGCCGGTCGCAACTTGACCCCAACGGGAACGAGAAGATGGCCATCCTCTACAGGGAATACGTGAAGATGCTCAAGGCGTACAATGCTGTTGACTTCGATGACCTCATCACCCTCCCCCTTCAGCTCTTTGAGAAAAAACCTGAAGTCCTTGAGAAGCTTAGAAATCGATACCAGTACATACTGGTGGACGAGTTCCAGGATACTTCCCTCTGCCAATACCGCCTGGTGAGCCAGATAGCGATGCTCCATCGCAACCTGTGTGTCGTTGGCGATGATGACCAGAGCATCTACAGCTGGAGAGGCGCGAACTATCAGAACCTGCTGCTCTTCGAGAAAGATTTTCCCGAGCGGCTGGAAGTAAAACTTGAGGAGAACTACCGTTCCTCCGGCACCATACTCCAGGCAGCAAATGACCTTATCATCCACAACAAGCAGCGCAAGGAGAAGAAACTCTGGACCCATGGAGAGAAGGGAAGCATCATAGCGCTGATTCACCCTTCCGATGCCATCTGGGAAGCCAAGACAATCGCAAATCAAATCGAAGCATCGATGAGAAGCAACAAGGAACTCACCTTTGATGACTTTGCGGTTCTGGTACGCACCAACAGGCTCATGGACAGTATAGTGGAGGAGCTGGAAACAAGAAACCTCCCCCTGAATATCACAGGTGGACCAAATCTCCTGGACCGCAAGGAAGTTCGTGATATCCTTGCATACCTCAAAGTCATCTCGAACCTGGATGATGACGTGAACTTCCTGCGCATAGTGAACACTCCCACCCGCGGGATAGGAAGGGCGACCATCGAGAAAATCCGCAAGGTGGCCGATACCTTTGATTGCTCTCTTTTCGACGCCGCAAAGAGAATAGGGCTCAGCGAGGATGCTTCCATCCCGCAATCCACGCGGGATATCCTCAAGCGTTTTTGCAAGATGCTTGAGGATTACCAATATGAATTTTCCCAAGCAGAGCAGGGAACCCGAAGCTTCCTCTTAAGGCGGCTTGTCAATCAGATAGGATATGAGTCCTACCTTTCCACACAATCCTCCTCCCCGGAAAAAATCAAATACCAGATGAAAGGGATTGAGATCTTCTGCAAGAAACTGCAAAGGTTCGAGCAAAAGCATGAACAGGGATCCATCCTCCAATTCCTCACGCTGATCAGTCTGGATGCGAATGACGATGAAGGGGACACCATGGGGAAAATCAATGTCATGACTATGCATGCATCAAAAGGACTTGAATGGCATACCGTGTTTCTCGCAGCCATAGAAGAGCCTTACGTACCCAATAGGCGTGCACTGGAGGAAGATCCTCACAACATCGATGAAGAGCGAAGATTGTTCTATGTGGCCATCACAAGGGCAAAAAAGAATCTTATCATCTCCTCCTGCCTCAGACGGGAGCATGGAGGAACGCTCATCGAGTGCTTGCCATCTCGATTTATCAAGGAAATTCCAGAATCGTTGCTGAGCGAAGAAGACCCGAACGCACTGACCACAAGCGAAGCGTTGAGCGACAAGTTAGCACAACTTAAGAAGCTGATAGCTATGAAAGAAAATAAGTAATTATATTAATTTAGCATTTTGCTATATAGTTTTAAAATCGTTTCTAAATTGTTTCTACTTGTTTTTAAACATTCTTGAATATAATTCACTATCAAAGAAAAGGATTACTTCATATCTTTAGTACGAAACACCAATAACTGAAAGGATTCTTTCAACAATCAGTTTCTATTTTGGGGAGATATGTAACTGATTTTTGACGAGGAATTCATTTCTTGTATTAAATCTGCTTCAGAGGCACATTTCCCCCTTTGATCGTTGGTGGATCATGTGTTTGTCATGATTTGGATGCGCTAATTAATTA
>CAVESN010000163.1:0-3274 GCA_963618365.1 Bacteroides uniformis
CCATTATCTTCAAGCCTTCATCACTCGGCTATGGTCGACGATTTGACGCTTACCTCCGTTTTCCAATATCCAGATATTCAATCCCACGTCATGTGGAAGAGAAAAGAACTGCATGAGAGACGCAAAAAAGGCCACAGGACATGCTCGTCTTGTAGCCATTGCAAATTACATGTGAGTTTTTTTAGGCGAGAAGGAAAGAAGCTTGCTTTTACACGAGAATACCCCCCCCCCGGTAAGCAAATTGCTATATCCCCTCATTTTATCCCCCATTTCATGCTCTCCTAGATATAGGGATACATAAATGCTAGCGAATTGTCAATCAGAATGTAATCCCCGTCAGCAAAGCTTACACGTTGTCGGCGAATTGCTTTCTCACATCCAAGAAAAGGTCGGGAATGGCAAGATGCTGGGGGCATGCGCCCATGCACTTGCGGCATCGTATGCACTCACTTGGCTTGTGGGGCTGGGTGTCGTAGTTGTTCTGGAACCTTGCATGCATGGCGGGGAACAACGCCTCCTGGTTGTACAATTCGAAGAACTTGGGGATTTCAATCTGCTTGGGACATCCCGCAACGCAGTAGCGGCAGGAGGTGCACCCAATCTTGACTGTCTTCTTCAAATAGTCAACCACCTTCCCTATCTTCTGCATCTCGCTCCCGTTCAGCGCACTAAGATGGTCGAAGATGGCAACGTTCTCTTCGATTTGGTCCAATGTATGCATGCCGCTGAGCACCATCTCCACTCCCTCGAGCTGGGAGACGAAGCGGCATCCCCAAGAAGCATCGCTTCCCCCTCCAAGCATGGCGTGCGCCACAGGGGGAAGGTTTGCGAGAAGCCCTCCCTTCAATGGCTCCATGACCCATACCTTGCGGCCATGCTTACGCACAGTCTCATAGCAAAGACGTGACTGCACTTTCGGATCTTCCCAATCCAGATAATTCAACTGCAATTGGACGAACTCGATTTCAGGATGCTCTGCAAGAATTCTGTCCAGCACATCAGCCGTGTCATGGAAACTCATGCCGAGGTGGTGGATTTTGCCAGTTTTCAGCAGCGTCTCCACAAAGGGGAACCCGCCAAGCCGCATGGTATCCTCATAGCGCTCTTTATTCATGGCATGGAGCAGATAGTAATCGAAGTAGGAGACTCCACACCTATCTAGCTGCTCGTTAAAGATTCTTTGGTAATCCTCCGTTTTCTGGACAAACCGAAGTGGCATCTTGTCCGCAAGAAGGAAAGAAGACCGCTCGTGGCGCTCCACCAGCACCTTCCTGACTGCCCCCTCGCTGGTTTGCTCATGATAAGGGTATGCGGTGTCAAAATAGCAATAGCCATGGGAGAGGAAGCTCTCCACCATCTCCGAGAACTTCTCCATATCGATCTGCTCATTCTTTCCGTCCACCACCGGAAGCCTCATGCATCCGAATCCGAGCTTTTTCCATTCTTTCATTTCTTGTCTCCTTTTTGCACCAGCAGCATCACCTGCTGGAAAATATGTTCCTCATCCTCCAAAGGAAGCGTATGCGCCCCTTTCTCCTCAACATTTCCCACATGGACCATGGTGCTTCCCAAAATCCCCGCCATCATCCACTCCTCCTGGGTGAAAGCTCTCTCCCCATAGCTTACGAGAAGGTCGAACCCTCCGGTAGAGAGGGCGATATTGCTGGCTAAGTCTTTTCCGGGATACGCCTGAGAAAGGGTGATGCAGGCCTCCCAATTGAAGCGGGAGGCTCTTTCCTCCGCCCCTTCACCGCTTAATGCGACAAAAGCACCTGCCTCGAAGAAGTACTGCCCAAGCATGGCGGGAGCGCTTAAAAGCAGCACGACCTTGTCCCTGAGGCAATCCTCTTTCCTCAGGGAGGGGGGAAGGTGATAGAGCTTGCTGACTCCCTGAGCTCGAGACGCCTCGTCAAAGTCTGTTCCCAAGCCAAACGTATTGCCACAAAGGGCAATTGTGGGAGGATAGAGCTGAAAGCTCTTTGCATATGCAGCAAGCTGCCGCTTCCAATGGGGGATGGAAGAGTTTTCCAAAGGCAAAGGGTCAAAGACCAACGCAGGACTGTCGCAAGCCTTGGCCTGGACAAAGAGATGGTCGCAGACAGCCCTAGTGTAAACGGCGCTTAGTGCTTTTGTTTGCATAGGGTAAGTGTACCATCCTCTTGCTTGCGATTCCAACTGCTTTGTTCCATACTTTTGCCATGGAAACCTATCGCCTCAAGGCTCTTCTTGCATGCTTCCTTACCTACCTCTCATGGATTCTGCTCTCCCCCCTCTTCATCCATATGGTTAAGCTTCTCGCACTCCCCGAGCCATTCGCTACCTACATGGGCACGATTGGAAGTTCATTTGCCATGGCAGCCGGAGTCATTCTCTCTTCCCGTCTCCTCCTGCAAAAGCCTCTTATCGCCAGCATCAGCGACCAACCAAGAATCGGAAGATTCCTCGTCCCGTTTCTCTGTGCGACCCTCTTATTCACCCTCTTCACCTTGATCCGCATTGCCATCAACCCCTCTCTCTTCGTCTGGCAAAGCCCCAAGCCCTTTACCTTCATCGCCATGGCGCTCCTCGTGCTTGTCATGAACACGATCCAGTGCGCAAGCGAGGAGTTCATGATGAGGATCTTCCCCAGCTACGTGCTGCCGGACAGGATGGCGAGGAGCCTGTTCTGCACGCTCCTGTTCATCCTCCCCCACCTGGGGAACATCGAGCTCAAGGAAGGAAACCCCCTCATCGTCCTGCTTTTCTATGCCACATTCGGTTTCTGGGGCACATGGGAAAGCCTCTGTGAAGGAGGATTCGGGTACTCACTAGGGGTCCATATGGCCAACAATCTGGTGATTTCTCTCCTTGTAGGGTATCGTTCCACCGCACTACGCACCTATCCGCTCTTCCTCTCCCTGGAGAAGGCGGGAACCTTCACCGAGCTAGGGGTACTGGTTGCCACGCTCACCTTCTCCTCGTTGTTAAGCCGGTGGTATCTGGCCTATACTTTGCACCATGGCAAGACGCAGGAAACACAACAGAAATAAAAGAGCCAAAACGGGAAGAAGGATACTCATCCTTCTTTGCATCCTCCTTGTGCTTTTCGCGCTCCTTTTCATTTTTGCTCCGGAGCCGAAAGAGGAAACGGGGAAAAAAGATGTATGGATCCAAGGCCTTGAGCTACCAGCCCCTATTCCCGGAGAACAAATCGTCACCCACACGGGATACACGCTCTCGTACAACGAGGAGTATGAGCAACCATCCTACGTGGCATACCTGCTCACCAGGGAAA
>CAVESN010000164.1:0-598 GCA_963618365.1 Bacteroides uniformis
ACCATTATCTTCAAGCCTTCATCACTCGGCTATGGTCGACGATTTGACGCTTACGATTGTAGGAGCTACTGATGGGGAATAAATTTTGCAGTTATATGAAATTACTTACGGGGGTGGGTATCCCTATAGGGGCTTAAGCAACAACTCGTATAACACAATTGCTTCCTCACATCAAATAGACAGAGACCATAGGACAATGCCGTTCTATGGTCTTTTTTCGTCTCTAATGCAGTAAATTCTTTTCTCTTTTACATGACACAAGGTCGGTTCGTAGAAGAGGGGATTTAGATATCGGAAATATGGAGGAATACAAAAATGAAAAAGTCATTTGTGATTATTCTTATGGCACTCGTTGCTACTGCTGTGTTCGTGTCTTGCGACGACAATTCGGGGAATGAACCAGAGACAAAGGTATCCACATGGGATGGCACTGTTGATACCTCTTGGTACAAAGAAGACCAGACCGAGTTTACCTTGACCACTGCAAGTCAGCTTGCAGGATTGGCCAAGTTGGTTAATGACGGAGAGAATGGAACAACGTTGGACAATGCGGCTAGCTGCTCAATCATAAGTAGTTTCTCAGGAAAGACTATCAAGC
>CAVESN010000164.1:608-3212 GCA_963618365.1 Bacteroides uniformis
ATCTTCTCCGGCACATTCGATGGCCAGGGACACACAATCTCAAACTTGAAGATTGATTATGATATGTCAGTCTCTTCCTACAGAGCATTGTTCGGGTATGTGGATGGAACCATTGAGAATTTTACTGTCAAAGGTGAGATCAATGCCACCGATTCTTCGGGTGTAGTTGGTGGACTGGATGCAGGCGGAACAATTGAAGATGTAATTAGTTATGTGAATGTAACAAGTACATTGACTAGCGGACAAACCAAAGTAGCGGGCTTTGTAGTTGCTACTAAATCAAAGACAGGAAAACCAAATGACGATGCAAATAAACGCTCAATAATCAATTGTAAAAACTATGGTGATGTAACTTGCAATTCTACGACAAGTAATGATGGTGGAGGTGCTGGCGGATTCGTTGGATATTGTGCTCATGTAATGACAATTACAGATTGCGAGAACTATGGAGACATCAAAGGCTACAACGCCGGAGGTTTGGCTGCAAGAGGTGGACGGCTGACTGTAACCGGCTTTACAAACTCTGGCTCGATTACCGCAACCGGGAATGCTGCCGGAGGATTGATAGGAGATCATGACAACAACTCATGTGGAACTCCAATAAAACTTACAGATTGCAAAAATACCGGTGTAATTACGGGTACTGACGGTAAGACTGGTGGCATGGTAGGTAACACTGATGTTAACAGCACAAATATAATCATCAGTGATTCTTGTAGTACCACTGGGAACTACAAACTTGTGGGAAGTTGGACGACATAATCTGGTTCTTGGTCTGGAAGTTCATGTGTTCCGGGCTTTGGAACAGTGTTTAAGGATAGGTGTACTCTGCCACCCCATGGGCAGTGCACATAGATTTATTCGCACTGATGGGAGGAGGGATACCCCGCGGCTTGCCGCGTGGAAGCCTCGGCCGGAATGGTATAATGGAGGCCGAGGGGGCTGAGGATGAGGGAAAGCGAGTATTTGCATGGGTCGCACTGCGTGACGAATCTTGTCTACCACATAGTGTGCCCTTGCAAATCAAAACTTTTGGATTTGCAAGGTTATCCAAACCAGAACAAAATCCAAACTTTCGAAGAGAACTCTTTCTCCTGAATAGAAATCAGACTTGCAAAAGTTTGGATTTCGTTTCCTATATTGGACGTTACCCAGTCATCTGCTTAAGCAGATTTAAGAGGTTTTCATCCTTCCATTTCTTTGTTTCTTGCTTGTCAGTCTCTGTCTCCAGAGTAGCAAGAGCTTCAATCTTGCTCTCCTCGCTGATGTCGAGGTACCTCATCGTCGTTTCAAGATTTGCATGTCCGAGAAGAAAACTTACTTTAATAATACTTTCCCAACGAGTAAGACTATATGTCCTTCTTTTTGGGTCTACCACGCTTCAACGGTGCCTTCAGTGTGGTTTTTTCCACGAGCCCAACCCGTTGAAGAACGTCAACGTATGAAGGGCTAAGTTTGACAAGGTACCAGCTGCTCTCGTTCTCTGCTCTTGCTTTCTTCGCTTTCCCAAGTATTCTCATGAATCTGCTGTACGAGTATTTCTCGGAGAGCTTTGAGCTGTCCAGGAGGTTGATCAGCCTTGCGGAAATCTGGGATGCGAAGAAATTGATGAACTCGCTGCCTATGACGGAATAATCATCATGGACCCTTGTCTCGTCAAGGCCGCAAGCGCTCTTGTAGTAGCGCATCACAAGCTCAATCTTCCATCTCTCCGAATATGCGGCATATATGACCTGTGCATCCAGGTCGAGGTCGCTTTCCAGGAGGATCGTACCGAACTGTGGTTTTGCCCCATCCCATTCATTGTTGTCGAAATCTCCGCTCTTCTTCCTCTTCTCAAGCCACGCCTTCTCCTCGCACTGGGCGAGCCTGTTGTCCCTAAAGAGATAGAGCCATTTGTCGCCCTCGTCTTCCCGCGTGCTTTTTGCCTTGCAGTATGAAATGTTGTTTTCCCCGAATATCCCCTGGTAGCCGTAAAGGCCAAGCTCCCCGATGTACGCGCTGTTGCGCTTCAGCGGATTGATGTAGTGGAGGCCCTCGTTCTCCTTTATGAAGGCTTCTATGCTGCTCGAGGGGAACCCCTTGTCTCCAACCAGTATTCCCTTCGTTATCTTGTATTCGGAAACGAACCCTTCGTAAGCGGTCAGATCCAGCATGTTCCCGGGAAAGCACTTCGATGCGACTGGCTCCATCTTCTCCAAGTCAAACGCATAGAGAAGACTGATGTCCTTCTTCTTCCCCTTGTCCTTCGCCTTCCTCGAGTACTCCGAGAGGCTGTTGACGCTCGATTCATCGGACTTGAGCGTGCCGTCTATCAGAAGATGGTGGCCGTCACACACGGAGGAGACCTTGTACTGCATGAAGCTCACTATGCGGGAATAGCTCTTCCCAAGGTTGTTGATGAAGCCACAGACCGTGTTCCTCGAAAGCGCGACGCCGGGGATTTCCTCGCTCAGGAAGGACTCCTCGTACTCCGCCTTCAGCTGGTAGTCCTTTATCCCCGCATCGCAGACACGGAGGATGGCTATCGAATATATCTTGTCGGCGTCCTCCTTGCAGCGAACCCTCTTCTGCTCCATCTCCATCTCGACGCGCACGCCGTTG
>CAVESN010000165.1:0-1985 GCA_963618365.1 Bacteroides uniformis
TGTAACGGAGCTACTTTACAATACCTATATTCATATGGTCAAGAATGGTCAGAGTGCCTCCACCAGAGTGCGAAGCACCCCCTCCTCCACCATCATTCCTCTCTTTGTGAGTGCGAAATACTCTCGGTTATTTACATACCATTCTCCAGGCAATGTGACTATTTGGGAAGAGAAAAGCTCGTCGAAAGATTTTGAGAACCTCTTTTGGAACCTTTGTTTGTCGATTCCCCACCTGATGCGCAACCCGCCAATGAGGTACTCCTCAATTTCCTCCCTCCTAGACAATCTTTCAATTGCATATCCTTCCCCTGGATTTCCCTTAGCGTAGTGATGCAAATCCTGAGTGTTGAAGGTTGCCACCCATGTTCCCTCCCGACTACGCATTCTTCCCGCACTGTGGCTTCCTAGTCCCACATAGGGGTCGAGATGCCAATAGTGGAGATTGTGTAACGAGTAGCAGCCTCCTTTTGCGAAGTTGCTTATCTCGTAATGTTCAAAACCCTTTTTGCCAAGATGGTCCCAAAGAGTGAAAAGCCTGTCTGCTTGCTCATCCTCATTCCATTGCCTAAGCTGACCGTTTTCGATTCTTCTTTCCATCGCAGTTCCCTCTTCCACGGTGAGACAGTACAGGGAGATATGGTCACAGGGAGAAAGGGAAAGAATACGGTCTATATCGTTGATGGAGGATGAGAGTGTCTGTCTGGGCACGCAAGTTATCAAGTCATAGTTGATTTGGAACTGGTAGCGCTGTCTCAGTCTTGCAAGGGATTCGACCCCCTTACGTGTCTCATCGAGTGTGGAAGTTCGGCCCAATGTACGCAAGGTGGCACCCTCCAGGCTTTGCACCCCCATGCTGATCCGGTTCACCAGTCCCTTATCCAGAAGTACTATATAGGAATCGTCCCATGTTTCCGGGTTTGTCTCAATAGTGGTCTCCCTGCTTTTTCCTGCAGCTGAGAGCAAGGAAAGAAGCGCATCGGCGGAAAGGCTTAAGGGATTCCCTCCCCCCAAGAAGATGGTGTCAAAACTTCCAAGCTTTTCCCGAAGGAGGATGATCTCCTTGGCCATCCTTTTCACATAGGATGGCCAAGAACCTTCCCAATGGGTTCTGGGTTCACTGTAGAATGCGCAATAAGAGCACTTTGCCTTGCAAAAAGGTATGTGGAGGTAGAGGGAAGTCACTTGTTTCCAAGATAAGCGATTCTACCTAGTGGCCAGAAACGGAAGAGCACTCTCCCGTTGACGTTCTTTTGCCACACCGGACCGAAGTATCTTCCATCCCTGCTGTCATCGCGGTTGTCCCCCAAGGGGAGCACCTGTTTCTGTCCCACATAGATTCCATTCGCAAACTTGGCATAATCGCTGCGAAGAAGGGAATCGGTAGGATCAAGTAGGGACAGCGTCTTCGTGCGCGAGTATTCGAACTGGTACATGTCATCGGGATAGCTCTTGTCCGCCATGGTCTCCTGGTAGGTTTGCTTTATTTGGGAGGGTGCTTGGTTGAAACCGAGTCCGCTATCCTGCCATCCAGCAAGCGCTCCCCATGCCTTAATCCCCTTGTAGGAGGATTCCTCGACTGTGCGGTGTGGCGCAAGGGAAAGAGAGCACTCAGCTCTCAAATCGTTCTCCGGCACAAACGTACAGGAGCCTGCTTTTCGCAACAGCACGTTTCCCTCTTCGAACTTGACAACCTCCCCGGGAAAACCAACTGCCCTTTTGACCAAGAGTCTCTCCGCAGGAGAACCGTCCTCATTGCGGTCGATGTTCACAAGGGTGAAGGTACCGCTGTAGATGAACTGGGATAGCACGTTGAAGAAGACCCCCTTGTTGGGATATTCAGGGTTGTAGAAGGTTATGACATTGTCCCTGTGCACCACACGGTTATCGGTGAAAATCTTCTTACCTGCTGAGTAAAGCTCCGTTCCGTAGCTGTTTTTTCCCACGAACACCCTGTCGCCGATCTCGAGGGTGTGGACCATGGAGGG
>CAVESN010000165.1:1995-3207 GCA_963618365.1 Bacteroides uniformis
TCTTTTCACAGCTTTTCGGTAGGTGAGGAAGGATTCTGTCTTCTGCTCTATGAAGGAAAGGGCTTTTTCCATAGTCCAAAACTAGCACAACCCACTCTCGGTTGACAAGTTGGCATGCAAAAAGTACCTTGAGAACGCTATGAGAAAGAAACGCGAACTTCCCGAAGTGGAGCCAGTAAAACTCAAGCCGATATTTGGCATCAGGCCTGGCATATATCTCCTTGCTTTATATGTCGTAATAATCATCTTTTCTTTTTTCCTTGTCGCACTTATGCCGGGGATTATGCAAGGTGGGAAATACGTTAATTTCTCATCTCCTGTAAGTGATGCCGGACTCTGGATTGACGATGTGTATCAAGGTCCCGCCGACTACCAATACTTTGTGAGCAGCGGGAACCACTTGGCTACTGTGAAAAAAGCAGACCAGATCGTTGGCCGGAAGCAGATCACTATTGGTCATCCCATTCTTCTTACCTGGCTCATCCACCGCACCCAGGATGAGCACATTTCCCTCGAAACAATCTCCGAGGGAGAGAAAGAAGCAATCCTTTGCTTCGATCTTGATGAGATTGCGCGATATAGCGCCATCGCACAGTATGACAACGTTACCATCTACCCTCCCCTTTTTTCCAACCTGAAGCGTGACATGGATTCTCTTGGTGTCCAAGAGTACGACTTGCTTGTACTCGCATCCTCCTTCATTGGATCGAAGGAGATGGCAGAGGAAGCGAAGAGCATACCCTGTAACGATCCCCTCTATCAAAAAGCGATCGAGGTTTTTGGTCAAAATTATTTTATGGGTGAACCAGCAGCAAACATCGATGTGCAGGGAAAACGGACACTTTTGGAGTTCGGATCTTTCTCCCAGACGGGAATTTCTTACCCTGAGACGACATTTGTCATGGGAGAGCGTTCCAAAGACTATGCCATTGCTGGCATCAAGGTAACCACGAAGAGCTTTGCGATAGCCACCACTTTGGTAACACGCAGTCAATGGGCCCTCTTCATGGAAGAGAACCCTGCATGGAGAAAAGATGCAGCCCCCATAGAGGGATACCTTGATGGAATTTCCTCCATGGACAACCGGGCGGTAACAGGCGTCAATTTCGAAGCGGCAAAAGCGTTCTGCGACTGGCTTTCCGTAAAAAGTGGCAAGGAAGTCTTCCTCCCCTCTGAGGCAGAGTGGTCTTTGGCGGCAATGTCCTCCCGAAA
>CAVESN010000166.1:0-2404 GCA_963618365.1 Bacteroides uniformis
ACCTAAAGGGATCCATCTATTTCGGAGGCAAGTTCAACAAGCTTGCCGAAGTGGCTGATACCCTATGGGATCTTCTTGTCATAGATGAAGCGCACGAAGGGGTGGACACCTACAAGACCGATGTGGCTTTTGACCATATCAAGCGCAAATTCACCCTCCATCTCTCCGGGACTCCCTTCAAGGCGCTTGCAAACGACAAGTTCCCGGAGAATGCCATCTACAACTGGACTTATGCCGATGAGCAGGAAGCAAAGCGCAAAAGAGCCGATGATCCGTCAAGTCCCTATGCCAACCTTCCCCGACTTTGTCTGTTCACCTACCAGATGTCGCAAATCGTCCAGACGGAAATCCGTGCGGGAAAGGAGATCGACGGGGAAGAAGCGGAGTTCGCCTTTGACCTCAACGAGTTCTTCGAGACGAAACAGGAACGAGGCGCTTCCGTCTTCGTCCATGAAGATGCGGTTAACCAGTTTTTGGACGCGCTTGTCCATAACGAAAAGTATCCCTTCTCCACCCAGAGCCTGCGCAATGAGCTCAAGCACACCTTCTGGCTGCTTAACCGGGTGGACAGCGCCAAGGCCTTGGCGCGAAAGCTGGAAGCCCATCCCGTCTTTGGCTCCTACAAGGTAGTACTTGCAGCCGGTGACGGAAAGCTTGACGACCAGGATGAGATGCAGAAGGCGTTTACCCGGGTACGCCAGGCAATCGCAGGCAATGACAAGACCATCACCCTCTCGGTCGGCCAGTTGACGACAGGGGTGACCATCCCCGAGTGGACGGCGGTGCTGATGCTATGCAACCTCAAGAGCCCCGCGCTTTACATGCAGGCTGCTTTCCGTGCCCAGAATCCGTGGCTCGTCTCCAACGGGACCGATTTCTCGCGCAAGGAGAATGGCTATGTGTTTGACTTCGACCCCGCGCGTACGCTCACCCTCTACGAGGAGTTCGCCAACGACCTTTCGGCGGACACTGCCGCAGGAAAAGGGAATTCGGATGAGAGGAAGCAGCATGTGCGCACCTTGCTCAATTTCTTTCCCGTCATAGGAGAGGATGCACAGGGGAGCATGGTGGAGCTCGATGCCGAGAAAGTCCTCTCCATCCCGCGGAAGATCCGTTCCCAGCTGGTGGTGCGTAGCTGCTTCATGAGCAACTATCTCTTCCAGAACATCGCCAATGTCTTTCATGCGCCACAGGAGATCATTGATATCATCAACCATTTCCCTCTCGTGAAGGAGCAGCATCCCGTGGATGTGACACCCGCTTCCGGTAAAGCTCTTGGGGTGGATGAGGAAGGGAATGTCCATACCGATAAGGATATGGTCATCGGGCAAACCCAAGACATATTCGGGGCGAAGTTGTACGACGAGGAGGGATTGGATACCTTGCTGAAAGAGGCGGGGGAGAAACTCGAGGCGGCAAAGGATGTGGAAGCGGAACGCAAGGATATTGAGCATCTGAAGAGAGCGTTCCATACACATGAAGTGGCTCCCTTTGTCCAGCTGGCCAAGGAGAAATATGGGAGCAAGATGACGCCCAAGACAGTTAAGCTCCTTACCGGCAGGCTCAAGGAACAAAGCGATGGCACGATTGAAAGAGCCTATGGGAACTATGATATTCAGAAGAGGATCATAGAGTCCCAACAACAGCAGGCACTTGACGCCTTTGAGAGGGGAGAGCGGAAATATAAAACCCGTACCGAGCTCCATGACGCATTTGAGATGCAGAGGCAGGAAGCTAAGACGACTTTACAGGAGAACATTAATTCTGGGGTCCGTGAATTTCGGAAAGCCGCCGCATTGCAAATCGTCGAGACTGTCGAGCAAGCAAGCAAAGAGAAGGCGAGGGATGAGATCATGGATACGGTCAAAGACCGCCTCAAGGGTTTCTCCCGCACCATCCCCTCCTTCCTCATGGCCTACGGCAGTGACGAAAGGGAAATCACGTTGGCCAATTTCGACTCGATTGTTGAAGATTCGGTATTCCAGGAAGTCACTGGCATCTCCCTTTCCCAATTCAGGTTCTTGCGTGACGGTGGCCCCTATACCGACGATAAGGGAGTGCATAAGCAATTCAAGGGGAATCTTTTCGACCCAGTGGTCTTTGATGATTCCGTGAAGGAGTTTTTGAACCTGAAGAAACGGCTTGCCAATTACTTCGATGAAGAGTCGGAGGAGGATATCTTCGACTACATCCCTCCCCAGCGCACCAACCAGATCTTCACGCCCAAGAGCGTGGTGAAGATGATGGTGGATATGCTGGAGAAGGAGAATCCGGGGTGCTTCGACGATCCGCAGAAGACATTTGCCGACCTTTACATGAAGTCGGGTCTCTTCATCGCCGAAATCGTCAAGAGGCTTTTTAGAAGTGAAACCATGAAGAGGATGTATTTCGATGACAAACAGAG
>CAVESN010000166.1:2414-3191 GCA_963618365.1 Bacteroides uniformis
CAAACAGAGACTCCGCCACATCTTTGAGAAGCAAGTCTATGGCATGGCTCCCACCCGGATCATCTTTCTGATTGCAACCAACTATCTCCTTGGCTTTGATCCCTCCCTTCTTCCTTATTCCCACTTTGTGCAAGCAGATAGCTCCAAAGCGGCGAAGGAAAAAGCTTTGCCAGAGCTCGTAGAAAAAGAGTTTGCCAAGTAACTCACTATTCCATAAGGAAAAGTATTGACGAACCGGCTGGGGGGGGGGTAGGCTTCCCTTATGAGGAAACACTACCTGCTTGTGCTCTTTTGCCTGCTCGTTTTGAGCTTCTTTCCCGGTTGTGAGCAAAAACAATCCGCCGCAATCACGATAACTCTTGATTCCGGTATCCTTGGAGAACCTGCCAGGAAGATTGATTCTGCCGAGGGTGAGAAAATCTCACTCCCTTCTGGAGATTCTCTATGGACCACGGATATGTATATGTTCTTAGGCTGGGCAACGGCAAGTGATGGTGATGTTTCCTACCGTGCGGGAGCAGGCTTTTCTTCCTCGACCGATGTCACTCTCTATGCAATATGGGTAGAGAACGTGGTCATCACTCTTGATTCCGGTATCCTTGGAGAGTCCTCGAAGACAGTCGAAATGGTCGATAGAAAGGGAGTTGTCCTTCCTTCTGGAGACGAATGCTGGGATACCGAGAAGTTCTTCTTGGGGTGGGCAGATACAAGAGGAGGGGAAGTCGTCTACAAGAGAGGGGACAACTATGCTTTGTTGTCAGATGCAACGCTTTATGC
>CAVESN010000167.1:0-1614 GCA_963618365.1 Bacteroides uniformis
GAGATGAAGAGGGCGCCACCCATGGTGGGCTTATGGGAAGCTATCCACTCCTGGGAGTTCTTGCAGAAGAAAACAAGATACAAGGGAATCAGGAAGTCGAAGATGCCGTAAACAGCAAAGCGAATACTTGGGATGGGGATGCGAATAATGTAGCGGAAGAAGCGGATTGTCAATACTTCCTCCATCAACTCCAGTCCGCCTTCAAAGTTGCACGCAAGCACATGCTTGACAAGGCGCCATGCCTGGTGGAGGTCGGGGGAACGGAAGATGATCCAGGCCCCACACACAATCCCCATGGTCAGCATCCAATCGATCCACCTGGGAAGCTTGTCCAAGTATTTCCGAAACACCTTGGAGAGAATGGAGGCGAAGCCGTGGATGGCTCCCCAGACAAGGAATGTCAGGCCAGCGCCATGCCAGATGCCGCTTACCAGAAAGACAATCATGATATTGAGACAGGTGCGCCATTTTCCCTTCCGGTTGCCACCGAGGGGGATGTAGAGGTCCTTCGTGAGGAACCCGGTGAGCGAGATGTGCCATCGCCTCCAGAATTCACCTATGCTCGTCGCCTTGTAGGGTGAGTTGAAATTGATTGGAAGGTCGATGTTCAGCATGGAAGCGATGCCGATGGCCATGTCGGAGTAGCCGCTGAAGTCAAAGTAGATCTGTGCGGTGTAGGAGAAGATTGCAAGCAGCGCAGTGAGAGTGTTCGTCTCACCGATATGGGAAAATCCCTGGTTCGCAATTAAGGCGAACTTGTCGGCAATCAGCACTTTCTTGCAGAGCCCAAAAGCAAAGAATGTCAGCCCCTTGGCCATGTTGTCCCAATCCAGCTGCTTCCGTTTCCCATCGCAGAACTGAGGGATAAGTGTGGATGCACAGGTAATCGGACCTTGGATGAGCTTGGGAAAGAAAACGCTTGAAAGAGTGAAGTCAAGAAAACCGTAAGTATTTAAAGAGCAATGAGATAGGTTTTTTTTTCTCTCTCTCTCTCTCTCTCTTGCCTCAATGAGAAATGAGATGTGGCTTATGGTGTAGAAGCTGATACCCAGTGGAAGCACTAGTGAGAAGGAGGGAGAAAAATAGCCACCGTACTTGAAGAAGCCAAGAAAGAGACAATTGGCGATGATGGCGAAGGCAAGGGAGGCTCCCTTGTGTTCTTTTTGAGTGATAAGGATATAAAATTCCCAGTTCGCGATGGTGCTCAAGGCCAAGATGGCTGCAAATTGCCACCGTGCGTATCCGCAAAAGAAGAAGCTGGCGCATATGAGCCACACTTTCGCCAAGTCATAGAGTCCTTTCTTGTTCAAGAGGAAGTAGACTGTCGTACACAGCGGGAAGAAGACCAATACGAAAAAGTATGAGTTGAATGACATGATGAGATATGTTCTTTTGCTTGTGCTGTTCTGTCAACCATTCACAAGGTGTCTGATGGTGGATGTTTATCAATACTGTTGTTGATTGATTGTCCTTCACTTTCTTGCTTTAAGAATGGTACAATACTGGCCATACCAAGAGCGAAAGTTCGACATGCTCTGTTCGTTGCGTCATGGGGGAGAATGTTTCTAAGGCAAGGATATGGATGTATGGCAAAAATCACCTTGTATCACGGTA
>CAVESN010000167.1:1624-2700 GCA_963618365.1 Bacteroides uniformis
TTCTTGCTTTAAGAATGGTACAATACTGGCCATACCAAGAGCGAAAAGAAAAGGATTGAGCGATGAACAAGCAACAACTGGCTGCGAAGATTTGGGCATCCGCAAACCAAATGCGGTCAAAGATAGAAGCGAACGAATACAAGGATTATATCCTTGGCTTTATCTTCTACAAGTTTCTCTCCGAGAACGAGGAACATTACCTTGCTTCCAATTACTATCAGCCCGAAGATATCAAGAACCATGTGCATGAAGAAGAACAGTCCACGCTGGAATTCTTGCAGAACAACCTTGGATATTTCATCAGCTACAAGGACCTGTTCTCCACGTGGATTGGCATGGGTGCTGCCTTCAGCGTGGACAATGTCCGTACCGCGCTTTCCGCATTCTCCCGGTTGATTTCCCCGTCCCACAAGAAGGTGTTCGCGGGAATCTTCGATACGCTTCAGACCGGATTGAGCAAGCTGGGTGAAACCACGCAGAAGCAGACAAGCTCCATCAGCAAGTTGATTCAGCTCATCAACGAAATCCCGATGGATGGGAAACAGGACTACGACGTGCTGGGATTTGTCTATGAGTACCTTATCGGCAACTTCGCGGCCAATGCGGGGAAGAAGGCGGGAGAGTTCTATACTCCCCATGAAGTGGCACAGCTCATGTCGGAAATTGTTGCAGGCCACCTGAAAGGGCACAATGAGATCAAGATCTACGATCCCACTTCGGGATCCGGTTCTTTGTTGATCACTATCGGGCGTTCTGTCTCCAGGTACATGGATGATGTGAACCGCATCCGCTACTATGCCCAGGAACTCAAGGCGAACACCTACAACCTGACCCGCATGAACCTCGTCATGCGTGGCATTCTTCCTGACAATATCATTGCCCGCAACGGGGATACCTTGGAGGATGACTGGCCGTACTTCGACGAGAACGATCCTTCCAGTTCTTATGAGCCACTTTATGTGGACGCAGTGGTCTCCAATCCTCCCTATAGCCAGGCTTGGGATCCTTCGGGGAAGGAGAACGATCCCCGTTATGCAAGCTTTGGCCTGGCTCCAAAGTCAAAGGCAGATTATGCC
>CAVESN010000167.1:2710-3171 GCA_963618365.1 Bacteroides uniformis
TTCTTGCTCCATGACCTGTTCCATTTGAAACCGGATGGCATCATGACCATCGTGCTTCCCCATGGAGTTCTGTTCCGGGGTGGGGAAGAGGGGGAAATCCGCAAGAATCTGATTGAGCAAAATCACATCGACGCCATCATCGGACTACCTTCGAACCTCTTCTTTGGAGCTGGAATCCCCACCATCATCATGGTGCTTCGCAAGCAACGTGCGGAGAGTGACGTGCTGATCGTGGATGCATCAAAAGGATTTGAGAAAGAGGGGAAGAACAACAAGCTCCGCGCATGCGATATCCGCAAGATTGCCGATACCGTCCTAGGAAGAAAGGATATCGACAAGTATTCCCGGAACGTTACCCGCGAGGAAATCAGAAAGAACGATTATAACTTGAACATTCCCCGTTACGTGGACTCTTCCGAACCGACGGAAGAGTGGGATATCTATGCATCGATGTTTGGGGG
>CAVESN010000168.1:0-3046 GCA_963618365.1 Bacteroides uniformis
CTCCTCATTCTCACTCTCAATTGTTTCAGAGGAACTTTGTGTGGCAGCTGTTTGTGTGGGGAAAAAAGTGGACTGCACCGTCATTCCCACAGTGATGACAATTACGGACAAAATGACCGCAAGTATGGTATTTTTTTCCATATTTTCTCCTGTGTTTTATGAAATGAAGCATACAGGAAATGGTACGGATCAATGCAGGACTGTGGAAGAAGGAGAGACGGAAACCCCTGCTTTTTTACAGAGGACATGGAACAGGGAAGTCAGTTGAGAGTAGTCGTAAGCATTACCTGGATACATCACAAAAGCGAAATCATACCCAGAGACCAACTCTTGCTTTGAACACCTCCAAATCTCCTTGATTCTCCGTCTTACCTTGTTTCGTTCTACGGCATTTCCATAATGCTTGGCGGGAATCACAATTATCCGAGAATAGGAGAGGTCGTTCTTCAACACGATAAGCTTTATACCTTTTACGGAATAAGACTTACCGTGTCTAAAAACCAGATTAATTTCTGGTTGATTTCTTATAATTTCTTGCTTAGTAAGGCTTTTTCTCATCACTTACGGTCAGTTTTTTTCTGCCCTTGGCTCTTCTGCGAGCAAGAACAGCACGACCGCCTTTCGTAGCCATACGGGCACGGAACCCGAATTTTCTGTTTCTTCTCATCCTACTCGGCTGATACGTTCTTACACCCTTGTAACTCATGTTGCAACTCCAGTTTCATCGCACTTGCATGCGGATAGTTTCGACACAAAAATAGGGATACCAATCCCCGTGAGTTTCAAACTATATACAGGCGCACAAATTGCGTCAAGCTACCTGAAAAGATGGACTTGCAATCTTTTTATGGAAAGAGATGGATATGAAGCATATAAGCGGGAGACAATCTGATGTTGCTGCATGCTAAGCAATTGTACCCAGACAGGATGATCAGCACACACATACAACACATCGTTCCTAATATCTGTGGGAGATGTATGTGAGGCACATTTTTCACCTACAAAATCCTTCCATTTTCTTTTCAATGAAAGACGGGGATCATCCACATCTATGTGAAAGTCTCCAAGAAGAATGGTTACCATATCCTTAGCATCCATGGTCTGCCCGGGTTTGCATGATCTCTCAACCTTCTTTTGCATGGTGAAACTCCCCTTGCTGTATATCATACACCAATGATTCCTCCTCCATGGAGCCAAAATATGATTCCTGGGGAAGAAAAGTATAGAAGGCCTGATCATATGTTTCCATCACTTCAAGAAACCTTGCGCGTTTTTCAAAATCAAGCTCCAATAGCACATCATCCATTAAAATCAATGGATTTCTTCCTGTCTTATGCAGGAAAAAACGCATCTGCGCCACGCGGAAGAGAAGAGAAGCCAATCGTATTTGTCCAGTGGATCCGACATCTACCATCATCCTACCATCAACCTTCACCAAAAAACGGTCGCGATGGATTCCCGTGGTGGTGGTGAGCATGATTTTGTCTCTCTCTATTCCGTCTGACAAAACCTGCATTATCTGTGTCTCGTCCTTGCAATCCTTCCAGGAGGGAAGATACTCAATGGCAACATTCCAAGAGCTATCTGTCACCTTCTTATACAGATTGGGAAATATCTCATTAAAATCCCTCACTGCATTTTCCCTTGCTCGCTGAATAGACAAACCGTATGCAGCCATTTGCATGTCATAAAGAGGAATCAAGTTGTAGCTTCCATCCTTGATAGCTTGATTGCGCTGTTTGAGCAGCATCTTGTATCTTCGCAAGTTATCAAGAAACAAAGGGTCATACATGGCCATGGTCTGGTCAAAAAAACGCCTTCTCATCTCAGGTTCGCCGTTTACTATGGATATGTCGCTATGGCTGAAAACAATGCAAGGAACCGTGTAGATAATTTCCCTTCTGTCTGCTATCTGCTTTCCATCAATTTGGATTGTCCTTTTGCCTTGCTTGAAAAGCAATGAAATCTCATGTGGCAGGCACTCATTGTCCACAAATCTTCCTTTCAACTTGAAGGAATCACATCCGTGGCGCACCATGTCCTTCATGTTTGAGGTACGGAAGGAGGAACCATAGCAAAGCATGTAGACAGCTTCAAGAAAATTGGTTTTTCCCTGTCCGTTCTCTCCTACAAGCAATACCTGCCGGGAATCGACAGGTATTGAGCAAGTAGCTAAATTTCTAAAACAGGCGACCTGAATGGAGGTGAAGCGCATCACACACCACTTTGCATGGGCATGATGAGATGAAAGTAATCATGCTCCCCCTCAGGACAGATGGTGATGGAATGGAGAGGATCAACAAAATTGAAGGAGAAAGTCTCTCCCTCCATTACCTTGAGAGGGGGAAGAAGATAGTTGTAGTTGAGGCAGATGGTCATATGGTCCCCCTCATATTGGCATTGTATGGTTTCCTTTGCATCACCTACTTCGTTTCCTTCACTGAAAAGTGTCACTTGGTTGTCTGATAACTCCAAATACAATTTGGCCACTTTGCTGTCAATGGGAATGGATACACGTCCGATAGCATCCACCATATCCTTTATTTTCATGATGCAATGGTGAGTCTGTTGTTGGGGAATGGCTCTCTGGTATGCAGGAAATTCATTTTTGATAAGCATTGTGTAGAAGATTCTCTTTCCTGCTTTTGCAAAGATTATCTTATCATTGATGCAAAGGTCAAAGACGCCGTCTCCCGTTGCGATTTTTTTTAGCTCATTGAAAAATTTCAAGGGAATGACAACAGGATTGAATTCAGGAATGGGCTCGGAGAACTTACGCTGTACAAGGGATAGCCTGCGGCTGTCCGTTCCCACGAGGTTCAAGCCAACGGGAGTCTTTTCAAGCAGAAGTCCCCAAAGATAGGTCCTGCTTTGGTCCGTACTGACTGCAAAGGATGTCTGGTCAGCCATCGACATGAAAGCTTTCTGCCCGATGGAGAAATATTGGTTCTCATCAGCTGTTTCCAAGAAGGGAAAGTCGACAGCATCCATCACTTTCAGTGTGGAATTGTATTTTACAGGCGAATCTTCCAGAGAAATCTTCAAC
>CAVESN010000169.1:0-2998 GCA_963618365.1 Bacteroides uniformis
GAGCACATGAGGCTCTTGCCGTAGCGGCGCGGGCGGGAGATGAAGTAGTAGCTGTTCAACCTGTCCTTGACGAGGCCATAGACGTACCGTGTCTTGTCGACATACAGGTAGTCGCCTCCAAGACGCAAATCCTCAAACGTACTTGTGTTTACGGTAATGAGCTTCTTCATGTTTCCATACTACACGATAATCTTTGTTTCCTCCATGACCCATCATCCGCCTCCCATCGCACACCTGGACTTTCCGTTGAGGCTCCTCGAAATTCCCGCGGCGTCTTTGCTTGCTTTATCACAAATTGTTTGCAAATCACAATATATTTACTTTAATACATCAGATGTAGTTTTTGCGCAATTTTTAATTAGTTTCGGACTAGAAGAGACGCTTGAAATGAAGCGAATGCTTGGTCTGGGAAGGTTGTGGCTGCTTCTTTGGTTGGACAAACTCCTTCTCCTGCTCGTGTTGCTCAACCCATTTGATGGCAATTGAGATGGCCCGCTCCACCGCCTTCTCCTCGATTGCGTCCGGGGTGTCCTCCTTGGTGTGGGAGACGTCCCCGTCCTGCTTGTCCGTCCAGGAAACTGCGCACATGGTGGTTGCGGGAATGCCGGCGCGGTAAGCCGATGCGGCATCGGTACCACCTCCGAAGAGGGGGATGGATTCCTGTTTCGCGCTGTATCCCATTTGCCTTGCCGTTGCAACAAGGTCACTTGCAAGTCTTTCATCCAGATGCTGGCTTCCATTCACATCCTGGCTGAGGAAACAGAGGGTTTTGGCATGATAGATGCAATCAAAATTGAGCATCTCCACCTCTCCCTCCCATGCATGTTTCTCAAAGAACGCCCTGCTTCCCCGAATACCACACTCCTCTCCGTCGAATGAGGCGAAGACAAGCCTCGTGTTCTCAAGTGGCGCACCACACTTCTTCTTCCAATCAAAGTAGCGGGCAAGCTGGACAAGAATCGCACAAGACTGCAAATTGTCTCCCGCTCCCGGCGACCCCTCGTCTCCAAGTACGCCACGGAGTCTCCAGACCAAAGGGATACCACCGCAAAGGACGACAAGGTAGATGAGCAAGCTAGGAGAAGGGAGGTTGGGAGCGAGGATGGTTCCCGAAAGAAGCTCTGTCAACAGCTGCACCACGCATTCCAAGCCCAAGAGGCAAAGCATACCCATGGGGATGGTGATGTTCCGTATGTACGCTTTCCGATCCTCCTTGGAAAAGCGCCAAAGCCTTGCGCTGTCATGGTGCGAGCCAAAAATCAAGGTCCGTTCAGCCGTTCCCTCCGGCTCTATCACCCCATAGACGTTCTTCGCCTTCCTCTTTTTCTGACGTTTCTCAAAAAGCGGCTTGTACCAATAGATTTCATGGAACGCATACGCACCAAAGAGAAGATAGAGAAGCGTGCCAAGAACAGGCAGCCCGAAGCAAAGCAAGAGGACAATCACGGGATAAACGAAACCCACCAGCTTCCATGGCAGGAGGGGTGCATTGCTTGCAATCTCGACCTCATCCTCCTTGGCTTCCGGACAATACTCTCTCAATGCGGCAAGGATATCATCAGCGGTTTGCATGCAGGCATCGCTCCCGCATAACCGCGGGCCATGGTCCTCAAGCAATTTCCGGCAAAGACTAATTGCCTCGCGGGATAGTTTTCCCGCCTTGAGCGTATCTATTTTCTTTTTCTCAGGCGCCTTGTCCTCTTCGGTCAGCTTGGGGACCGACTTATGGGACGAGCCGCTTCCGAACATGCGGAACATACTCTTAACCATACCAAAAGCAGAAACAAAGGGAAATCCAGTGGTTGACAAAAAGAAAACCGAAAATTATATTTGTTTAGCGACTGGTTTAAGGCCTGTAAGATATCTGTTCCGGTTTTCGGAAAGATGTTTTCTGGAGAGATGTCCGAGTGGTCGATGGTGGCAGTCTTGAAAACTGCTGAGGCGCAAGTCTCCGGGGGTTCGAATCCCTCTCTCTCCGATCACGAACCAGTAGAGGGTAATTCCTGGAGAGGTGCGAGAGTGGCCGAATCGGGCTCCCTGCTAAGGAGTTAACCTGGTAACGGGTTCCGGGGTTCGAATCCCCGCCTCTCCGCTTTGGTTTTTTACATGATGAGACTGTAGCTCAGCTGGATAGAGTACCAGTTTGCGGAACTGAGGGTCGGAAGTTCGAATCTTCTCAGTCTCATATAAGGTTAGTCGCCTGGAGAGATGTCCGAGTGGTCGAAGGAGCTGGACTCGAAATCCAGTGTACTGGTTTTCCGGTACCGAGGGTTCGAATCCCTCTCTCTCCGAAACTCCACTTTTCGACAAGGCAACTGATCGACCAGGAGAGATGTCCGAGTGGTCGAAGGTGCACCCTTGGAAGGGGTGTATATCAGCGATGGTATCGAGGGTTCGAATCCCTCTCTCTCCGCTTTTTTTATTTCCAGCCAACAGATTCTGTGCTATGCGCGCTACTGAACCCCGCCAGGACCGGAAGGTAGCAACGGTAGGTAGACCGTGCATGAGACACGGGCCATTTGTTGGCTGGTTTTTTTCTCTGTTTGTGCTAGGCTGGATTTCAAGGACGGCAATCCATGGAATTCTCCTTCTCTTTTCTAGAAAATCCGGCAGCCTACCGCATAGGTACGCTTAGACACCACGCCTCCATTCCTCTCTCCTATAGGGGGGACTGGATTTCCTTGGATGGAAAGTGGGCTTTCAAGTATGCAAGCCATATGGAAGAGCTGCCACTTACCACGGGAGGCCCGGACACAGACATCTCCACCTGGGACAAAATCGAGGTCCCTCTCTCCTATACCTTGCAGGGATACGGAAAGCCCCATTACGTAAACAAGCAATATCCTTGGGATGGATGGGAAGATATCCATCCCCCAAAGACTCCCCGGAAGTATAACCCCGTGGGAGTCTATGCGAAGGACATTTTCTGGGAGAAGAGCGACCTTGCCCCGATTATCCGCTTCGAGGGCGCCGACAGCGCTCTTGCGCTCTTCTGCAA
>CAVESN010000170.1:0-353 GCA_963618365.1 Bacteroides uniformis
G
Organism: Bacteroides uniformis; assembly: GCA_963618365.1. GTDB lineage: Bacteria > Spirochaetota > Spirochaetia > Sphaerochaetales > Sphaerochaetaceae > RUG023. The sequence continues at coordinate 2 of CAVESN010000170.1, forward strand.
GCCATGTATGCGGTTGTCATCATAAAGAGTGAGTGGAAAGTTTGGGCAAGCCTCATTTGTGCATTGGTGATGATTGCAACCGGAATTGTAGGTTTTAAAGAGGCTTTCCTTGAGATGATCAACTGGAACGTGTTGATGATTTATGTAGGTTCCATGATCATCGCGGAGATGTTCCTGTACAGCAAGGCGCCAGCAGTCCTTGCCGACAACATCATCTCCCACAGCAAGAATGTGGGACATGCCATTGTTGCGATTCTTGTCATGACTGGTGTCATCAGCGCCTTTGTGGAGAACGTCGCCACCGTCATGGTCATGGCGCCCATCTGTCTTGCTCTTTGCAAGAAGCTCAAGA
>CAVESN010000170.1:508-2918 GCA_963618365.1 Bacteroides uniformis
GATTTCCTCTTCCATGGCGGGAAGATTTCCATCTGCTTCTTCATCCAGCTCGGCATGATTGCAGGCGCCATCTTCTTCCTCTTCCATTTCCGCAATTCCCAGCAACCCCCCAAGGGGTGTGTGGAGAAAATGGTCAGTGTTGTCCCCACCATCCTTCTGCTTGGAATGATTTTCGGTCTTGCCCTCTGCTCTTTCCTGCAGAGTGGAGTAGGTTCCATAAGTGGCGCCTATGTGCTCCTTCTTGGTGTCATCGCGGCATTGTGGTACCTCTTCTCCCAAAAGAAGGGAACAGGAGAGACGTTCGCCATGCTTCGCGGCCTGGACTGGGAGACCATCTTCTTCCTCTCTGGAATCTTCATCGTCGTAGGTGGCATCGAGAACTCCGGCTTGCTTGAACTTTTGGCCAACAGGATGGAGATACTTATCGGAGGCAATGTGCTTGTCGGATTCATCCTTATCCTCGCAGTATCCGTCATCATCAGCGGATTTGTGGACAATGTTCCCTATATCATGGTCATGCTTCCCGTCTCCCATGACCTTGCGATGGGCATGGGCTTGTCTGCCGAGCTCTACATGTTCGCCCTTCTCATCGGTTCCTGCCTCGGTGGCAATCTCACCTGCTATGGAGCTTCGGCCAATGTGGTTGCCACGGGAATCTTAAAGAAGCAAGGGCATAGCTGCTCCTTCTCCAACTGGCTCAAAATCGGCATTCCTTTCACTTTGCTTACCACAGCTGTTTCCGCCATTGGCCTTTGGGTGGTCTGGGCGTAAGCTTCATTTACAAGGCTGGGACTGTTTTGGTACCATGGTGCCATGCAGTCCCATGTGCTTTTCCAGCAATATGTGCTGATGTTCGTAACCTACTCCGTGCTGGGATATGTGGCGGAGGTTCTCTATTGCTCCCTTTTGGAGCACAAGCTGGTGAATCGTGGGTTTCTCTATGGACCCTGGATTCCCATCTACGGTTTTGGCGGAGTGGTCATCCATCTCGCCACAATCAACCTGCAGCTGGCGAGTGCAACTTGCATCCATGTTTTCTTCACCAGCATGCTCAGCGCCTCTTGTATTGAATACTTTGGCTCTTGGTGCATGGAGAAGTGCTTCGATTTGAAACTCTGGGATTACAGTGCTAGGCGCTTCAATCTCAATGGGAGGGTTTGCCTTCTTAACAGTACTCTCTTCGGGTTTGGTGGCATAATCCTCACCTATGGTGTAAATGAAAAGCTCACCATTGTGGTGGAGGGACTCTCCCAAGACACATTGGCTTGGTCAAGCAACTTTCTTCTTTTGCTTTTCACAGTGGATTTGGTATGTTCCGTAAACAGGCTCAACCGTTTCCGGGAGGGAATTTCGGAACTGGAGCGACTGGTCGAGCAAGGAAAGGAGAACATGGCTATGCTTGGGGGGATGGAGAAGAAGGAGTTGTTCGCTTTCGCACAAAAAAGGTTGATTGCGCGTAGCGAAGCCTGGAAACAAAAGTTCGCACTCCGCAACGTACGCCTATTTGCAAAGTTCCCCACCATGAAGAGTAGAGGTGCGCTCCATCTCGAATCCCTTTGGGAACGACTGAAGTGCGATGATCCGCTTCGTGATTTTAAAATGAAGGTGCTAAGTCATGATTGAATCTCGTTTGAATCAAATTTTGCAGGAAATCAGACAGACAGAAGCAAAGTCGGGAAGAAAAGAGGGAAGCGTCACGCTGATGGCGGTCAGCAAGCTGCACCCATATGATGAGATGCAAGAGGCATATATGGCTGGCCAGAGGCTCTTCGGCGAGAACCATGTCCAGGAAGTGGAGACTAAGATACCTCTCAAGAGGCCGGAGGGTATGAGCATCCACCTGATAGGCCATTTGCAAACCAACAAGGTGGGAAAAATTGTTCCCCTTGTCGACAGCATCGACAGTGTGGACTCGCTCCGCTTGCTGCAAAAGATTGAGGCGCATGCCTCTGCTTCAGCCAAGAAGATGGAGATTCTCTTCGAATACAACACCAGCGGAGAGGCCAGCAAGAGTGGCTTTTGCTCGGAAGATTCCCTTTTTGAGGCATTGGATAAGGTAGGGGAAATGGAGCATGTGATTCCCAGGGGACTTATGACAGTCGGACCCTTGGGAGGGGGTGAGGGAAGAATCCGCCAGGCATTCCGGTTTCTATGGCTTCTCAAGGAGAGATGCCAGACAAGATATCCCTCCTTGGATTTCTCAACCTTGAGCATGGGTATGAGCGGGGACTACAAGATTGCCATCGAGGAGGGAAGCACGATGGTGCGAATCGGCAGTGCTATCTTCGGACCAAGAAACTATCAGGCAAGTGTATGAAGAAAGTGCTCTTTCTCATGATATTTCTTATGGCAACAATGCCTCTTGCCGCCGCTGATGAGAAGGTCACCTACGAGCCTTACCAAAGGGGGG
>CAVESN010000171.1:0-2872 GCA_963618365.1 Bacteroides uniformis
CTTGAATCCCTTCAAGGGTGAGTCCTCGCTCCATGGTTTCCCTTCGTAATTCTCGGCAGCCTTGATCTCCTCTGGAGAAGGGAAAGAGGAGAGCACGAAGGTATACTTGAAATCTTTCTCGTATGCGGTAAGACGGAGCGCATTATGGTATTGGACATGGCGGTCAAGCACCATGTTTCCTACTTCGCCTGCTCCCCAATCAATCCGGTCCCTGCCGATTTGGGTACTCCACCCTTTCCCTCCGAAAGCAAGGAAACCTCGTACCGGGTAGTTAGCATCATATGAGACTTCCTCTCCTCCATAGAAGAAGGCGGCATTGGTGTCAAAGTAGTGTTCTCCCAGCCAATACTGGGTCCACTTGTCCTTGTCGGCGTCACTTCCCGCAAAGGTATTCTTCGAGGCGCGGAAATCAGGAAAACCAAGATAGGTATAGAAGTGCCCTGCAAGGTAATTCTCGAAATTGACTGAAACAAATGGAGCCCGCTTCTCATAGGCGAGCAGCCAATCATTGCTCTCCTCGAAATCGGTATTGGTGTGAAGATACATCTCAGGATTGAAGTAGGCGTCAAAATCCAGCACCTTCTGTTCAGGGAATAAGGAGAGGATGTATTGGTATATCTTCTCCTCTTTTTGGTCAAACTGAGAGGGTTTGAGTTTGTTTAGCAAAAACTCCACTTCATCCTGGCTCCAAGGTCTCGCCAATGAGGGAAGAGCTTTTCCCTGAGTGACAAAAAGCGCTTCAACTGCCTCATAGAGTGGAGAATCGAGATTGAATATGTGTTGGGTGTTGTTTCCCTTGGCCATGACAGGCATTGCCGTCATACCTAAGGCGCACAACACGCCCGCTAGTGTTCGCAAACAGTGATGCACAACTATCCGTCCTTTTGAATGTTTCTCAGTATTGCGGAATATGGGGAAAAAGGAAAGGGATGGGTCAATGGTTGATGGTCTCTGGTTCCAACAGGAAGTCTAGAAGTCCTACAACCAAAACGCCTTCAGGCGTGTACCAAGGTTTGGAAGAGCCAGAGACGAAGATGATCTTGCGGAACATATCAGGGATGTGCAAAAGGGAAGCTTCTTCCTGAAGGGTTTTCTCTCGTGTCTCCATCCTAAGTGCGGATTGAATATAGAGACGGCAATCTGCTTTGTTGACGACAAAATCTACTTCGGTACGTTTGGCAACATAGTTACCCTGCCCGTTTTTCACGGGGATGGACACACCGCCCACATCTACCTAATACCCAAGTATGCGCAGTTGGTTGTAGATGAAGTTTTCCATGACATGTGTCTCTTCAAGCTGTCGGAATCCTGTAACAGCATTCCGTACTCCGATGTCCTCAAAGTAGTATTTGACGGGGCTTCCTATGTACCGTCTTTCCTTTACATCAAAACGACACGCCTTCGCTACAAGGAAGGCATCTTCCAGATAGGAGATGTAGGTATCGATGGTGCCTTTGGATATTGCCTTGCCGGAATTGCTATGGAATGTATGCACGAGATTTCTACTGCTGGTAAGGAACAATCCCAAAATAACTTGATTATTTTGTGATATTTCATTCAGATTTTATTTCCTCTGTGCTATACTCCCAATCATAGGGGTGTATGTGCATGTCTGCATCGACAGAAACCAGGATGGCGGTCAAGAAGATACTGCTTGATACTGCCCCGCTGCTCAACGAGAAGCAGAAGCGCATATTCTTTGGCAGCGCGGCAGAAGCGCTGGGGCATGGCGGCATTGCTTTCGTGAATAGAGTGACGGGAAGCGCAAGGAACACAATAACATCCGACATGGATGAGATAGGGAGCAGGCCTGAGCCATATGTAAGGAAGCCGGGTGGCGGCAGGAAGAGCGCCGCGGAGAAAGAGCCCCTCCTTTACGAGAAGATAGAGGAGCTTGTCCGGGAAAGCACATACGGGGATCCCATGAAGCCTCTTTTCTGGACCACCCTGAGCCTTGAGAAGATTTCCGGCAAGCTCAACAGCCTATATGGCATAGTGGTCAGCAAGAACATAGTGGCCAGGGCTCTTGACCTGCTCGGCTACAGCAGGCAACAGAACCAGAAGATGGAGCAGCTTGGGAGCGCGCATCCCGACAGGGACGCCCAGTTCGCCTTCATCAATGACAAGTCAAAGGATTTCCTTCTTGAGGGGGAGCCCGTAATTTCGGTGGACACGAAGAAAAAGGAGAATCTTCCCATGTTCTTCAGCGTAGTAATGTAGAAGCTGTTAGATTGGTTTTTTCTTGGTGCATTGCCTCTTGATTTTTACCACCTTCGACTCGACGGGAGGTTTGATGCCGAGGATGTCGAATATGGTTTTCTGCCTCTCTGAGATTTCCGACCACAGGGTCTTTTCTCCCGCCTTGTAGGAATAGATGCATTCCAGTTCCTTGATGAGCTTGTGGTATGTGAGCTTGCGGTTTATCTTCCCCTGTTTGCGCGCCTCCCTCATCTTCTCCCTGATGGTGGAGACGATCATCGTGCCCAGCATCGCGCAGAAGACCTTGCCCTGGAGCGTTTCATCCCTCTTCACGTCGCATCGCATGAAGCCGATGTCGTTCTTGAGGATGTTGAACACCCTCTCGACCCCATCCCTTGTGCGGTAGCGCATAATTGCGCTGGAGGCGTCCATGTGCTCCGTCGTGAGGATGCAGAAGAATCCCGCACGGGCGAGAGCCTCGTCAACGGCCTTGTTGTCCTTCCCGAACACGACCTTCCTTCCCGGAAGCCTTGTGACCTTGATGCATTTCTTGTGCTCCGCCGAGAATTTCCCGCCAACCGCATCCTCGTAGCTTATCCTTCCATTGGCGAAGTCCAGGTTGAGTGCGATGGTCCTGTCCCTGAGCTCCTCGTGCAGCTTCCTTGTCTCGTCA
>CAVESN010000172.1:0-2722 GCA_963618365.1 Bacteroides uniformis
ACATTGATGAGGAGAAGGTGATGGATAGGCTCGGCTATGTGGAGCTCATGCAGCATAACCCGGCCGATTTCTACTATGGCGCGCTATGGAACAAGCTCTTTCGTCGTTCCCTTATCGAGAAGTACGGGATACACATGGATGAGAAGCTCTCCTGGTGCGAGGACTTTGTCTTCAACCTTGAGTTCATCTTGCATGCAAATCGCATCGCAAGCCTCAGGGCTCCTGTCTATTACTATGTGAAGACTTCGGGTTCCTTGGTGAACACGCATCTCAAGTTCTCCAAAGTGCTGAGAATGAAGCTTGACATGCTCGAGTACTACAACGATTTCGCACAGCAATTGTATGACGAGAAGGAGTACCGGAAGAAACGTGGAGAGCTCTACCGTTTCTTGATTGACGTGGCGGGAGATGGAGGAGCATATCCCGTGCTTCCCAGCACAAAGAAGCTGGGAAGGGAAGTAAAGCACGCTTTGGCTGCGAAACAGTCCCTTAAGGACAACTATTTCACGGACCTCTATTATCAGGACAAACTGCTTGAACGTTATCTTGCTACCGTAGCGACAAGGTTTGACCTTGAGCTGCGTGATGTGCGGATCCTTTGCTATCTTCTCTCTTCCTCGGAGACCCGCTCCATAAAGGCAATCAAGGATTTCACCGGTTACTCCTCGGTGGTGATCTCCGCAAGCCTCAGGGTCATGGCGCTACGCCACCTCGTGGAAATGGATAGCGGAAAGAATCCTCTCATCAGTCTGGGAAAACAGAGCGGACCGGTAGTTCAGGCGATCGGACAGGTTCTTCTTGATTTCAATCGCGTATGCGAGTCCTCCCTGACTGAAGAGGAGAGGAAAGTCTATCGGGAAGCACGGGGCAAGAGCATCGCAAATATCAAGCAATTGCTCCTTGCTACGGAAAATGTGCAAGCCCAGCATTCCAGAAAAACCGAGTAGCTGTTTCAAGATTAAAACTTATTGCCAACCACATCCATTGAAATATAGGCTCAACTGCATCTTTTGTGCTTAGGAGAGCCATCAAAACGTATAAATGCAAAGAAGCAATGGCAAAATCGGCAAGAGGCCACATATAGTCAGGTATGAGGCTTTCTCATCTGCACAGGTCGAAATCCCGAAGAAAACTTAAATAGATATTACATATTATCGTCGGAAAAAGTGTTTAACGATTACATTTTTTCTTGTATGATTTACAATATGAAAAGAAACCTGATGAAGCAGCTGATTGCATGGAAAGCCTTGGCGAACAGAAAGCCACTCATTATATGGGGCGCGCGCCAGACTGGGAAGACCTGGCTTATGAAGGAGTTTGGGAGACGGTTCTTTCCTTCCTTCGTCTATATATCATTTTACAACAACAGGAAAACCGCACGTCTTTTCGAATCGGATTTTGATACAGAGAGGATAATCAAAGCCTTGGAGGTGCAGTACCATGCTTCCATAAAGCCAGGGGAAACCCTTCTTATATTTGATGAGATCCAGGAGGCTCCTAGGGTCCTCGAGTCGCTCAAGTACTTCTGCGAGGAGGCGCCGGAGTATCCTATATGCGCCGCTGGCTCGCTTCTGGGAGTCAGAATGCATAGCGGGATTTCGTTTCCGGTTGGGAAAATCAACGAGATGCATCTCTATCCGATGGATTTTTCGGAATATCTATGCGCTATGGGGGAGGAAAGACTTGCGGAGGCTGTTTCAGATATGCGCAATCCTCTCCTGAAAGATTTGCGGGACAGCTTTATGGAGCACCTGAAGAATTACTTCTTCATAGGTGGAATGCCCGAATGTGTCGAGGCTTTCTCCTTGAGAAAAGATTACGAAGAAGTGCGGGAGATACAGAATTCCATTCTGAGTCAATGTGACGGGGACTTTGGAAAACATGTAAAACCTGAGGAAATACCGAGAATCCGCATGGTATGGGCTTCTCTTCCGATACAGCTTGCCAAAGAAAACAGGAAATTTTTCTTTGGGAGAATAAAGGAAGGGGCAAGAATGAAGGAGTATGAGACAGCAATCCAGTGGCTGGTTGATGCGGGTCTTGTATATAAAGTACATAAAGTGACAGAGCCAGCAGTACCACTCAAAGCATACATTGATTTTGCTTCTTTCAAGCTGTTTATGCTTGATATCGGTCTCCTGGGGGCGATGTCGGAACTGGATGCAGACGTGATAATCAAGGGAAGTGACATCTTTACCGAGTTTAAGGGTGCTCTCACGGAAGAATATGTTCTCGAGGAGATTCTTTCTTCGACACAGTATACTCCATACTATTACAGTGGCGATAAGTCGGTGTACGAAACGGATTTTCTTATCCAGAAAAAGGGGGCTGTAATACCGGTGGAGGTAAAAGCGGAGGAAAATGTAAAATCTAAGAGCCTCAGAGTTTATTACGATAAGTTCAAGCCGGAATATGCTGTGCGTTTCTCCTCTCTGGATTATGTCGACCAAGGGTGGATGCTGAACATACCGCTTTGGGCTGTTGAAGCGATTTGAATAGCTTGCTGCTATTCTAAAATGACAGTTGCACAAGGGAAAATTGCAATCAGCCGAAAAAGTCGCTTGAAAAAGTTTACACTCCACATAAAAAGTAGTTTGAAAAATATGATGTTCGTGTTTACTATGTGAAGTGGCGGAAAGAGACTGAAGGCGTTTGCCATGTTGAAGCGAAAAATAGAAGAACGGTTGATTGCTTGGAAAAATACACCGGGGCACAAACATCT
>CAVESN010000173.1:0-2646 GCA_963618365.1 Bacteroides uniformis
GGAGGTGAAAATGAAACATCATAAGCCACTGAACAAAAGAGTTTTCGGCGTATTGTTCTACCTTTTCCTTCTTTGCATTACCTTGGTCTGGATAATTCCGCTCTTCACGTTGGTCCTCACTGCCATCAAGAGCAAGAAAGACCTGTATGGGGGCATGGGTTTGTTCACGCTCCCCAGCCATATTGAATGGAGCAACTTCTCCCGGGCGATGGTCCAGGGAAGGATGATGATGTACATGAAGAATGACCTTCTGATTTGTTGTCTGAAGGTTCCCCTCGGCATTTTCATCGAGTCGATGGCGGCCTATGCCATGACGCGCCTTCCCATGAAGCGACCCACTGCGGTCTTTGTCTTCTTCCTCCTGGGAATGATGCTTCCCATGCAGATTGCACTCGTGCCCATCAATGTGGCCTTCACCAGGCTCCATTTGCTGAACACCTATTTCGGATTGTTCTATGTCTATGTGGCATTCGGCATCTCCTTCGGAATCCTGGTGCTCCGGGGTTTCTTCAAGGGAATTCCCAAGGCGATGGACGAAGCTGCCCAGATAGAGGGGTGTAGCCATTGGCAGGTCTATTCCAGAATCATCATGCCGATTGCGAAGCCGGCAGTTTCGACGCTGCTTATCATGGACTTCCTCTCTACATGGAACGAATACCTGCTTGCCAGCATCATCATCAACGACAATACCAAGAAGACGGTTCCTGTGGGCCTGCTCACCTTTGTGGGAGAGCATGGCACCGAGTATAGTTACCTCTGCGCCGGCATTCTCATCTCGATTGTCCCGGTAATGATGGTCTACCTGTTCTTCCAGCGCTATTTTGTGGAAGGGATGGCTGGAGCAGTGAAATAAGGAGAAGTACAATGCAGTATCAGACAAGTGTTCCCCGCTGGGGAGTTTTCGAAGTGGCCATTACGGGGCCGAAGGATGGTAATCCGTTTGTCGACCAATCGATAGGTGCGACTTTCTGCGGCGCACAGGAGCGCAAGGAAGTGGAGGGTTTCTATGACGGGGATGGCATCTACAAGGTGCGTTTCATGCCCTCATTCACAGGGCCGTACACCTTCCGGGTCCACTCATCATTCTCCTCTTTGGAGGAGGGGTCCTTCCTCGTGGGCAAGGAGCAAGAGGGTTGCCATGGCCCTGTGAGGGTGGCTAGGAAGTACCATTTCGCATTCGAGGACGGTACTCCCTACTATCCGATTGGCACCACTTGCTACGTGTGGCATCTGCAGAATGAGAAACTTCAGGAAGAGACATTGAAAAGCCTCAAAATGAGTCCTTTCAACAAGATTCGCTTCTGCATCTTCCCGAAGCATTATCTCTTCAATCTCCATGACCCGATTGCGTTCCCCTATGAGGGGAAGCCTGTGGATTGCTCCCAGATCACGCCGGAGAATTTCAAGGAGTTCAAGAGTGATTTTGCGGCCCATGGCAACCATTGGGATTTCACTCGCTTCAATCCTTCCTACTTCCAGCACACCGAGAAGTGCATCGAGGCCCTGGGAAAGATGGGGATTGAGGCTGACTTGATTGTCATGCACCCTTATGACAGGTGGGGGTTCTCCGAGATGTCCGGAGAGGAGGATGACCTTTATTGGCACTATGTGGTCGCAAGGTTTTCCGCCTACCACAACGTATGGTGGTCGTTGGCGAACGAGTACGACCTCATGCCCGCCAAGAGGGGCGAGGACTGGGAGCGCTACGCCTTTATCCTGTGCGAGTATGATCCTTACCGCCATCTGCGCTCGATCCACAACTGGAAATCCATCTATGACTTCTCCCATTCCTGGGTGACCCATTGCTCGGTACAGAGAATCGATCCTTATATCTCCACGGAGAAGACTGACTCCTACCGTGAGCAATATGGGAAGCCGGTCGTGCTCGATGAGATTGTCTACGAGGGCAATATCAAGGAGAATTGGGGCAACATCTCCGCGAGAGAGCTGACCCGTCGCTTCTGGGAAGCCGCGGTGCGTGGCGGATATCCCGGGCACGGAGAGACGATTGATGTGGGGGACGATATCTACTGGTGGTCCCATGGGGGAGTGCTGCATGGTGAGAGTCCCGCTCGCATCGCGTTCCTCAGAAAAATCCTCGAGGAGACTCCGATGGGAACAGGCCTTGTGCGCATCCCCAAGCAAGGCGCAGGAGTGATGGCGACAAGCGACCTTCCCGGTGCCATCTTGGGCGGAGTGCAATCCTATTACCTTGTCTATTACGGATTCAACCGGCCGAACCTTGCGGAATTCTACTTCGATGAGGAGACTGAGTTCCATATCCAGGTCATCGATACATGGGAGATGACAATCACTGAGAAGGGAATAGGAAAGGGAAATTTCTCCGTGCCACTTCCTGGTAAGGAGTACATGGCAATTCGTCTCATCAAGGTGGAGAAGTGATCGGGATCTTGTGTGATGTGTGAAAAGATGCAGTAAGTTCTGGATTTCTGCATTCGAGCAAAAGGGAGGATTCCAGCAAAAAGCTTGGAATCCTCCTTGATTTTGCACACAATGAACAGCATGTCACAACAGAGCGTCATCATTGGCCTTGGGGAAAGAAACGGGAATCTTGTGAGAGTTTATCCCAGGAAGGTCGGCTCCTTCTTTTTGTCCACTATCTCCTCCTTCCACTCTTCTATCTGC
>CAVESN010000174.1:0-1328 GCA_963618365.1 Bacteroides uniformis
TTGAGAAATTTATCTTTCTCTACAGGGAGGTTTGCTTTGTATTCTATGGTTTCATGTTCTCCTTTTTTGATTTCTGTTAAGGTCATATTGCATCATCCTCCTTGCAAAAGAAATGGTTGTTTCCGTTCGTAAAAGATTTGAGGAGATAAATCTACCAAATCTTAACCTATTCTGAATGAAACGAGAAGTTGATTGCAAACGGTTGCGATATTGGTTGAATGTCTCATAAAAGCAAATACTATGGACCCATTCAAAATAACGATGCTCACTCCTTCTTGGTATACTTCTTCTTCACGCGCATTTGTTCGGTAAGCAATTCCTCAGCATCCATTTTGGCTGCATTTGCTTGTGCCTACGCCTCCTCAACCGAACAAATGCCATTGGCAAGCCCTGTTGAAGGCCGAGTAAAATAAAGTGCATTTTAGAAAACTCGGAGATTTGCGAATGCCTAGCTCTGCCCAGTGTCGAAGATATAAGACGAACCCATCGTTGCGAAAATATGTGTATAAAACTTCACATATCGTATGCTATGGTGAGTTTTGAGGCGATGTATGGGCAAGCACAACATGATGGAGAGTCTTTCCTTGATGCTACAAATCATCAGGAGGATGGCACGACCGGAAGGAGTGACGATAACCGAGTTGTCGAGAGAAATGGGCCTTGACCGGTGGACCATGAAATACATGGTGGACAACTTGGAGTCCCTCAATGGAGGGGGAAATGCTCTGATTGTTGAGGAGCATGTGGACCCCAAGGACCATCGCAGGACAATCTATCAAATAAGTCCGGAAAGCCTTTGGAGCCTTCGTCTCCCCTCTCTTGGCCTCACCGAGGAGGAGGGAATTCTCCTCGCGCTGATAATAGAGCAATCCAAACGGGTTCCCGCACTTGGTGATGTGGCGCAAGGTCTTTGGGAAAAAGTGAACTGGGTGGGGCCTTGCTCCTCTGCTTGCAAGATTCACTCCGTTGGGACGGTGGAGAGAATAATGCCACCAGAAGCGAAAGAGGTACTCAAAATCCTGTTGTCCGCCATCAGGGAAGATGCTTGTGTGGAATTTGACTACCACAACGCCGGGGAGACCAAATTTGGCAGACGGAAAGTGCTTCCCCTCTATCTTTTCTTCTATGATGGAGGAGTCTATCTCAATGCCCAGAAAGTGGAAGATGGAGCGCTACGGACCTATGCCATAGAGCGCATAGTGGGCATTCCCCGAAGGATCATGGTGGAAAAACCTCCCAAGAAACTTCCTTATGATGGCAGGTTGGAAGATCCCTTCGGGCCATTCTGGGATGAAAAGGAATATTCCTTCACCGTCCTTTTTGATTCC
>CAVESN010000174.1:1338-2643 GCA_963618365.1 Bacteroides uniformis
CTGGCAGGGCTGGTACAGCATGCAGAAGCGGTGGCCGAACATTGTTACCATCGAGAAGCTTCCCGACGGGAAAGTGCTGTTTAGCGCGAGAACACGATTTCTCTATGGGGCCAAGGAATGGATACGAAGGCAAAGCAACCATTGCATCTTGATCAAGGCTGATTGGCCGATGGAGGAGACTTGGCAAGAAGCATCGAAACCATCACTATAGAGACCTGCAACGCTTTCGTGTTCCGCGACAAGGGCGAGGCCTTGAAGGAATACTCCAACTACCTGCTCCCGATAGAGAAGGGGAAGGGTGGCTACATCAGGGAGGGGTTCGAGATGGAGAGGAACCTGCTCGGTGTCAAGCTTGAGGGCTTGTCAGCCTAGGTATACATTCATCTCCAAGTTGTTCTGTTTGGCTAACCGGGAACATTCCACTCATGTGCTGGATAGATAGTAATCAGTTTCTGTATGGGTGAAGGTTGTACCACCTATTTTTTGTTATGGTTGAACCAACAAGAGCGGAGGAGTGTATGCCTTGCAGGCTTCGTAAATGGTGGAGAAGATTTGAAGTCGATAGTATGGGTGCCATGATGGATTGGATTTGGGATGGTAATGCATGCATGCCGATTTGGGGTAAAGAAGTGACAGTTTTCTTGAGGAATTGTCGGTAGGCTGTAATTTTTTGTGTTGGGGGATGGAGATGCACGAAACGAAGAAAGACCTTATTTCTATACTTCTTGGGAAAGACAAAGAGGGGAGTGATGTAGTTCTTGAACTGACAAATGCTTCCAATATGCTGGTGGTGGCACCCACCTCCTCTGGCTTCATGGACTTTCTCGTTCGTTCCACGCTTGCAGTCAACGACAAAGCGGTTCCCCTTCTTTTGGGAAAGAAATTCACCCATTTTTCCGCGAATTCACGGTGCAGGTTGGGTTTGAATGGAGCCTTTGGGGCATTCGAGTACGCAAAGGAAGAGATTAAGAGGCGGTATGGAGCAATGAATCATGTCAAGGCACGAAACAGCGAGGATTACCAGCTAAAGACAGGGCTATCTATGCCACGCCTTGTCTTGTTTGTCGAAGATTTCCTCCTGCTGATGGATGAGGACCAGCATAGATTCGAGAAATGTGTTGGCAATATCACAGCCATGGGACGTTCGGCGGGAGTCCACATGATTCTTTGTACAAGCTTTCTTGATATTGGGCTTCACAATGCTACCATCTGTGCCAATATTCCCACTACTATCACCTTCAACACACATCCTGCATGCAAGATACCTGGATATGAAGAGGCAGATGCCCTTGAGAAGGACGAGAT
>CAVESN010000175.1:0-367 GCA_963618365.1 Bacteroides uniformis
CAGTTGACATGGTGCCCGGGGGGGGGGTATAATCACTCTCTTGTAGGACTTTTGTCTTGCAAAGGATAAATTATATGAAGAAAACCCTTATGGTTTTGATGATGGTGTTGCTTTCTGCGGCGCTCATTGTGTCTTGCGATGACAAGAAGGAAGTTGCAAATTATACGGTTGCATTTGATCTTGATGGCGGAAATCTCGATGATCTCAAGGACCAAACAGTTATTGAGGGAGAATATGCCACAAATCCTGGTACTCCGACAAAGGATAAATATACATTTGTCGCCTGGTATGACGGAGAAGAAAAATTCGACTTTGAGAATACGAAGATTGAAAAGAACTATACGCTGAAGGCAAAATGGGGCTGCAC
>CAVESN010000175.1:519-2599 GCA_963618365.1 Bacteroides uniformis
GGAGATCCATCCACCAAAGGGGAAATTATCACACTCGGCAAGAAAGGTGATGACGGAATTGCCTGGCTTGTACTTGATGTTGATACCAACAACAAGCGGGCCCTCCTCATAAGCAAGGATATCCTGGACACAATGATGTTTGACGATGTTAGTTCTAATAACACATATGCAACCTCTGATATCCAATCATACCTCAACAACACTGGAGCCAAAGGATTCTTCAAGTCTTATGAGCTATCGCCAGACTACATGCTGAAAGTTGATACAACTTCAGATACTACGACAGTTGGTTCTGGTTCAGAGTATGTATTCCTTCTCTCGAAGACTGAAGCTGAGAAAACGAACTATTTTGCAAATAATGATGCTAGGAAGGCGAATTATAATGGTTCTTCTTATAATTGGTGGTTGAGGACAGCTTATCCTACTGATTCTATGGTTTACTATGTTTACAGTGGTGGCTCATTAATGGGTGTTTCGCCTAACAGTTCGTTAGGTCTACGTCCAGCATTCTGGTATAAGTGGAACTAAATCAGAATACAGAATTGGGAGTATAGGCTCCCATAACCTATCTCCTACACAAAGGTCTCCGGTTCGCCGGAGGCTTTTCTTTGCTCCTCTAGGTGAAGAAACACTCAATCGTTTCTTCTGTTCGCCTCAAGACCTTTTGTGTACTTTTAAGGGCAGCTCTCCACTTATTGCAGAATGGGACTCATGTCATTTCAGTAGCTCAGAAACAGCCCTGCTTAGCTCCAGCATTAAGAGCTCCTTCGTGACGGACGGAAGCTCCTCAGAGATGCCCGTTATCTGACGCTCTCCGGGATGGTGGTAGAGCCTGTCGAAGTACGGCTTCTCTGGAAGATACTCGCACGTGACCACAGTGTTCTCTATGTAGCCGACATCCTGGATGAACATCCATTCCTTGCCAGCGAACTTCCTGCCATCATATAAGAGGTCGTTCCCGATCTGCTCTATGTGTCCGTCCCCTCCATGCTCCTTGACTACACTGATGATGGTGGAGAACGTAAGCCCATCAAGCTTCCTCTGCCTTTCGTCAGTCCAGAAAGGGTCGAACTTCACCATGACTGTCGTATTGAAGCCGTGCCGCATTCGCGTCGTCGGCCAGGAAAATGCGCGGTTGCGCCGGCCTTGGCCTTGCAAGGGCCTGTTTCAGTTCCAGCCCCAGCGTTTCCGGTAGCCCTTCGGCCTCCTCCCTCATGCTGTCAAGCGACTCAATGGCCGACTCGAGCATCTCGCATGCCTCCTCGATCGAGGAGTACACCCCCGATCCCTCGAAGCTCTCCGGAAGGCTGTCCAGCTTTGACTGCTCCCCGGAAAGCGCATCCTCCAGCGCGCCGGCATATGTCCCGGCGGATGTCGTGAAAGAGAGAAGGAAATCCCTCGTCGCCGCCATGAGCCTGCTTCTTCCATCCCTGTTTGTTCATCCTTGTCCCTCCCAGTCAAGCATGTTGTGTAACTTCCTCGCCCCGCGGCCTGCTGGGAGCCGCCGGGCATGGCGCAATTGGATTGGCCGCCGTACCCCCGGGCTCCAATCCGTTCACGCCTCCCTGGTGATGTCCATCGACTTCATGGGCGAGTGCTCGAGCCTCCAGTCACGGTCCCCGCAGTTCACCGGATATCCGTAGTGGACGATCCGGTCTATGATCGCGGCGGCTATCTGGTCGTCGGAGAAGAGCCTCCCCCATTCGCTGAAGGGGATGTTCGTGGTTATCACCATCGACTTGCGCTCATAGCTGTCGGAGACAACCCTGTAGATGAGGTTCGCGCTCGCGCTGTCGAAGCTCGTGTAACCCCACTCGTCCACTATCAGCAGGTCGAGCTGCCTCAGGGAGGAGAGGAACGTCTCCAGCCTGCCGGTGTCGGAGGCCGTCTTCAGCTTCTCCGACAGCTGCGCGAGGGTGAAGAACCGCACCCTCTTCCCATTCTGGCATGCGAGGATGCCAAGGCATATGGAACGGCCCGTAAATAATCTATTCTTTTAAAGACGGTTTTATGTAGTAGTTCCATTCCTCCCGGAAGAGGCATCCGAACAAGTTTACCTTGGCCAGCTCCTTGTCCGACA
>CAVESN010000176.1:0-964 GCA_963618365.1 Bacteroides uniformis
CCTACAGGGATGCCGATTTCATCATCATCTCCACTCCTACCAACTATGACTCGAAACGGAACTACTTCGACACTTCTTCCGTGGAGGCAGTAGTGGACCTCATCAAAGAGTCTGGCTCCAAGGCGACCATCGTCATCAAATCCACAGTCCCCGTGGGATATACGAGAAGGCTGAGAGAGGAGAAAGCATACCCCAACATGCTCTTCTCACCCGAGTTTCTCAGAGAAGGCCATGCCCTTTACGACAACCTCTATCCTTCCCGCATTGTCGTAGGGTTTCCCAAGGGGGATGATAAGCTGAAAGAAAAAGCGATGCTGTTCGCTTCGCTCCTTAGGGAAGGAGCGTTGAAAAAGGAAATTCCCACCCTCCATCCCAACTTGGTGGAAGCGGAGGCAATCAAGCTCTTTGCAAACACCTATCTGGCTTTGAGGGTTGCCTACTTCAACGAGCTGGACACCTATGCGGAGGTTAGGGGATTGGATTCCAAGGCAATCATCCAGGGTGTGTGCCTTGATCCCCGTATCGGGGATTTCTACAACAATCCCTCCTTCGGCTATGGCGGATATTGCCTTCCCAAGGACACCAAGCAGCTTCTTGCCAACTACCATGATGTGCCGGAGAACTTGATTGAGGCGATTGTCGATTCCAACAGGACGAGAAAGGATTTCATCGCGGACCAGATCATCGCCAAGAATCCCAAGTTGGTGGGGGTCTACCGGTTGACGATGAAATCGGGAAGCGACAATTTCCGCCAATCCTCCATCCAGGGCATCATGAAGCGGATCAAGGCAAAGGGAATTCCCGTACTTGTCTTTGAGCCTACTTTGCAGGATGGGAGCTTCTTCAACTCAGAAGTGACCCATGACCTTGAGAGTTTCAAGAAGAGGTGCGATGTGATCATCGCAAACCGCTTCGCGAAAGAGCTGGGGGACGTGAAAGAGAAACTCTATACAAGGGATTTGTT
>CAVESN010000176.1:974-2526 GCA_963618365.1 Bacteroides uniformis
GTGCCGCACAATGCAAGAAAGATTCCCGGGTATCACCACATCAAGGTAGTCCAATCAGAGAAAAGCTGTACCAGTTTTCCTGTATGGAACCATGTCCACTTCTCCCATTTTGTGGGAAAGAGTCATGGCGTTGCGTTGAACTTTGGCAACCTCACTCCCCTGCTCCACCCCGGAATAGTTTTCATCCACGACATCTACAGCGTCCTCCATCCTGAAGATTTCACCTCTTTCCGGGACAAACTGGTAAATGTGTATGACCGGATGATGTACCGCCATGCGGCAAGGCATGCTAAGCTTGTCATCACAGTCTCGCATTTTTCAAGGGATGCGATAGCAAGCCATTATCACCTCGATAAAGATACCATCGCAGTAATTCCCAATGGATGGGACCACTTCAAGGAGATAGAGCCAGAAAACTCCATTTTTGAGAAATACAAAGCCATCAAGAAACAGGAGTATTTCTTCTCGCTAGGCAGTCTCTCCAAACGGAAAAACCTTAGATGGATTGCGCGCTATGCACAAGACCACCAAGACCAGCAATTTGTAATCAGCGGCAAGGCCATCTCCGGCCTTGTGCCGGAAGAGTTGCAAGCATTGCAAAAACTGGAGAATGTCATTCTCGCTGGATATCTCTCTGATGGAGAAGTGAAAGCATTGATGACCCACTGCAAGGCATTTGTCTTCCCTTCCTACTTCGAGGGATTCGGCATCCCTCCCCTTGAGGCGCTCTCCTGTGGTGCGCAGATAGTAGTGGCAAACGCTTCCTGCCTACCCGAAATTTATGGTAACTGTGCCCACTACCTCGATCCCGCAAACACAGGAATCAACCTGGACAAACTCATCAAAGAACCAGTAGAAGATCCCAAAGAGATACTAGAGAAGTATACGTATGCAGAGAGTGCAGT
The DNA here is from genome assembly GCA_963618365.1 of Bacteroides uniformis. Taxonomy (GTDB): domain Bacteria; phylum Spirochaetota; class Spirochaetia; order Sphaerochaetales; family Sphaerochaetaceae; genus RUG023. The sequence goes on from CAVESN010000176.1 coordinate 1,880, forward strand.
AAAGTTGTATTGCTTGCTCTCCTCAAAGGGGTTCGTTTAACGAAAAGGCTTCGAACTGGTGCTTTGCGACTCTCTGGTCTTCAGGAGGCAATTGCATGTAGTCTCTGTACATTGCCTTCAAATAGCCGTCGTGGGATACAATCATGCGATACGTATGCGTCTCCTCGAAAGTGATGTCCTGGATATTGTCAAAAAGACTTCTCGGCAACACCTCTCTTTCCCCTTTCCCGAAAACTGAAACTGCGACGAGGTCAGACTCATCAAAAGGATGATGCATTGCCATCTTGTTCAATCGCTTCGCAATCATATTACCCGGAAACAATTGGAATAGATGGTACATGCACTTACGGAAAAGTCTCTTTATTCTGTTTTCCCCATCACACTCTTTCTGATACACCATCGTATTGAGTCGCTTCCAAATGCGCATCTTGTTCCAATACCGTTTTCGTGCGTTTGCGTCCTTTGGTAATCCGTCTTGAGAAAACACATCCACATAGACCCCATACCCTTCTATGGGACGTGGATATGCTTCTTTTAAAGAGGTGCCTTTATCAATGATTTTTGCAAAAGGTTTATAGTACGTTCTGTTATTGAAGCAAGAGATTACCCCAAATCTGCTTGTATCTGCAGAAACCAGTTCAAGCAAT
>CAVESN010000177.1:0-2426 GCA_963618365.1 Bacteroides uniformis
GTGGAAGGGTGGATGCGGTTCTGGAAACGAGGAAGCACCTATATGTAATGGAGTTCAAGCGGGAGAAGGGTGCGAAGGTAGCATTGGAACAAATCCTCGCCAGTCGCTATGGGGATTTCTGGCAGTTCCTTGAGAAGCAGAAGAAGGTCCATCTTCTTGGAATCAATCTTGATCCGGAGAAGAAAAACGTTGAAGTGGTAGAGGAGCTCCTGTCTTGAGCAAACTCCTGGGATAAAATACGGGGCTGTTTTACAGCCCCGTTTCAGTATCCATATATCGTTATCTCTTTAGATGTGCGATATAGTAATCGCGGACCTCAATGTAATGCTCATAGATGTAATTGTAGTCCGGGGTGTAGTACTTTGCCAATGCCTCGTCAAGCGGTGCGTTCCCTTCTGAAGGCGGGCATTCCGGCCTTACGGACCAGGTTCCTGTGGTGCCGAAACGAGTGTAGCCGTTCCCCTTCCCGTCGTCTCCTCCCATCAGATAGCGGATGAACATCTTTGCGCTGTTGGGGTGCTTGCAATTGTTGACGATGCCGAAGAAGTTTAGCACATACATGCCACTGGAGGGTTCTACATTCTGGTCGTAGGCCAATGCCCAATTGTTTTCTTCTCCTTTGCGGACTTTGACCGAGGATGCATACCCGACAGGAGGATTTGCTTGTCCCTTGGTTCCCACGAGCTGGACGACTTCATCGCTGCGATCGGCATTGATTGGACTGTTCGCTTCCATGCGTTTGATGAAAGCGAATCCGGCATTAGGTTCATCTTTCTCGAGTACGATTTCCTTGCCATAGTAGTCCTTGTAGGATTTTGCCATATCTTCCGGATGTTGGGTGAACAGGGTGTAGACGGCGAGGTAAGCGGTGTTGTCCGCAGCATCCTGCACGACAAATTTCCCCTTGTTTTTCGGGTCGGTTAACTCCCACCAGTTCTTCAACGGCTTTCCGCTCTCGGTGTTGTAGAACCAAGTGAGGGCCTCAATGATGAACGGGGTCATCGATTTGAATCTTGCATCCACATTGCCGTAAATCGAATCCGGCATGTAGTTGTGAAGGATGCCGGTGTCGAAGAAGTCGACTTTGTAGTCGCCAAGCACTTCTTTGGAATGGATGAGATCGGCTCCATCGATTCCTGCCTCATACTCTCTTTGAAACTTCTCCTTCAGCTCGTCGCTAGAGATGTTGTAAACGGTGACATCCACTCCCGGATACTCAGCCATAAACTCTTTGGCTGCTTTCTCCGTGCGGCTGGAGATGGTGTAGACGACCATGCTTCCTTTCTCTTCTTTTGCCTTTTCGTAGAGTGCATCCATTGCCTCATCTTCATAGAGACCATTGTCGATCGCCCACTGCTCTTCAGGGGAAACCTTATGTTCGCTTTCGGTTGCGACGGGTGCCGATTCTTTGGCTCCTGCGGCGAACAACGCAGTTGTCATGCTCAGCATCGCTGCCAGCATAAGCATTGATTTTTTCATGAAATCCTCCTTGTGGATATCTTAAGCGGTCAGCTCAATGCTGCCACTGAATTCTTGATGAGCGTTCCACTCTTGCTCTCATAGACATTGATGAAATCAGGGTCTATGGAGAGGCGGATGGTGTCTCCTTGGCTGAATGAGGCAAGTCCGATGCATTTGACCAGCAAGTGCTGGTTTTTCACCTGTACTTGGATGAGGCTTTCGCTTCCTGCTGGCTGGCAGGAACGGATGATGCCTTCAATTGAGCCGTTTTTGTCGAGTCTAATCATTTCTGGCCTGATGCCAAGGGTGCATTCGAGCTTTCCTTGCGGTCCATGATAGAGTTTGGAGAAGACCAATTTGCCCAGCGGGCTTGATGTTTCAAGGATTTCTCCTTGAACTGTTCCCTCCGCTTTGACGAAGTTGATTTTCGGGTTGCCGATAAAGTCGGCAACTTCCATAGTCGCTGGGTTCTGGTAAAGGTTTACTGGTGTGTCCACTTGTGTCAGTACGCCATTGAAGAAGACAGCTATGCGGGTGGACATGGTAAGAGCCTCAACTTGGTCGTGCGTGACATAGACCACTGTTGTTCCTAAATCCTGATGGAGTCTTTTGAGCTCTCCACGCATGTCGATGCGGAGTTTCGCATCCAAGTTGGAAAGCGGCTCGTCCAGCAAGAGCAGGCGTGGCCTGTTGACGATTGAGCGTGCGATAGCGACACGTTGCTGCTGCCCACCGGATAGCTCGCTTGGATAACGTTTCGCAAACTCTCCAATCTGCATCTTATCCAACGCCTCCTGCACCATGGAGGGGATCTGCTCCTTTGGGGTTTTCGCCACTTGAAGGACGAACGCAATGTTGTCGTACACCGTCATGTGCGGCCAAAGCGCATAGGATTGGAAAACCAGGTTTAATCCGCGTTTGGATGGGGAGAGGTAAAACGCCTCGTTTGCATCCACTACCAAATC
>CAVESN010000178.1:0-2419 GCA_963618365.1 Bacteroides uniformis
GAACTCCATCAACGCCCTTGGAGGAGACCTCCCCACATCTCCCGCCTTCGATACAACATTGAAGCAGGCGGGGGTCGCATGCGTTCTCTCTTTGGGAATTGCGCTTGCCGATTGGATTATCGGAGAAGTTCAGGAGCATGGGAATAATGGCCACGAGAACCGTTGAGAAACACATAGCCGTTCAGGAAAGTGACAGTAAGACTCGTCTGGACAAATATGTAGCCACCCACTCCAATGTGCCTCGGACCGTCTTTCAGGACAGAAGTGTCCAGATTACCGTAAACGGCAGGAGAGAAAAGAAAAATTATCTTGTCAAGGATGGGGATGCCATCACCTTGGTATATACTGAAAGTTTCTTTGAGAAAGTGGTTCCCGAGGATTTACCGCTCGCCATTCTTTATGAGGATGACGACATCCTTGTCATTAACAAGGCTTCCGGCATGGTGGTCCATCCTGCTTCTGGCAATTGGGACGGCACCTTGGTGGGTGCCCTACTTTTCCGCTATGGAAGCGGTTTTTTGGGGGAAGAAGGGGAAAAAGAGATGCGTCCCGGTATCGTCCATCGCCTTGACAAAGAGACGAGCGGGACGATGGTGGTGGCACGCAATTCCTTTAGCCAGCGATGCCTTGTGGAACAATTCAAGGCGCACACCACCCGGAAAGTCTATATCGCGATTGTGAAAGGGTGGTTCGCTTCTCCCCATGGAATTGTCGATACGGGGATGAAGCGTGCACCTGGAAATCGCAAGAAATTCTGCACCTGCCCCCAGGAAGAAGGGAAGCGGGCCTATACGGAGTACACGGTCTTGAAAAGATATCAGGGATGTTCGCTTCTCTCGATTACCATCAAGACAGGGCGTACCCACCAGATCAGAGTCCACATGGCTTCCCTCGGCCATCCCGTCATAGGAGACTCACTTTATGGAAAAGGGGAGGAGGAAGGGATGATGCTTCACTCTTTTTCCCTCTCTTTCGACCACCCCGGTAGCGGGATGAGGATAACTTTCAAGAGTCCGATGCCCAAGAGGTTCAAAAGCTTCCTGCATTCCCACCGTTCCAGAACTTTCTGATCTCAAGCCGCTGGAGATCGGTGTTGAAAAGTCGCTCTATTCCGATTTTGCTGATGGTGCCATGGCCGGGATAGAGGAGATAGTTCGGATGCATGGTCATCAGTCTCTGCCGTATGGAATCAATAAGAAGCTCCTTTTCCAGGTATCCGGAGGTATGTGCGACAAGGCTGGCCTCAAGCGTGTCACCCGTGAAGAGCGCATGGTCAATCAAATAGACCATGCTGTCGATGGAGTGTCCCGGGATATGGAGCGCTTTCACCTTGAAAGAGGCTACTTCATAGTCTCCCCCATCCTCCACAAGCGTATATGGGCCTATGGTTCCATGGTTCTGTCCGGCGTACACTTCAATGTGGTCATACATTTTCATAAGTGTTCCCAGTCCCTGGCTGTGAGCTGCATGGGTATGGGTGAGTAGTACCGCTTTCACTTCAAGGTTTGACTTGGTGAGTGTCCTGACAAGGCTTGTATCCACATTGCCGGGATCGATGATGATGGCATCTCCTCCCTGATTCGGCCCTACCACGTAGGTGTTGCAGAAGCCCACAACGGAAAAATGGGGAAATATTCTCATGGAAAGAGCATCTCCTCTGGATTGGAATACTTGAAACTTACCTGCTTAAGATTGGCAAAAGAAAAATTGGACTTTTGGAGATTGCAATCCTCGAAGGAAGTCTGCCTGAGATAACTAGAGCCGAAATTGGAGTAGTAGAGGTCACTGGAGGCGAAACTTGCGTAGTGTGACTGGATCCCCGAAAAGTTGGAATGGACGATGAAGCTTCCCTTGAAGTCGCAAAAGAGGAACTTGCTCCCGGAGAAGACAGTGTATCTGCTGGTTATCTCATGAAAGCAGCAATCGTCAAAAAGGCAGAAATCGAAGAAGGAGGAGATGAAATGCACCTTGGAGAAATCAATTGAGCGGAAGGTGCACCAAGAAAAGTTGCATCCATCGATAATCTTGTTTCCCGGAAGCATGAGGTGCTCAAACGTGCAACCTGTCAGGCAAAAATCCTCCAGCCTGTGGGGACTGAGCAATTTCTTCCTGCCCTGGGCGTGGAGAATCTTTTGCCTGGTGGAATGAAGATAGCATTCCTCGGCTCCACTTGCTGCATAATGGCTGCATGGCTCATGGGAGCACATCTTGAAAGGAAACATGACACACACTTTCCTCTTCGATTCTGTTGTTGTCAAGCGTAAAGCGGTTTTGTACTATCTCTAGGTATGGCAAACCGCATTGCTTTGGTGATCAGAGGTATCAACAACATCTACACGCTTCAATTTCCCGATGGCGCGCAAACTCTTTCCCGCATCAAGGGGAAGACTCTTGCCCATACCCAAGGGCAATACAACCC
>CAVESN010000179.1:0-2339 GCA_963618365.1 Bacteroides uniformis
TACCAATAGTTCAATGATAACACGCTTTGATTCCTTTGTTTCAGTGGCAAGGTCGAAGTACACTCTGGTTCTGGGCTTTTTCTCTGATCATGAGAGGACAACAAGAAACAAAGAACCCTTATTCTCCCAAATGGGACTCGGCTTTGGCTTTATCTTTTGCATTTCTTTGGCCTTGTAATACCAGTCCCATCCATGACTTCCTCGAAGAGGGATCGTTGCTCCAATCGCACGTCTCTACAGATGAGAGGAGGGGAGAACAGACGACTCCCGTCACCAGAAGGGGTTGCATTTCCGTATTGCTGCGAAAGGACTGCCAAACACGAAAGGCAAAAGAAGGGACGATTTTGTACAATTGAAACAAACAGAGGAAAAGGAATTACAGTATTACTCTTTATTCTGTTCCGGAGGAACCACCATGTTGTCACTAGGACAGGGTACTTTGCTGTTATCGAGGGCAGATGATTTGTGGTCGTTTTCGCTTTCCATCGTTTTCATCTCCACCAGTTCGATACTGCATTTCTCCAAACGTTCATGTTCCTTATTGGCGAACTCCTTGAGTGTGGGCTTGCGGAAATTGATACTGTCAGGAAGAAGGAACGTTATAGACGTAGTTGCCAGCATGATTAGGGCCAGCACGTAGAAACCACAGCCGTAGTCGAAGGGGAAGGACAATCCATTGGATAAGGACCAAGCAAAGATGTTGGATGCCATGGAGGGTCCCTATTTTTGAATTGCAGAATAGGGACATACGACAAAACGACCGAAGGCAGACATGACCTGGCCGAGGCCATTGACCTTGGCGCGGAAGTCCTGGTAGGTGCTGTTGGTGATGAAGACCATGCCGTTGGTGCAGGTGAAGAAGAGCCAGTGCAATGGAAAGGATATGTGACGAACATGAAGCGGAAGCACTGAGCGAGGCCGTAAGATAAGAGAATGGTGACCCACTGCACCTGTGTGTGAGACAAAGAAGAGGAGCGAACCGTGATGGGGCTTGTGTTTGCAAGGGCGGCGAGTGGCGAGAGGATGAGGAAGAAGGAGTAGATGTAGCCAGTGAAGAAGGACACCGCCTTGCGGCTCATGAGGCGATTGAGCAGCGGGAAGAGCAGCGGCGTGGCGAAGATCTGCATGGGCGAGAGACCCGTGTACATCCAGCCCAGGTCGCTGGATGTGAAGTCGAACCCGTGATGCTCCGGCGAGTTGATGAGCCACACGGGATAGATAGCGTCCTGACCGCCCTGGATGATGGCGTACAAACCGTACATCAAGCAGGTGATGAACACGTCACGCTTGCAGATGAGCTGGATGTAGCTGCCCTGGTTGAGCTCGAGGATGTAACGGTCATCAATGGACGGCACATAGTCGGGGTTCGTCTTCATGATGGCCTTGAGCTCCTGGTAGCGTGCCTGTGACTTCTTCCGCTCCGCAGCGTTCTCCTTGCGCATTTCCTTGGTCAGGCTCTCGGAAAGGCAGCTGAGCACTGTGATGAGGATCACGACGGAGAGTAAGGAGCTTAAAAAGCCGGGGAGGAACAGCGGGTACTACGGATGACAGCGAAGAAGGGGAACATACATTTCGAATCCATGGATAGGACTTGACCAAACCAGGGAAGTACGTTTCTGCATCGCCAAGAAATCCACCCAGACTGGGTCCAACAACGCTATCATGAAATAAAATAAGGAAATCAACTTTGCAATGCCACCCATGGTGACGATAATACTAAAACCAAGGGACTGCATGTCTTCGGAGCACACCTCGCTAACGTACGTTTTGATGACGCCAATATTGCCATTGGTAAAACCCCATAAGGTGCGAATCACGAGGGCAATGGAGAAGTTAGGAGCGAGACCAAATACCATGGCCAGAATCATCTGACCTATGAATCATTACGAAGGGGAAGCACAACAAAATAAACAAGTGGAGATGGAAGTCTTTCTACCAAAGGAGTCTGCGAACCATCCCCAGAAGAGGGAGCCAAAGACACCACCGAGGGAATAGGCAGACACAATGTATCCGTAGTAGTAACCCACTTCCGTGTCATTGATCTGATAGTCAGTCTAGCCTTGTCAACCTACGGAAGGGAACCATTTCTTTACGGCAAAAGGGAGGTTGGGAACAATAATCTGCATGCAGAAAGAATCCATAAACGAGGCAGCAGCAATGGCACACATAGCCACTTTCGGAAATACTCCAGTCTTTTCATTTGCCTTCTGTGCTTTTGCCATTGAAATAAACACTTTTCTAAACGTGGAAACAAGTGGAAACCATGCACACAATTCTCCGTTTGAGTGTTTGGAATACGCATATGGTAGCGATGTGTTTAATTAGACACATACGAAACG
>CAVESN010000180.1:0-2325 GCA_963618365.1 Bacteroides uniformis
CGCATAGACAATCGCCTCCTCCAGGGAAGTGACCCATAAACCTTCCACCTCTTTTTCCCGTAGCAGCTCCGGCATGAGATACTCCATCACCTCACGAAGATCATCATGGGCGGGATCCACATCCCAGCGCATAAGATCCCAGAAGCCCTCATCATGTGGATAGAGAATCGAAGAGTACTTCCACGGATAACAGCGAAGCATCCCGTAAAGCTCCTTGGCCGCAAACCAAAGCTTCTCCTGAAAAGTCGGAATATCATCATCGTCAATCTCGAACGCATTGCGGTCAGTCCCATGGAAAAGGGGAACAGGCACCACACGTTCCGAGGCGGGAAGATGAGAGGAAAGGAACGCTCGCAGCTCCTCCGGGCTCAACCCCATCCGATTCCCAACTTCCCCGTCCAACACCTGCACATCTTTTCTTTCTTCGACCATCTGTAGGCCTCCTTTATGAGTTACCCACAGTATTGACCATACCCAGTGACCCCAACGTATCAAAGGTAAAATTTCAGAAGCGGGACCCGATAATCTTTGCCAAGCCTTGTTGTTTATGGTTCTGGAGATATTTCATATTCGGGGATGCCACATGACAAGAGGTATTGGTAGATTGCTTCATAGAATTGGGGATTGCGTGTCTCATCATCACCCTCCTCGTCTCCGTAAGGGACAAAAAGGATCATACCCTGCCTTGCCCGCGTAAGCAGGACCCTGTATGCATTGAGCAAATACCTCTGTTGCACTTGCTGGTTTCGATGGTTCCACCGTGTTCCTGTAAACTTGTAGTAATCCCACTCATCCCCCTTTCTTCGAAGATCAGCGTCCCAGCAAACTACCGCCCAATCAATTTCCAGCCCTTGCACTTTGAATTCGTTTGCAACCATTTCCATCATATTGGATGAACGCAAATCCGTAGGTGGCGCAAGGAACCAATTCTCCACATCAAGCTCGACAGGAACAAACACCCCTTCTGGCTTCAAACGCTGTGCGCTACTGCAAGCAAGTACTCCGCAGCGTTGGGAGCCCCTCACCTGCCTTTTTGCCCAAACTTTGGCAGTTTTCAAGTTACGCGTAAGGAAAATTGGATACTTTTCGTACATAGCCTTGTAACAGGCTCGGGCATCCTCTGGCTCATTCTTCAGCAAGGCAGAAACAAACTTGTTCACATTATCCGAACGAAACGAACGAATGGAAGTTTGCAAATGCAATGATTCCACCAGGTGGTCTTCGGGGACAAAATAGGAAAAATCATCCGGTTCAATATTGGTCTCCTTAACCTGCCTGACAATCTCAGAAGAAACGAACCACTCCCAACCCTGTTCCCTGAAAGGTTTCATCTCCACCATGTCAAACCATCCCTTGATGCCAACCTCCCCATCAAAGATATCTTGTCCAAGTCCCACCAAACAGACAAACACAGCCCAATCTTTGTGGCGGTTCAGCACATCTACAAGAAAATGTGACTCGCTTACATCTAAGACGATGGAATTCTTGGCCTTTGTCCATGCACACATTTTCTCTTTGTTCCAGACCCTCTGAGCTTCGTCGAAAATGATAACATGTTCAATTGGTGCCTCTAGACACACCATATTGTCCTTGCGGAATTCGAAACTCCCTTGGATAAAAGTCCGTACCGCTGTGGCGTACTCTTTCTTTGTCCTCTTCTTTCCGTTCTCCTCGTCCCGTTCCTGCGAGCTCTTAGCCAAAGCCGCACGCAAAACATCCACGAGACAACCATTCCCCGAAAGATAGGCACTCATATTACCGGCTCCTTTCGCAATGCTTTTAGTTGCGACATCCAAACCAACAAGAGTTTTTCCTGCTCCCGGAACACCTGTAACGAAACACAGGCACTTTCGCCTATTTGTCTTGGCATACGTAATGATTCGCTGAATTGCTTCTTCGCAAGCGTCAATATCTTTCTGCCCCGCTTCGGAATGTGCTATTGAGGTAAGATCCCTCGAACCATACGCTTCCACTGCCGCTTCTACAATGGTGGGAGTCGGATAATAGGGAGAATTGAACCATTTGTCGAAATCCAGCGGAATATCTTCACCGTACCGGGAAACAACCTCTTTTACCTTGGGAACCAGCGTATCGATGTTCTCCCTTTGAAGGAAAATCTGCTTGTCCTTGTAGTTCCCCACAACCTGGCAGGGAAAAGGTTCCGCCTCTGTCGCTATCAAAATCGGGCAAACATAAAGATTCTTAGACTCCTTATGAAAGTTCTTGATATCTATCGCATAATCTTCTGCTTGCCGTGCATCCCTTGCGGTAAATGCTTTCTTTCCATTCTTGAACTCAAGTGAAAAAACCATGTGGCGAATAAGC
>CAVESN010000181.1:0-2248 GCA_963618365.1 Bacteroides uniformis
GAAAAGCATGATTCAAAGAGACGCAGAAAACGCCATAGAACGAAAAAGAAAAGGATTCCCCGTTATTGCAATCACCGGTCCAAGGCAGAGCGGGAAAACAACGTTAGCAAAAGATGCTTTTCCAGACAAGCAATTCATCACTCTTGATGATGATCAAGTCAGAGCTACAGTCTTAAACAACCCCAGGATTTTCTCCTCGCCTTTCCCGATGGTTGCATTATCGATGAAGCACAGAGAATCCCATCCATTTTCAATGCGGTGAAATACCATGTGGATCGGCATCCCGAGAAGATGAGCCACTTCGTGCTCACCGGCTCAAACCAGTTCAACTTGATGCATGGAATCACCGAGAGCCTGGCAGGGAGAGTTTCGTATGTGCACCTGCTTCCCTTCTCCATAGGAGAGCTTGAGAAGGGAGCGCTTCTCCCACAAAGCCCTTTCGAGGCAATGGTTATGGGTGGATATCCGCCATTGCATACCCGCGAAGTTGACAGGGACGATTGGTTTCAATCCTACCTGGACACCTACATCGAACGGGATGTGGGGAATTTCATCAACCCCGGGAACAAGCGCACTTTCAGGAAGTTCATCACCCTCTGTGCGCTTCGTAGCGGAAAGCAGCTTGTGCTCTCCGACTTGGCAAAGGAGTGCGAGGTTTCCACACCCACAATCTCTTCCTGGGTCTCCATCCTTTCCTCTTCCTTCATCATCTATCTGCTGGAACCATACTCCACGAATCTGGGGAAACGTCTTACCAAGAGTCCCAAGCTCTACTTCCTGGACACGGGTCTCCTTTGCTATCTGCTTGGCATTCACTCTTGGCAAGAGTTGGTAGTCAGTCCACATCTCGGCCACATCACCGAGACGTTCGCCATCATAGAGCTAATCAAGAAGAGATACCATGATGGCCGTCCGGAAAAGCTTTGCTTCTATCGGGACAAAAATGGCACGGAGGTGGATGCGATTGCAAATTGGCACAAGAACCTCGCCATCGGGGTGAAAAGCAGCACCAGTCCGAACTATGATGCGAAGAAACACCTGGAGAAGTTCGTGGCGCTGGATGCGCAAACCACCTATGAAAAGCAGGTCTTCTATCTGGGAGAAAGGCGCTACACCCTCGAAGGCACATCCTACCTCCCCTGGAAAGAATGGGGAGAGGAGAATTAGGCAGCCAAGGCATTCCCGTTTCTGCGGGCAATCACACCCCGGATGCCTTCCCATAACTGCATGTCCGAACCGAAAAGTTCCACGACAGAGCCATTGTCATTGAACGGAGAACTTTGCAGGACGGCAGGATTCTCCATCACCCCGTTCTGGACGATATACTCGATGATCTGGTTCACGAAGTAGATCCGATCGCTGGAAAGCCGCGCATCATCAAGGTACTCGGCAAAAGCTTCCTTTGCGGCATGCATGTCCATTCCCACAATCTCACGCACGAATATTCCAAGCGCCTTGCCTTGGAACAGTGCCTCATATTCCGCCTTGGTTCCCACTTCGCTCCAAAGAATCCGCTCCAGCTCCCGAACATCGTTCCCGTCCAAGGGAACATTGCCCTTCAGCTTGGCGATGACGGCATTGTCCTGATGCTGACGGACATAGTATTCCGCTTTGAACTTGCAGATTTTCAAGTCTTCGATCCCAAGCCACGGCCATTCCATTCGACAGAGAGGATGTCACCAACGAAATTGTTGTCGTACTTCTCCTTCGAGGAAGAAGAGACATACTTCAGATGCTGACGGACTGCGAAGTTCTCCCAGGTGAAATCCTTCACCTTCGCCACCATGTATGCGTCGAGACCATCCCGGAAGGCTCAGCTTAGGTTTTGGTAGGTGCTCTCCTGCAGCTTGAAGGCAAGCTGGAATTTCAGAGTTAAGAGGCAATTCTAAAGCGTCTTTGTGTTTTGCACATCCTTTTCCTCGTGCATCCGGAAGAACTCAAAGTTTCCACACATGTCGAAAGATTTCCCAAATGCCGTCAATCTTGTTCTTTAATTCTCCGGTGACCATGCAAGCCCAGCTCCTTCCTACTACAAAACCTCTCCGAACCGCAAACAAAAGAGAATTGGGCATGCATTTATCAAAACAAGGAAAAACTCCGTATTGATAGGGTAGGGACATGTTTTGGACATGCCCACTACCAATAAGAGGAGGTGTGAGATGGAACACGCAGGGAAAGAGGAAAGGAGGAAAAAGGAAGCCACCTTCCTCCGTGACGAGGAGCTGAAAGCCTGCTTTTCGAAGAAGGA
>CAVESN010000182.1:0-1344 GCA_963618365.1 Bacteroides uniformis
ATAAAAAATAATAATTAGAATAGCAGTCTTGCCTGTTTCCGGTAGGCCATGGGGGTGATTCCCTTGACTCGCTTGAAGGTGTTGTTGAACGCGCTCTCGTTGGAGAACCCGCACGTCCTTGTAATCTCCCCGAGCGTCATCGAGCTTGTCTTGAGCAGATGGTTCGCAGTATAGACGCGGAGCTTGAGGATGTATTCGTGTGGAGTCATGCCGCACTCTTCGTTGAATGCACGGATAAAGTAATACGAGCTGAGCCCGGTGAGCTTTGCAAGCTGCCCTATGGTGATCTTTTGGTCAAGATGGGTGCATATGTAGTCATAGGCTGGCTGGAACTTCATTTTTTCCTCACTCAGAGCGAAACATTCCAGCAATGCGGTAAGCTGGCTGCTGATAAGGGTGTTGTCAGGTTGCCCACCCTTATGGAACGGGGAGAGCAGAGAGAGGAAATGGGGGAGGATCTGCTTTTTGTCGACGTGCACTACCCGCGCCCAACGGGAGAGTGAAATATCTTTAGCGCGCATCCCTTCATAGAAAAGCGAGTAGTATTCCATGTTGCTTTGGGTGCCGAAGGTCGGCTTGTTGCTGCCGTCTAGAAGTACCAAGTCCCCGGATGTGACGTTTATCGTAGTTTCATCGAGCCGGGCAAATCCCTCACCTTCAACCACAAGAAAGAGCAAGAAACCTTCTCCTGCAAAATTTCGCACCATGTAGGGGCTTTGGGTGGTGAGGTGAGCGACACTTACAAGCTGAAAGAATGGATTCGAAAGCAATAATGCCCTATGGTAGAGGAAAATCTCCGAATCTGCAGTTACTCCTTTTTCATGTATCTTCATGTAGGTATTCTCTCGGATAAGGGAGAACAATGCAATTATGTGCAAAGCATTTTTTAAGTATCCTCCTAGGGATGGTGGCATACGGAAAATAGAACATTTATTGCAAGGGGTTGAATTGCTTATAGGAGAGCGCTTCCTGGAAGATCTCCTGAGTCATCGAAGTGTTGCCTTCCCATTCGGCGATGGTGATGGCTGTTTTCGCAAACGAATAGCGTCCCCGTACAGTCAGGAAGGAGAGATCAGATGAGCGCGATGCTTGCAAAATCGTCTGAGTACACATGCGCATGGTGATTTTGTGGGCATGGCAACGCTGTATCCTCTCCTTCCAGTCGGCCACTTGTGTGTTGATGGAAAGCGCCCAGTCTGGGGTAGGGGTGATGCTGACCTTCAGGTCAAAGCGGTCAAGGAGCGGATTGCCCACTTTGGACCAATAGCGTTGTTTCTCCTTTTCAGTGCATGTGCATGTCTTTCCTGCCATGCCCATCGCCGCACAGGGGCAGTGGTTCATGGC
>CAVESN010000182.1:1354-2220 GCA_963618365.1 Bacteroides uniformis
GGGTATTCTCGTCCATCTCGGCGCGCAGTGTTTCCAATGCGCTTTGCCTGAGGAAAGGAAGCTCGTCGGCGACAACCCTTCCTCCCGCTGTCAGAGGAAAGACGTGATGTCTAAGAAGATATTGCGCATTCATGGTGCTCCGTATCCAGAAACTTGCGCTCTCGGTGAGAAAGCCGTCTGCCTCGGAGAGAAGGAATGTTTTTCCGGAGCCCGGTGGGCCGACAAGAAGCAGATGAAGCCTTCCTGCGAGAGAGAGGAGCAATGCTCTTTTTGCATTGTCCAATCCTTGTACACGCCATAGGGGGTAACGGCTCGGATCAAGAGAAGGTTTGAAGGAGAGCACTTTCCTGTATGCGTCGACCAGGGATGTGCATCTTCTGATTTCCGGGAATGTGGCCTTTGTTTCGGGCGGCACCAGAACCAGTGAGCAATGGTAGCGCCTTGCAACTTGTCCGAACTGGTAGGGAGGGGTGTTGAAGGTGAGTTTTCCCTCAAGGTCCGCTTTCCCGACAACCAGGACCGAAAAGGGAAGGTCGTCCTCTTCCAATAGCATCGCAAGGCAAAGGGCATAGGAGAGGTCTTCTGCGGGGAGATGACCAGAAAGAGAACATATCCCGTAGGGAGTGTGGCCGAGTAGGAGTCGGGTGAGTGAGCGAAGCTTTCGGTTTTCTTGTTCCTTGTAGCAAGTACAGGCAAGCGGAGTGCTTTCATGCTGCCAGGAGATGAGAACAGCATCGGGGAAGTGGTGGTTGGTATAAAGATATATCCTCATATATAACCAAATACCGCAAAAAATGATTTTTCATGAAACAAAAATTTTTGTTATGAGAATGTCTTAACAAGGCAAGTAATTATCGCGAAGCCAG
>CAVESN010000183.1:0-2211 GCA_963618365.1 Bacteroides uniformis
GAAATTATTTGCACTTGGTGACAGAGGTCGCCTTACTACTGTTGAAGAACATGGGCTTCTGCCCTCTCTTCCTGTTCTTCCACACGTAGCGGTACGCTCCAAGAGGTCATTGTTCTCAGCCACCTTCTCTTCGTTCTTGTAAATCTCAAACATTCTCAAACTCCTTTCCTCGTCATTTCGCCAGATAGTTCTGCAACGCCAAATGCAAGCCAATACATCCAGGGAAGCGAAGGTAACTCTTTTACGTGACGGCCTTTCCCCCGATGGCAAGCACATGTGCCGAAATGGCTGCCTCACAGACAAGATACCCTCCAGTGCCAATCGGGTGCCCGAATTGATTCTCTCCGAACACCACATCGAGGTTCCCCAATACGGTGCGCACCGTAGCGACTAGAAATGAAGTATCCTGCCATCCGTTATCCTTCTTTTGGACGGCGAGCACTTCGCCAGCAATCAGGTTGCATCTGATCTTGCGTGCGAAGAAACCCTTCTCCGATTGTTTCAATCCAGCCTTTTCGTGCATGAGATAAAAGAAAGGAACCACCTCCCCATCGGCCATCTTGCCCAGGTCTTCGGTGTGCGACTCATACTCCTTCCTGCTGTCAAACACCTCGCACGCAAGGGGGAAAGCGCTTACATTCACATCCAGCGCCTCCCCTGGAAAGAATGGCGGAAGCGAAGGCGATTTCACTATGGATGCGACATAGAGGTTCTTCCCACAAAGGTCCCCCATAAGCAAATCAAACTCCACGTAGCTGGGATGGATAGGAACAGTACCTGCCGGACGGGCTTGCCAAATGCTTTTTCCATTATACCACATGAGAGCATCAAGCACTTTTTCTCCCGCCATTCTCCAAAAGAGGGAAAGTCCGCTTGGGAAGGTGTAGGTGCGATATGTGGCAAGATCCGAAGCGACAGGTACGACCCTGCTTTTCTCTCCCAATCGCACAAGAAGCTTCTTGTCCTTATCCAGACAACCTAGTCCAGTATTTGCGAGAAACATGCTCATATGAAGATGTTACTATCCTAGAAGGTCCTTGAGCAAGGAAGAAGGAACCACTACTATCGAGCACTATGGAACAGGAATCTCTCACTTGGAAAGAGGGTGTGACCGATGGTGCTCCCATCTTCATTGGCTACTTCCCCACTGCGGTGGCATTCGGCCTGGTGTGCCGCAATGCGGGGCTCCTCCTTTGGGAATCAGCCCTCTCATCGGCAGCCATCTATGGCGGATCCAGCCAATTTCTCGGGATCAACCTGCTAGCCAGTGGAGCAGCACTCTTCGAGTTCGTCCTTTCCGTAGCGCTGGTGAACCTCCGCTACACCTTTGAAGGAGCCGCCGTGGCCGCAAAGCTCGACCATATCCATGGGATCAAGAGATTTGCCGTGGGGTTCTTCACCACTGACGAAGTGTTCGGCGTCTCCGTGCTCAAAGGGAAGCCTCTTTGCTGGAAATACATGTGCGCCTTGCAGCTGACATCCTATCTTGGATGGGTATCCGGCACCGTATGCGGCTGTCTTATGGGATCCTTTCTTCCCCATGCCTGGCAACTGGCTGTGGGAGTAACCTTGTATGCCATGTTCGGCGCCATGTGGGCCGGGGAAGTACGCAAAGGGGGAGTACGCATCCTCCTTGTAGGCTTGCTTGCGGGATCGGTCAACAGCATACTTTCCCTAGGACTCCACCTAGGGGCAGGATGGTCCTTTGTCATTGCCATGCTCGGCGCCACATTCACCGGAGCCTTGATGGAGAGGGAGGCTTAACATGAGCTGTTTCCAAGGTTTTCCCACTTGGGTCATGCTTCTTTGCGGATCGCTTGCAACCATCTTCGTCAAGGAGATCCCCTATTGGGTCAAAGGCCTCGACAAGCTTCCTCCGTTTCTCATGAAATGCATGCATTTCCTCCCTGTGGCAGCGATGGGAGCGTTGATCTTTCCCGGAGTTTTCCATGACTATGGGACGCTTTGGTATGCCGGCATCGGAGGACTGGTGACGGCCTTCATCCTGGGCTATCTACGTCGTCCCTTGATTAGCAGCATCATCGCGGGAATACTCGTCTGCTTCCTGCTGCTTGGAGTGTGACATGCTGGACGCACACTTTCACCTGAATGTGAGCGACAAGGCGTGTGGAATCTTGTGCACCAGCGACCCAAAAGAGTGGGCGGAAGCAGCAAACCACAAAAGAAAAGGGGTTATCCCTTCCCTTGGCG
>CAVESN010000184.1:0-2208 GCA_963618365.1 Bacteroides uniformis
GTCAAGCGGTTCGGTAGGAGCTGCTCCGCAGCACACAGTCGCGATGACTGCACAACCAGCATAGGTTGCAAAGACAGCGCCATTTGCTTGCTTGGCAATGCGGCCGGTCTCAAGGACGAGGTCGTAATCACCAATCTTCATAGAAACTTTTTGTACACTCATTTTCTTTTCCTGTTCTTTTCAAGTTCTTTTTTTGTTCTCTGTTGTGCGAAAAGGCTCCTCGCTATTGGTTGTGATAGCCGGAGCCCATTTGCATCAACGCGTTATCATTTGTCTGTAAGGCACTTACTTGCGCAGTCCGAGCTCTTTCAAAAGCTGGCGGTAACCGTCCAAGTCTGTCTTTTGCATGTAGGAGAGAAGTCTCTTTCTCTGTCCGACCAAGGTGAGCAAACCTCTCTTGCCGTTGGTGTCCTTGGGATTTCTCTTGAAATGCTCAGTAAGATCATTAATGCGAGCGGTCAAAAGCGCGACTTGCACGCTAGTAGAACCGGTGTTCTTCTCATTACCACCAAACTTAGTGATGATTTCCTGTTTTTGTTCCTTTGTAACCATGTGCCTACCTCTCCATAAAAGAGATGAAATGAATATCCTGCAAAGAAAGCGCAACGTTTCTGATCTCAAGGTTCAGCCAGGTATCGGTCAACCTTACCGTACCTGCTCTCACCTCTCCATCAGACAATATGGCATCTGCCATGTACTGCCCCGTGGGGGGAAGAAGTTGTCCCAGTCTCTTTACTGGATACCACAGTCCTTGCCCTTCGTTTTGCGATGCCAAAGCCCGCACATCAACAGAGTAAGGTCTGCCAAGCATCTTTTCCACCAAGGGAAAATTGCCTGTTTTGAGTTTTCTCCGGACAAGGGAGCTACTAATCCTCTGACCATTGTCCAAACGAACATATGGAGTAACAATCAGCTTGTTCCCGGATCCGTGCCGTTCAAGGTATTCCTGCAGCTGTTCGCAACCGGCACATGAAGCCGGAGTACCGCAGCGGAAATCTTTCCCGACCACTATCCCCTTTAAGGTGCAAATAGCACCCAGCAGGTTCAAGAACTCAACACCAGCAAGTTTACTGATATCGGAAGAAAAGTCAATGACCACCATGTAATCAACGCCAAGCAATGCAAGAAGTTCCTCTTTTCTTTGGGGTGAGACAAGAGTGGGCATCTCTTCTCCCAGAGGTATCTTGGGATTGCGGCTGAAGGTGATGGCCATGCTCTTAAAGCCATGCTCCTTCGCATAGGAGACACAAGTGGTGATGATTTTTTGGTGCCCGAGATGCACTCCATCGAACACACCAATGGTGCATACCATAGGAATTGAGGATAGCTCTCCCGATGCAGCCAGCTGGAGGAAATCATCTTTATGCATGCTGAGCCTCCGGAATCTGGCACAGTATCTTCCCTTTGATAAGGTCGACTACCCAGCGAAGTGATCCATTCGCATACACCGCACCATACTGCACATCTTTCTTGTCGTCGAGTGGAATGAAATGGCGGGCACATCTTCCGTGCTCCATGGGGATGATATCATTTTTGTGCGCTTCGAACTTGCCCACGTTGGGAAGTCTGAGGAGATAGTTGCCTGTAAGGGGAAAGGTACGCATCAGCCCTTCCCGGTCATCACATTCCACAGCTTCGCAAGCCGAGTATGGCCCAATGCTCGTCCTTCGGAGAGAGGTGACATGGCCCGAGCTTTGAAGCGAGTTCGCCAAGTCCCTTGCAATGGATCGGATATAGGTCCCCTTGCTGACGCAAATTTTTGCCTTGAGCATGCCGGAGGAGGCCTCTAGCACTTCAAAGGAGTGTATGGTCACCTCTCTTTTGGGCAACTCGATGGTTTTCCCTTGCCGCACCAGCTTGCTCGCACGCTCTCCCCCCACGTGCAGTGCACTATAGACGGGAGGAGCTTGCAGAATCTTTCCAAGAAACTGGGTTCTGATTGTTTCTTCCAACCTGCTTGTATCAATGCCTGCGCTTTGCCGCACAACGACACCTTCCGGGTCCAATGTGTCTGTCTCCTTGCCGAAGCAAAAGGTTGCTTCGTATGTTTTGTCCAAAGCATCAAAGATTTGGTTGAGACGAGTCATGCTACCCGTGAGGACAACAAGCAGACCGCTTGCGAACTTGTCAAGCGTCCCGATGTGTCCAGCTCTCCCATCAATTACCTTTTTTGTCTCCCGTAGTGCAGCAAAACTGGTGATACCGGGC
>CAVESN010000185.1:0-2196 GCA_963618365.1 Bacteroides uniformis
CCGCTAGGAGAAGAGTACCAAACCGTCCTCAAGGCAGGGCTGACCACTGAGCGGTGGGTGGACCGTTACGAGAACAAAGGAAAACGCAGTGGCGCTTTCAGCAGCGGATGCTATGAGAGCAAGCCTTACATTCTCCTCAATTTCACCGGCACCTCATTGAACGACCTCTTCACCATGATCCATGAGGGAGGGCATTCGATGCACAGCTACTACAGCAAGAAGCACAACCCCTACCCCCAATATGACTACACCATTTTCGAAGCCGAGGTGGCCAGCACCACCAACGAGCAACTGCTTGCCCACTATCTTCTCGAACAAGCCAAAGAGAAGGATATGCGGGCCATGGTGATCGGGAAGCAGCTTGACGACATAGTCGCCACCCTTTTCCGGCAGACCATGTTCGCCGAGTTCGAAGACAAGGCGCACCAAATAATAGAAGGGGGAGAAACTCTCTCTCTTCAAACCATCAGGCATATCTACAAGGATCTTCTCGTTGCCTATTTCGGAAAGAATGTCGAATTCAGCGAACATAGCGATCTTGAAGGATTGAGAATCCCTCACTTCTACAACTCCTACTATGTCTACAAGTATGCCACCGGCATCAGTGCGGCAATCGCCCTCAGCCAAAGAATCCTCCAAGGCGGAGGGAAAGAGCGGAACGACTACCTCTGCTTCCTCCGAAGCGGAGGAAGCAGGTACCCGATCGAGTCGCTCAAGGTTGCAGGCGTAGACATGGGAAAGCCGGATGCCGTCAGAGCGGCAATTGCAAGATTCACCCAATTGTTCGACGAGTTCGAAAAGCTGGTGTGACCTAGAGAGCTCCCGAGAGAATTGCACTCGCATAGCTGAAGCGGGTGCAATTTTCTTTATGTGCAGGACAGAAAATGAAGCATTGCTCCTTCTCGTAGATGACAAAGTTCCGGCCACAAGTAAACGGCAGGAGGAACATGTCCGAAGTCGGGAAGAACAGCTGCGTCTCTTTCCCGTCAAGAGTTCCCTGGTAGTGCAAGCCTTGATGGTCAAGCCGGCAGAGACCTTTTCCCGCCTCTCTCTGCCCGCCGTCATGCTGATACGTGGGAAGCTTCAACACGACCTCGTCGCTGATTGAGAACAAAGGATCTTTTGCCGATGCATAAAGCTTTGCCACGCAATCGCGTATCCAATCCATCGTAGTGGGAAACCCGCTGGACATGGAATAATCTCCGGCGATGGTGGCATGCCATCCGCATCTGCAGGAAACCGTATTTCCATAGGAGGAGAGCCCTCCCTGCTTCCCACAGGAGGGGCATATCCATGCAGCATTCTCTACATGCTCTGCAGGATTCTCCGCCGTCAGACAAAGAGAGCCGTGTTCCTTTCGATACGAGGCATCATCATATTCCATATAAGAGGAAATCTCTTCAGAGAGCGTTTTGGGGTCTATCTCTTTCAATTGTTCCCTCGTATAAAGCTGTTTGGCAGAGACTTCGATACGTCCACCCTTGTGCTTTTTCCCCCACTTCGGGAAACACAGGGTGGCTCCTTGGACATGCACTCCATACACGGGAACCCCAATGCGCTTGATGAACAGGGCAGTATCCTCGGGAAGCGGCTCATTCTTACCCATTGCACCGGTGTGAGCCTCCGGGAAGAGGAGCAGGATTCCCTTATGCTTCAAGCACCGCATCATCGCAATCGCAGAAGCATTGTCCGCAGTGAAAACCGATTTGGGAATGCAGCTCGCCCTCTTCAGCCAATATGCGTTGAATGAGTCGGAAAAGAAATACCGTGCAACCACAGGAGTCAGGTTGGGTCTGCGAAGCACCCTCCATGCGAACCACCAATCAAAGAGGGATGCATGGTTACCCACCACAATCGCGGGACCTTCAATCCGTTTGTCAATCTTGTGATAGACAACCTTCTCCCCAACAAGGCACTTCAGAGGCCAAAGAGAAGCGACATACCACCAGAATCTCTTTAAACGATAATCCTCTCCATAACGAATATCGGCCATGTTTCACTCCCAAGTGGCAATTGTACATGTTCGGATATGAAGTTTGCAACAAAGGGAAGAGACGGCTCCAGGACAAACGCATGAAAAGGTTATGCTAAGGAATTGCCCATAAATAACATATACAAATATTGCTATTTCTTCCCATGGATGGTAAAGTATCAGCCATGGAACTTGACGCATGTACCAAAGGGAGGATTGACTCG
>CAVESN010000186.1:0-2162 GCA_963618365.1 Bacteroides uniformis
CTGGATCAGCTTGGTCCTCGTTTGCTCGGAACCGTAGATCTCAAAGCTCTCTGTTTTGCCGTCAAAGCGGAGAATCTCGCTTTTCCAGTTGAACACAAGGCTTTTGGGACAGACGACGAGGCTCGGCATCTTCTCCTTGTCCGCCTTGAGCATGGCGATGACCTGCAGTGTCTTGCCCAGTCCCATGTCGTCAGCAAGCACTCCTCCGAGGTTGTAGGAGCTGAGGATGGAGAGCCAACTAAAGCCTTCCATCTGGTAGTTCCTGAGTTTCGCATGGAGTGAGGGAAGGGGAATGTCGGCGGTCTTGAAATTGCGAAGATCGTCTATCATGTTCCGGAGATAGGTGTCCGCATGACAGTTTCGCTGATGGGCGAACGCCTTGATGGCGGTGGCCATGTTGATTTGTCGTTTGGTGAAGAGGTCTTTCCCTTCCATCCCAAAGTCGGTGACCGTTTCCGCGAAATCCTTTGCTTCCTGGTTGTCCAGATCCACAATCCGATTTCCCTTGAGAAGCACAAATTTCTTCTTGAGCCGTAGCCCTTGGAGAATCGCATCGAGCTCTTCCTGGGAGAAGTCGCTCTTTTCCAGGAACATGTCCATGATTCCGCTGTTGTAGGTGATGCGGAAGACTTGCCTCGTCATGGTGATCAGCTGTTTGTTGGAAAGGGATTCGGAGAGGTAGACGGAGCAAAGCTTCCTCAGTCTGGAGAAATCCATGCGGAAGAAGCTGAGGACCTTGGCTTCATCACACATCTTCCCCTCTTCATCGAAACCGAGCATGCCGAGGTAGCTGTGGTAGGCGGAGATCTTGTCCTTGTCGTAGGCTTCCAGACCTTGGTCTTTTACGGCCTTGCCTTCCTTTTCAAGCTTGGTTGTTACGGTGATTGTCTTTTCATGGTAGTCAAAATAGGAGTTGATGGTGATTTCGCTGAGTTTGAAATTGGATTTCGCCTCGGGTGCGATATCAATGAATCCCACGTTCTTGGAGTAGATTTTCCGCTTGAAGTCGGCCAGGATGGGCTTGATGCTCACATCGGGATGGTCGTGGAAGAAGGAGAGGAGCCGTATCTCCTCGAACGAGTTGTCAATCACGTCGATAAACCCGCTTCCTTGCTCCGTCATGCCAAAGACATACCCCTTGTTCCCGAGAAGCACCAGTATCTGGTTTTTGTCGATTGTGGTGGTAAGGCAATAGCCTTTGTCGACTCCCACGCGGAAAGAGACGGGGTTGAGCCTGATGGTGGTCTCTTGGTCGTTGAACAAGACCTTTCTTCCCTTCAGAACATCAAGTATGGAGGCGAAAAGCTGGGCGTTGATGGTGGCATAGCGTTTGTTCTTAACATCCCCTTTTCTTCCCGTGGAGAGCCGGCTTGCGGTCAGAAGCCGTATCACGCTTGCATCCTGGGGGACAAGATTGTCCTCCTCGTGGGTGAGAATCAGGTCCTTCCCGTAGGTGACTGTGCTCCTGTTTTTGAATGCCGCCACGAAATCCATGGCATCTTTCACCTGGTACATGCGGGAGATGCCCACCTTGAAGGAGAGTGCGCAGGAACCGCTGGAATAATCGTAGAAGAAGGAGTATTCGATGGAGGCCTTCGCTGCCTCCGTGAAGAGTATTTGCTGCTCTTCCTTCAATGAACGGGAGAGGGACTGCATGTCGAGCATGAACGATTTGTTCTTTGCGGTGAATCTCTCGTTTGCAATCCTCTCCTCTTCTTTCCTCCTCGTATTCGGTCTTTTTCCCCTCGAGGCAGACTTCACGCAATTTCTCTCCGTCAATTCGTATTCCAGCCCTGGATACGAGCATGGAGAGATTTCCGTTTTGTTCCATGAGCTGGAATACTTTGCCGCTAGGGTCCTTCGGATTGGTCACGGTGAAATAGCAGGTGAGCTCAAGCTTGTCGTGGTCGAACGCATAGGAGCAATCGAAATAGGTGGTGATTTCCTCTTTGAGGCTGGAGGCTTTCATGGGGAACTTCGTGCAATTTTTGATGTACAATTCCCACCAGAGATACCCATAGAGAATCCGGCTATGGCTGAGTTCTTTCGCATAGTCGAGGACCATGGAGCGGCAATCTTCTCTGGAAAGCCCCCCACGGGGCACTTTGTCCACTACAGATAGCAAGTATTCACCCTTTGTCTTGTCCTCCGCATCCTTCAGC
>CAVESN010000187.1:0-2144 GCA_963618365.1 Bacteroides uniformis
GTCCATCCCGATGCGTTTGGCTATATCGTGGGAGCAAAAAATATCATCCAGACAAAGACGGGGTATTGGAAGAATAGTGCAGAGTTCGGGTACAGCTATCCCTACTTGTATCTTCGCAGGCAGGCCAGCGGAGATGATAATCCGACGGACTCTTCGGGTGCAGACCGCTACGACAACCTCAATTTCATCATCGCCATCCGCCGCTGGGTTGACGGAAGGATCAACTACGACTACCAGTCGATGGGATATCCCTATGGCGGGGATTCCCTCGTCTTCCAAATGACCAGCAAGTTCACCGTCCCGGGAGATTGGAGTGCCTTGGTGCGGCTCTTCTATCTCGTCCATGGCAGCAAGTGGATGGAAGGAGAGACGTTGACAGTGGACAACTCCTATTGGTGGAAAGGGCAGGACGCATTCCACACCAAGACTCCTTCGGGCGGATACTGGAATGCGACACGTAAAATGATCTTGGGGTTCAATGGGCAGAAGCAATGGACAGCAAAGTGGAAGACCTACGGGGAGCTTGACTTCCTGCACGTCTTCAACCGAAAAGGGGTTTTCGGTGATGATGGATGGGATGTACAATGTGGCGTAGGTGCATCCTATAGCATCTTCTAAGGAGTTCTATGTACGTTGTCCTCCTCTCCGGTGGAAGCGGGAAACGGCTTTGGCCACTTTCCAACGACCTCAGATCCAAGCAATACATCAAATTGCTCCCAGATCCCTATGATCCCAAGCGACAAGTCTCCATGGTCCAAAGAGTGTGGAAGCAATTGGGAAGAGCGGGATTGGTGCAAACTGCACTGATTTGTGCTGGGAAAAGCCAGAAAGAGATATTGGAAGCGGAGCTTGGCGATGTCCCTCTCGCCATGGAGCCTGAGAGAAGGGACACATTCCCCGCAGTTGCGCTCTCTTGCACCTATCTCATCTCCGAGATGGGAGCGAAAGAGGATGATGTGGTCTGCTTCATCCCTGTCGACCCCTATGTGGACGACAACTATTTCGAGACATTGAAGAAGCTGGAGAAGGTAGTAAAGAGCACCGATGCCGACATCGTCCTCATGGGAGCAAAACCAACCTATCCCTCATCAAAATATGGCTACATCATTCCTTCAGCTCATCACCAGGAGTATATGGACGTGGCTGGGTTCAAGGAAAAGCCGAGCAAACAGGAAGCCGAAAAGTTCATCAACCAAGGCGCATTGTGGAATTGCGGTGTCTTCTGCTTCAAGATTGGATTGATAGTTGAGAAACTGGAAAACTATCACGCACCCACAAGCTATCCCAAGCTATGGCAAAACTACTCCTCCTTACCCAAGAAAAGCTTTGACTATGAAGTACTTGAATCTGCAAAGAACCTGAAAGCTGTCCCCTTTAGCGGCATGTGGAAAGACCTGGGTACCTGGAACACCCTCACCGAAGAGATGTCGGAGAAGACCCACGGAAGGGTCATCATGAGCGACCACAACAAGAACACCCATGTCGTCAATGAGCTCGACATCCCCGTAGTAGTCTCCGGTATGCAGGATGCCGTGGTGGTGGCTGCCTATGACGGAATCCTTGTCTCCTCCAAGGGGGAGAGCGCCCACCTCAAGGACCTGCTCAAGGAGTTTCAGCAAAGCCCCATGTATGAAGAGAAGAAATGGGGTGTGGTGAAGACCATCGAGCAAAGCGGAAGCACCAGCATCAAGAAGCTCCTCGTCTTCCAGAATATGACTGCAACACTCTCTTGTGACCACATGCAGTTTCTCTGCATCTCAGGAAAAGGAACCTGTGGCAAAGAACCAATGATACCAGGCAGTTATTTCTCCGCAGAGCACGAAGTGGAGATTCATGCAACGGAAGAGCTTATTTGCATCATGGTGACGAGAGACTGAACACATCCAGGAAATGGGAGAACATTGTCTTCTTTCCCCCAATCTTCAACGGATACTCCCGTTTCCAGTTCAACTTGAAGAAGGTGCCTGACTGTAATATGTCTTGGAAAGCAGCATTCTCATACACCTTTCCAAAAATTCTGTCCAAATCTTTCACATGCGTATTGGATAACGGTACTTGGTCAATCAAGGTTCTCATTGCAGGGATTTCCTTGTAGCCGATATCCATCACATAGTCGATGAAGAAATAATCGATAAGGCAATCAA
>CAVESN010000188.1:0-1174 GCA_963618365.1 Bacteroides uniformis
TCAATTGGGTGTATGCCGACCATAGGTACGATATCTACCTCACTGGTTCCAATGCCTTCATGCTCAGCTCTGATTTGGCAACCTATTTTACCGGCAGGCAAATGGAAATTCATGTCCTTCCTTTCAGCTTCAACGAATTTTGCACCTACTATGAGGGGGAAGGGACGCTCGATTAGATGTTTGAGAGATATGTGACTGAAGGAGGTCTTGCCGGTTCGTATCTCTACCGCACTTCTCAGGACAGGGCGAACTACATCAATTCGGTCTTCTCTACCATCATGACAAGAGATATCGTGTGGCGATATAAGCTTGCCAACCTGACCCTTCTTGGCAAATTGGCAGACTTCCTTATGGGGAACATGAGTGAACTCACTTCCATTCACAACGTGACACGCAAGTTGCAGGCAGAGAACTACAAGACCAATCACGTGACGGTAGGAAACTATGTCAAATATCTTGGCTACGCATTTCTTTTCTATGATGTGAAGCGGTATGACATCAAGGGCAAGAGGTGTTTGAACTCTTCGGACAAATACTATCTGGTAGACCACTCTTTCCGATATGCGCGACTAGGAACTGTCAACATGGATTATGGCAAGCTGTATGAGAACTTGGTTGCATTGGAGCTTTTGCGTCGTGGCTATGAGGTGTATGTGGGAAAGCTCTACGAAAAGGAGATTGACTTTGTCGCACTGAAGAGGAGCGAGAAACTCTACATTCGGGTTTCGGACAACATTGCTAGTTCCGAGACGCTGAGTCGGGAACTGACTCCTCTTGCAAGCATCCGGGATTCCTATCCCAAAATCCTCATTGCAAGGACGGGCCATGCGATGTACGACAATGAGGGGATCAGGATATACGACATCGCCCGTTGGCTGAAGGGGGAGGAGCAATTGGCGTGGTTTATCGTGTCCTGAAGTATTCCTCCACGAGGGGAAGAGGGACATTCACCATCCTCTCTTGTTCCTTGTATGGAGCCATGGAAAACCGTATTCCGTAGAGGTCCTCATCTGATTTCAGAAGAGTGGAGAGGCTTTTTGCCTTGAGGTTTTCTTCCGCTTTTACTTCCACCGGGTATATGTGCGACTTCTGAATGACAAAGTCGATCTCAAGCGTGGAGTTTTCGTTGGTGTAGTAAAAGAGATTTCTTGCATCGATGGATGAGCTATAGAAC
>CAVESN010000188.1:1184-2095 GCA_963618365.1 Bacteroides uniformis
CTATAGAACTGCTGGGCTATGTACTGCTCGGTGAAGCTACCCTTGTACGAGGTGAAACCATTGTTTCCCACGAGGATTTCCTTCGCTGGAGCATCCACCATTGCTCCCAAAAGCCCAAGGTCAACCAGAAAGAGCTTGAAGCATTCAATCTCTTCATAGAATTTCAACGGCATGAGGATTTTCTTCACACGGCTCACTTTGTGCACCAGTCCTGCATCAACAAGCCACTGGATTGCATTCTCGTACTCCTTTGCTCTTCCCCCCTTCTTGAGCGCCCCATAGATGAACTTGCGGTTTTCCTTGGCGAGCTGGGAGGGAAGTGAGTCCCAAACTTTGATGATTTTCGGAATTTCATTTTTGGTTGCGTGCTTGCTGATGTCCTTCGCATAGTCCTTGAGAATCCTGTTTTGAATGGCTCTCACTTTCTGTAAGTCATGTCCCTGTAAGTAACTTAGCACCGCTTCTGGCATTCCTCCCGTAAAGTAATACTGTCGTAGAAGTTCAATCAATTGAGAGGAAATGGCATTGAGTTCATGCCAACGGTGCTCTTTAATCTGTGCAAGGAGAACATCCTTGCCAAGGGCCTCCAGGAATTCAAGGAAAGAGAGGGGATAAAGGGGGAGCGTATCCACTTTGCCGACAGTGAATCCACTTCCCTGGTGGTCCATCAGTCCCAGAAGGGAGCCTGCAGCGGCCACATGGTAGGAAGGTGCTGACTCTTGGAAATACTTTAAAGCCGTCAGAGCTTTTGGACATTCCTGAATCTCATCAAATATGAGCAGCGTGGCCTCTTCTGTGATGTGTACGCCAGAGATGGCCGAGAGATTCCGAATGATTCTAGGGATGTCATAATCGCTGAAAACTATCTCCAGCTGGGGGTTGTTGTCACAATTGATGTAACAAAGGTTCTT
>CAVESN010000189.1:0-2080 GCA_963618365.1 Bacteroides uniformis
AAAGGCAAAATTGATTACTTTCTTCGCTTCCGGATTAAGGGACAACTTGCACGGCGAGGAAGAAATTCTCAGGAAGGCCCTAGGTCGATATGTCAGCTCCTGCCTCTGGCAGATAGTGGAGGAGCCGGAGCAGAATCTGTATCCCGTATCCCAAGTGAAGATGGTGGAAAGGCTGCTGGAGAACACGGGAAGCGAGGGTAAGCTCCTGCTTACAACGCACTCCCCCTATGTGCTGAGCATCATCAACAACTTCATCTTCGCATATGACAGGTACCGGGAACATGGAAAGACTGTGCAAGAGATAACGCTGAAGCAGTTGCTGGACTTCGATACAGTAGCCGCCTACAAGATGGAGGACGGCGCCATCAAGTCAATCAAGGACCCACAATCCCGGATGATTGACGCCACCGAGATAGACGAATGCTCCCAAAGAATCAACGAAGTGTTCGACAAGCTCATGGAGATGGGGAGTCGGCATCGTTAATCCAGATGAACTTTTCAAAGATGGAGAACCCTATACTTCACGGGACAAGAGGATTGTCTGTGCGGACAACAAAGCGCGTTCAAGATATGTCGCTCTCAACGAATCCCGAAAAAAGACC
Source organism: Bacteroides uniformis (assembly GCA_963618365.1). Lineage (GTDB taxonomy): Bacteria > Spirochaetota > Spirochaetia > Sphaerochaetales > Sphaerochaetaceae > RUG023. The sequence goes on from CAVESN010000189.1 coordinate 603, forward strand.
TGCAGGATTCATGTTGATGGTGCGCTGATAAAAAGCAACATCAAACGATGCGACTATGGCCTCTGGGTGGAAGAGGGAAACAGGATGATTCTCATAGAGCTGAAAGGATCCGATGTGGAGAAGGCGAACAAGCAATTGAAAAGCACGCTCAATTACTTCCAAGCACACTATCCCGAAGAAGATTTCCGATACAGCCTGCGTATCGTCCCTACAAGGGTTACCACCCCGAACCTGCAATCGATGGTGAAGATGGAGCGAAAGAAAGGTGTAGATCTTCTCGTGCACTCCGTATGCTTCGAGGAAAGGATATAGTGATTCTCAAAGAAAACGGCAGGATACTATGAAGGCTTCCCACAATGGGAAGCCTTCATCAATACCGACCTGTCTGTGCAGATCAGAAGGAAAGTGTGACGTACGGAGTAACAGAGATGTAATCAGAGTTCTTCTTCGATGTCGGATCGTCCTTTGTTCCAAACTGACCTTCGAGGTCAAGATGATAGGTGACCTTCGCAAAATTGTAGGAGAGGTCTGCACCAACGAGGAAACCGTCAGTGTCGAAATCATCGTCACGATACCAGGCATCAAGAGTCAGCCCGTCAACAACGTTGGAAGCAATCGCCTTAACCATCATGTGGTTGACGTTCTTTGTGTCATCCTTGTCTTTTTCTTTGAACATCTGCTCGAAGACATAGTCAAGTCCAACACTGTACTTGTCGTAGCCAACTTTGGCACCGGCTGCCACATGATTCATGTTCGCATCCTTGTCGATAATGTAATCAGCGTTCACAAAGTTGTAGAAACCACCAACCTTCAAAGTCAGCTTGTCTACATTGATGAACTTGTTGACGTCGACATCGGCGGCAATCTGGAAGACGTAGTTGGAATTACCCTGGCTGGTGAGCAATCTCTTGCCTATACCTTTCTGCAAATACGTCGCGCTGACTTTCACACCATCAACAGGAGTGGCTACTGCACCAATTCCCTGATGGAGCCTTCCAGTCGGATCGAACTTGTATTGGGCAGAAACCATTTTTCCGTAGCCAAGGTCGATGCTGGTAAGAGTGGACTCGGTTCCGTCATGGGAAGTCGCTTTCAATTGCTGATAATTTCTTCCCGTGTAGTTGCCATATGCGCTGTCCATGTTCTCGGTATCCTGGTTCCCGATAGCAGCCTTGATGGAAAAATCACCAAGGTCAACGCCACCAGCTGCAAGGGCCTTGCCAAAGTCGACTGTTAGCTTTGCTTTTGAGTGGTAATCACCGAATCCACCATCCTGAAATACGCCAAACGAAATATCCCACAGTCCGTCAGTATCCGCAAAACTCAAATCGAGCTCAGCTTCAGCCTTGTTGTCTCCATCGGTCTTTTCACTGTTTGTCCAATCTTCCGTATCAAGGCCATACTTGAAGGTGTAACCTGACTTGAACGCACCACTGAACTTGGCATCAGCGAATGCGGCGGCTCCTGCCAGCAGCAAT
>CAVESN010000190.1:0-510 GCA_963618365.1 Bacteroides uniformis
GGTGCAAGTGTCCATGGCTTCTTCGGCGCTTGCAAGAGCCTGGAAAGCATTGCCTTGCCAGATGGGTTGGATTTGATTGATGGATATGCGTTCTGGGGTTGTACGGCCTTGTCCTCTATCACCATTCCTGAAAACACCAAGGCAATAGGGGAGCTTTGTTTTGTCGGTTGCACATCCTTGACATCCATCACTATCCCCGACTCCATCACTTCAATCGGCTCCGGCGCATTCAATAGATGCTCGGCTTTGGCCATTGTGCATCTTGGAGAGGGTGTCACCTCAATCGGTTCTTCCGCCTTTTACCAGTGTGCGAGCTTGGAATCCCTGAAAATCCCAAGGGGTGTAACCTCGATAGGTGAGGAAGCGTTCGATGGATGCACAAGCCTGAAGACAATCCTCATCGATAATCCTGACCTTGTGCTGGATGATGATGTCTCGTGGGAGACGAGTGCAACCTATGTCTCCGATAATTTCAAGCTTGATAAGGATGGCGTCATAACGGCATACGAC
>CAVESN010000190.1:544-2046 GCA_963618365.1 Bacteroides uniformis
TCTCAGGCATCCAGACCCTGACTTCCGTTGTGATTCCTTCAACGGTTACCTCAATTGGAAGCGTGGCCTTCTCCGGTTGCCAGAACCTTGCCTCCATCACCATCCCCGACTCAGTGACAACTATTGAAGATTGGGTTTTCAACAACTGCCAAGCTCTTACATCCATCTTCCTCCCGAGCTCCCTCACGACAGTGGATAAGGCCGCTTTCTTTGGTGCAAAGCTGAAATCCATCTATATCGACAAGGATGAAGATGCCAGTTTGGGTGCTCCATGGAGTGCGGAGGGTGCAACTGTTATCTGGAAGAGCTACTTTTCCATCTCTTCCGATGGATCGCTTGAAAGAGTGTACAGTGCTAAGGATAAATTCACAGGCGATGTGGTTATCCCAAGCAAAATAGGGGGAGTCACAGTCTCTAGAATTGCCAACTTTGGCTTTGAGAGCTGCAATTTCACTTCAGTAACTCTTCCTGAAACCGTGGAATCTATAGGAAGATTTGGCTTCGTTGATTGCGCAGAATTGACTTCGCTCATTATCCCGAACAGTGTCGAATCGATGGGATATAGCGTTTTCTTAAAATGCGAGAAATTGAAGACAGTCACTCTTTCTGAAAATCTCACTGCTATAAGTGATTCCACCTTCAATGGATGCACAAGCCTAAAAGAGGTAGTGATACCAGATAACGTCACCACAATTGGAAACTATGCTTTTGAGGGGTGTACGAGTTTGACTTCCCTTGAGATACCCCAGAAGGTGACATCGATTGGAAAGCGTGCTTTCAGAAACTGTTCCAGTCTGAAGTCAATCAACATGCCCGATAGCGTGACATCGATGGGCGGAGCGGCTTTCGCAGGGTGTTCCAGCTTGACTGATGTGGTATTGTCGAAGGGGATGAGCTCATTGGATAGCTCCACCTATGATTACTATGATGGAGATGATAGTGATGAGCCGGGAATGCATGATCCTGAGAGTTGGAAAACCGCTACAGTGGGATTCTTTGAGGGATGCACAAGCCTTACATCAATAACACTTCCGGAGAGTATTGCCACGATAGGGGAGCGAGCGTTCCTTGACTGCACGTCTTTGGATTCCATTGTGATACCAAGTAGCGTGGAGACAATAGTAGAGAATGCCTTCAGTCAGTGCACATCGCTGAAGACAATCACCATCAACAAGGCAGGGAACTCAATAACCGGTTCTCCTTGGGGCGCTGACACGACAATCACCACCATAACGTGGGATGTTTGATTGCTGGCAATGTGGGAATAGCAAGGATTGTAGTTTTCTTTTCGGCAATGGTGAGTTGCAATGTTCTCCATATATGAAAATATTCGACCTGTGCGGATGGAATAGCCTAACAGCGTAAATACATACAACCCCATGTCAATTTCGGCATGGGGTTCTTATTTGGGCATTGTGTGGGCTAGGTAAATATTATATAATTACTATATATTATATAGTAACTGATATTTTGTAGGCTAGTTTATGTTCGTGAAGGCAGTT
>CAVESN010000191.1:0-8047 GCA_963618365.1 Bacteroides uniformis
TATATTATCGCTCCTGACGGGCTCAAGGTCGGCATGAAGGTTATGAGTGGCGAGAACGCACCGCTTACTGTCGGTAACGCCCTCCCTCTCAAGAATATTCCGCTTGGTCTTACCGTGCACAACGTCGAGCTTACCCTCGGACGTGGTGGACAGCTGGTCCGTGCTGCCGGTCTTGGTGCGACGATTGTCGCCAAGGAAGGTTCCTATGTGACTTTGAGGCTTCCCTCCAGCGAGATGAGAATGGTGTTTGGCGAGTGCTATGCGACCATCGGTCAGCTTGGCAATTTCGACCATATGAACGTCAATCTTGGAAAGGCTGGTGTGAGCCGCTATTTGGGACGCAGACCTGCGGTTCGCGGTATTGCCATGAACCCGATTGATCACCCGCATGGTGGTGGTGAGGGTAAGACTGGTACCGGACGCAATCCCGTCTCTCCGTGGGGCAAGCCTGCAAAGGGTGGCATTACACGTTCCAAGAAGAAGCCGTCCAATGCCTTCATTGTGAAGAAGAGATCGAAGTAAGGAGTAAGCCGTGAGTAGATCTATCAAGAAAGGTCCGTTTGTTGAGCCCAAGCTCTTGAAGCGGGTTGAAGAAGCCAAGAAAGGCAATCAGAAATCGATGATCAAGACGTACTCCAGAGCTTCTGTGATCGTCCCTGACATGGTTGGCATTACGATTTCCGTCTATAACGGAAAGACTTGGGTGCCGGTTTTCGTTACCGAGAACCTCGTTGGACACAAACTCGGTGAGTTTGCTCCGACCAGAGTGTTCCGCGGCCACTCCCTTGGTGACAAGGCTGTCGGCAAATAAGGAAGAAGAGCATTATGGCAGAAAAAAAAGGTTATAGCGCTATTGCCAAGTTCTTGTTGGTTTCTCCTTCCAAGGTTCGCCCTGTCGCTGACCTGGTGAGGCGGAAGCCGTACCCCGAGGCTGTTGCTATCCTCGAGGCGATGCCACAGAAGGGCGCCCGCCTTATTCTGAAGGTGTTGAAGAGTGCTGGAGCAAATGCAGTGAATCTGAACAACCGGTTGGATGAAGAGGACTTGGTGGTTTCAGAGCTGAAGATTGATGATGGTCCCAGACTCAAGAGAGTGTGGCCCAGGTCCCACGGGAGAAGAGATATTCTTCTGCGCAGGATGTCGCACATTACCGTCACTGTTGACGAAAAGGCTAGTGTGAGGAAATAAATGGGCCAGAAAGTTAATCCTATTGGACTTAGAGTAGGTGTCAACAAGACCTGGAAGTCCAAATGGTTTGTGGATCGCAAGCAATATGCAGACACATTGCACGAGGACTTGAAGCTGCGCAAAGAGCTGCTTGCCTGTCCCGAAGTACAGGGTGCTGAGATTTCTGACGTCGAGATTGTCAGACAACCGCAGCGCGTCACCATCATGATCACCACCAGCAGACCTGGTATCATCATTGGCAGCAAGGGCGCCAACGTGGAGAAGCTTGGCCAGAGGCTGCAGAAGCTTTCGAACCAGAAAGTGGCGATCAAGATCAAAGAGATCAAGAAGCCCGAGGCTGATGCTCAGCTCATTTCTGCGAACATCGCTCGTCAGCTTGTTGCTCGCGGTTCCTACCGCAGGGCCATGAAGACGGCGATCAGCAAGGCGCTGCAGAGCGGAGCCCAGGGTATCAAGGTCAGACTTTCCGGACGTATCGGTGGAGCCGAGATTTCTCGTAGCGAGTGGATGAAGGAGGGACGTGTTCCTCTCCATACTCTTCGCAGCGACATCGATTATGGCTTCACAACCGCTCACACCTCCTTCGGCTGTATTGGTGTCAAGGTTTGGGTGTTCAACGGCGAGATCTACGATCATGTCCAGAAGAACGATGCCGGTACGGTCGCCAAAAGCCCGGTGAGGGCCGAGAGCGAGACCGCCGAAGCAAGGAGCTAAGCCATGCTGAGTCCGAAGAGAGTACAATGGAGAAAAAAGCAGCGCGGTGACCGCAAGGCTACCGCCCATGTGGGAAACACGCTTGCTTTTGGTGAGTTTGGCCTGATGGCTGCTGAGCCGCTTTGGATTACCAACCGCCAGATTGAGGCCGCACGTGTTGCGTTGACCCGCAGCATCAAGCGCGGAGGCAAGGTCTGGATCAGGATTTTCCCCGATATGCCGTATACCAAGAAGCCCGCGGAAACCAGGCAGGGTAATGGTAAAGGCGCACCGGAAGGGTGGGTCGCAGTTGTGAAGACCGGAACCATCATGTTTGAGATGGGCGGTGTTGCAAAGGATGTCGCTATGCAGGCGATGACACTTGCTGCTTCTAAGCTTCCCATCCATACCAAGTTCGTCGAGAGACGCGAGGCGGAGTGAGAGTTATGAAGAATTCGTATAAAGATTTAACCTTGGACGAGTTGAAGGCCAAGAAGGAAGAGCTCCACAAGCAGCTGCTTGACCTCAGGATGAGCAGAGTGCTTGGTCATCTTGATAATCCTCTCTCCTTGCGCACGACTCGCAGAAGTATCGCTCGGGTCAATACCCGCATTAGCGAATACGAGCTTGGTATCCGCAAGGACACCAAATAAGGGAGTGAGAGATGGAAAAAGCTTCGAAGAAGACCTTTGTTGGACAGGTCGTCAGCGATAAGATGGACAAGACGATTACCGTCGCCATCTCCACCAAGACGCTGCACCCCTTGTACAAGAAGTATGTGACCAGCACCAAGAAGGTGAAGGCTCACGATGAGAAAAACGAGGCAAAAGAGGGCGATACCGTTCGTGTCGAGCAGTGCCGCCATCTGAGCAAGGATGTTTGCTGGCGTCTCGTTCAGATTGTCGAGCGTGCTCGGTAAGTAGGGCAGGAGAGACATTATGATCCAGATGCAGAGCTATTTGAATGTAGCGGACAACAGCGGAGCCAAAAGGGTCCAGTGCATTAAGGTTCTTGGGGGAAGCCACAGATATGTCGCCAGTGTGGGTGACATTATCGTGGTCGCCGTCAAGGATGCACTTCCCAATGGCGCTATCAAGCGCGGTGACGTGCTGAAGGCAGTGATTGTCCGTACGAAGAAGGAATACCGCAGACCTGACGGTACCTATATCAGGTTCGATGATAACGCATGCGTGATCATCGACGCCAACAATAACCCCCGCGGAAAGCGTATCTTTGGACCCGTTGCAAGAGAGCTTCGTAATGGATATATGAAGATCGTGTCACTCGCGCCGGAAGTGTTGTAGGAGATCAGCTATGAGACTGAAGAAAGATGACACCGTAAAGGTTGTCTCTGGCAAGGACAAGGGCAAGACTGGCCGTATCCTTTCCACTGATGCCAAGAAGGGCCGGGTCCTTGTGCAGGGTGTCAACATGGTCAAGAAGACCGTGAAGAGGAAGAATCCGCAGGACAAGGGTGGCTTCGTTGAAGTGGAAGCACCGATTTCTGTGGCAAACGTCGCTTATGTCACCAAAGATGGCAAGACGACTCGCATTGGATACAAGTTTGACGAAAACGGCAACAAGGTCCGCTTCGCCAAAAAGACTGGGGAAACACTCTGATGGCAGAAGAGAAGAAAGTTAAGGCAGCAGCTCCCGAGGCTGAGACCGTGGCTACCGAGAAGTTTGTCCCGAACTTTAAGCAGAAGTACCTGAAAGAGGTTGCTCCCGCCCTCTTCAAGGAGCACGGGTACACCTCCGTCATGCAGGTGCCCAGACTTGAGAAGATCGTGGTGAGCATTGGCTGCGGCGATGCGGTTGAGAACAAAAAGTTGCTTGAGACCGCTGTCAAGGAGCTGGAGACTATTACCGGCCAGCATGTCGTCAAGACCAAGGCGAGAAAGTCCATCGCCAACTTCAAGGTCCGCGAGGGTCAGGAGATTGGTGCGATGGTCACGCTCCGTGGCGACAATATGTGGTTCTTCCTGGAGAGACTGATTTGCGTCGCACTTCCCCGTATGAAGGACTTCAGAGGTGTCAATCCCAACGCATTCGATGGAAGAGGAAACTACTCCCTCGGCATCACCGAGCAGATTGTCTTTCCTGAAATCGACTTCGACAAGATTGAGAGAATCAGCGGCATGAACATTGCGTTCGTCACCACTGCACCGTCCGATGAAGAGGGCTATGACCTGCTTGCTAAGCTTGGCATGCCTTTCGCAAAGAATGCAGGTAAGTAAGGAAAAGGGTCATGGCAAAGAAATCTTTGATTATTAAATCAAACAGAGAGCCGAAATTCAGCACCAGAAGTTACAATCGCTGCAGAATTTGCGGGCGTCCTCGTGGGTATATGCGCCAGTTTGACATGTGCAGAATTTGCTTCCGCAAATTGGCGAGTGAAGGCCAGATTCCTGGCGTTACTAAATCTAGTTGGTAAGGAGAGACTACTATGGCAGTAAGTGATCCAGTAGCAGATATGCTCACCAAGATTAGAAACGCTAGTCAGGCGAAGCATGATAAAGTAGATATCTCTACTTCTAAGATGAAGCTTCAGATCATCAAGATCCTGAAGAATGAAGGCTTTGTGAAGAACTTCAAGAAAGTCACCAAGGATAATTTCCCCTATGTGCGTGTCTACTTGAAGTATGATGAGAATTCGGCCCCTGTCATCCATGGCATTGAGCGCGTCTCCACTCCTGGCCGTCGTGTCTACTCCGGTTATCGTGAGATGCCGCGGGTATTCAACGGCTATGGTATCCTGGTGGTCTCCACCAGCGAGGGTGTCATCACCGGGAAGAAGGCGGCGGAGTCCAAGGTCGGCGGCGAGCTGATTTGCAAGGTTTGGTAAGGAGGAGAGGGAAAATGTCCAGAATTGGAAGATTGCCTATCGTTCTCCCGCAGGGTGTCAAGATCAATGTGGCTGACAGCGTCGTGAACGTTGAGGGCCCGAAGGGAAAGACCTCTGTTTCAGTCAATCCGGACATCACTGTTGAGGTGAAGGATGGGACGGTTGAGCTGAGCCGCAAGGACGATTCGATCAAGAACAAGAGTTTGCACGGTTTGTACCGCCAGTTGATCAACAACGCGATTGTCGGAGTATCCCAGGGATATACCAAGAGCCTGACTATCACCGGTGTTGGTTACCGCGCCGAAGCCAAGGGAAAGAACGTTCTGTTCACCCTCGGTTATGCAACCCAGATTGAGTTTATTCCGCCCGAAGGTGTCACTGTCACGGTCGACAACCCGAACAAGGTTACCGTGGCCTCCATCGACAAGCAGAAGGTCGGTCAGGTTGCAGCGGACATTAGAAGTCTGCGCGGACCCGAGCCGTACAAGGGCAAGGGTATCAAGTACGAGCAGGAGGTCATCCGCCGCAAGGCTGGTAAGACCGCTGCCGCGAAGAAATGATGGTAGGCTAGCGTTATGAACAGAATTATCGATAAGCATAGAAAGCATGAACGCCGCAAGCTCCATATCAGAAAGCATCTGAGTGGGACTCCGGAACGTCCGAGAATGACTGTATACCGCAGCAATCTGCACATGTACGTCCAGGTTATCGACGACGTCAATGGCAAGACTTTGGTCAGCGCCAGCACCGTCGAAGGGGATCTGAAGGGCGTGAGAAACAATGTCGAGAATGCCGCAAAGCTTGGTGAAATTGCCGGTAAGCGGATGCTCGAGAAGAATATCAACACCGTGGTGTTCGATCGCAACGGGTACATGTACCATGGCCTCGTGAAGAGCATCGCTGATGGCGCCCGCAAGGCCGGTGTCAAGTTCTAAGGGGTAGTATTGTGGCTAACAATGAAAGAGAAAGAGACCACAAAGACGACGGCTTCGTTGAACACCTCGTTCAACTCAACCGCGTCAGTAAGGTTGTCAAGGGCGGTAAGCACGCATCTTTCGCTGCCTTGGTTGTAGTCGGTGACAAGAAGGGTCACGTGGGCTATGGTTTTGGCAAGTCGAATGACGTGACTGAGGCCATTCGCAAGGCTTCCTCCAGGGCGAGAGCCCATTTGGTCGCTGTTCCGATGAAGAATGAGAGTCCGAAGATTCCGCACGAGATTGTCGGAGCCTACAAGAGCGCCCGTGTTCTTCTTCGCCCGGCAGTTGCCGGTACCGGTATTAAGGCCGGTGGTGCTGTCCGCTACATCTGCGATGCCGCTGGCATCAATGATGTGGTGAGCAAGTCCCTCGGTTCCCGGAACCCGATCAACTCCGTCAAGGCGACCTTTGACGCCATCGAGCATATGATGGACGGCAAGGCTGTCGCGAAGGCCAGAGGAAAAAAGGCCCTGGCCGAGATGTGGGGGTAATGGTATGGCAGATGCAAAGAAACTCAAAATCACCTTGGTGAAGAGCTTGAACCGTTGCCTGCCGAAACAGGTCAGGACAGCTGATGCGCTTGGCCTGGGCAAGATCTCGAGCAATGTGGTTGTGGACGACACCCCCTGGGTTCGCGGCATGATCCGTGTAATCGAGCATCTTGTAAAAGTCGAGGAGATGTAACATGGCACAGATTCATGCACCGAAGGGTGCGAATACAAAAAAGACCATCGTCGGTCGCGGTGCTTCCAGCAAGGGAAGAACCTGCGGAAGAGGCAACAACGGTCAGAATTCTCGTTCTGGTGGTGGTGTCAAACCGGGATTTGAAGGTGGCCAGATGCCTTTGTACCGCCGTTTGGCGAGAAGGGGTTTCTCAAATTTTAAATTTAAGGTAACATATCTCCCTGTTTCCCTTGCCGTCTTGGATGCATCCTTTGAAGACGGCGCCACTGTGAATGCTGAGGCGCTGAGAGAGAAGGGCATTGTTCGCGGTGCGAAGACTCAAGCCAAAATCCTTGCGGATGGCGATTTGAGCAAGAAACTCATCATCGAGGGCTTGAAGGTCTCTGCCTCTGCTGGCGAGAAGATCAAGGCTGCCGGTGGCGAGGTTCGGTAGCAAGAAACGAAGAGAAGGGCTTTATGGCAAACTCCTTGGTTGATATGTTCAGAATTAAGGATCTGCGTCGGAAAGTTCTGATCACCCTGGGCCTGCTGATTGTCAGCAGGATCGGGGCGGTCATTCCTATCCCCGGCATCGATCCGAATGTCCTGACCACATATTTTCTGGCTCAGAGCAACAGTTCAAATTTCGGGCTCACCGAATATTTGAACTTTTTCTCTGGTGGCGCATTCGAAAACTTCTCCCTGTTCATGTTGGGTGTCATGCCTTACATCAGCATGCAGATTATCCTGCAGTTGATGCTTTTGGTGGTGCCTTCTTTGAAGAAGTTGGCGCAGGATCCGGCCGGAAACAAGAAGATTCAACAGATTACCAGGTATGGTACCATCGTGGTCTGTTTGATTCAGTCTTTTGTGGTCACTATCTATGCTCGTTCGATTCCCAACTTGTTGACCTTGGGGATTGTTCAGTTTTCCCTAATCGCGATGTTGACAGTCACTACCGGAAGCATGTTCCTGGTGTGGCTTGGTGACAAGATCACCCAATGGGGAATTGGCAATGGTGTCAGCTTGCTGATTTTTGCCGGTATCGTCGCGCGCATTCCTGACGGATGTGTCCAGATTGTCCGTGGCGTGAGCGCCGGGACTCTGAATCCGCTTTCCGTCATCATGGTTGCGATGATGTTCCTCCTTGTCATCGCGCTCGTTGTGTATGAAGAGCAGGGTGTCCGCAAGATTCCCGTGAACTATGCCCGTCGAATTGTCGGACGCAAGATGTATGGTGCCCAAAACACCTATATCCCGCTGAAGCTCAATCCGTCGAACGTGATTCCGGTCATCTTCGCGAGCGCATTGCTTTCATTTCCTTTGCAAATCGCCTCTTCCTTGGGCTCTCGGGTCCGCTGGATGGCACGGTTTGCCGAATGGCTTAATCCTCAGGGAGCCCCCTATCTGATTATCTACACCCTGCTGATTATCGCGTTCGCTTTCTTCTATACCCAGATCTCGATGAATCCTGTCGAGATGGCCAAGCAGATCCGTGAGAACGGAGGATCTATTCCTGGAGTTCGCAGCGAGAAGCTGGAAGAGTATCTTACCAAGGTGCTCAACCGCATTGTCCTGCCGGGTTCCCTTTTCTTGGCCTTCATCGCCTTGATTCCCACCTTGGTACAGAAGTTCTTTAGTTTCCCCTCGCAGGTCGCCATGCTTTTCGGTGGAACCTCGC
>CAVESN010000191.1:8057-26512 GCA_963618365.1 Bacteroides uniformis
AACCTCGCTGATCATCATGGTTGGCGTGGATCTGGATACCATGCGGCAGATTGAGGGGTTGATGCAAATGCACCACTATGATGGTTTCACAGTGGGCAAGAACAGAAGTCTTTAAGGAGCTTTATCATGAAAGTGAGAGCAAGTGTGAAGCCTATCTGTGACAAGTGCAAGGTAATTCGTCGCAACGGCGTAGTCAGAATTATCTGCGAGAATCCAAAGCACAAGCAGAGGCAGAAGGGTTAATTACCCACCATTGAATGTAGGAGGCCATGAATGGCAAGAATTGCTGGTGTTGATGTACCGAACAAGGCGACTAATATCGCTCTGACGTATGTCTATGGCATTGGAAACAAGACTGCTATGGATATTTGCGCCAAGGCTGGAGTCGATCCGGATGCGAATATCAGCACCTTGACCGTTGACCAGTTGGCAGTAGTCAGAAAGGTCATCGATGAGAATTATAAAGTTGAAGGCAGACTTCGCACCGAAGTCGCTTTGAATATCAAGCGCCTTATGGACATTGGCTGCTATCGCGGCCTTCGCCACAGAAAGGGTCTTCCGGTTCGCGGGCAGAGAACCAGAACCAACGCAAGAACTCGCAAGGGCAAGAAGAAGACCGTTGCGGCGAAGAAGAAGTAAGGAGCGTGAGAAATGGCTAAACTAAAACGCAAAGTTAAGAAGACGGTATATGAGGGTAATGTCTATATTCAGGCTACCTTTAACAATACCATCATCACCATTACGGACTTGCAGGGCAACGCTATTTCTTGGGCAAGCGCTGGCGGGCTTGGGTTCCGCGGTGCCAAGAAGTCTACGCCGTATGCGGCTCAAACCACGATGGAGAAAGCTGCCAAGGCCGCTTTGGATTGCGGTCTTCAGGAAGTCAATGTGTTCGTGAAGGGCCCTGGTGTTGGTCGTGAGAGCGCGATTCGTTCCCTTGGTGTGCTCGGCCTGAAGGTCCGCACTATCAGTGACTGCACTCCGATTCCGCACAATGGTTGCAGACCTCGCAAGAGCAGAAGAGTCTGATGAGGAGCAGGTAAGAAAATGGCAAGATATACTGGACCTAAATGCAGAATTTGCAGAGCAGAGCGCTGCAAGCTGTTTCTCAAGGGTGAGCGTTGCCGCTCCGGCAAGTGCCCGCTTAACGACATGAAGAGTGCTGGCCTTCCCGGCCGCGATCCGAGAGCTCGTGCGAAGAAGCAGACCAACTACGGACTCCAGCTGGCTGAGAAGCAGAAGCTGAAGAAGACCTATTGCATGCTTGAGAAGCAGTTCAAGAGAACCTTCGAGGAAGCTGCCCGCCGCCCCGGAATCACCGGTGAGACACTTATCAGTTTGCTTGAGTGCCGTTTGGACAACGTGGTGTTCCGCTTCCATTTCGCAAGCAGCCGCAGCCAGGCAGCCCAGCTGGTCAACCATGGACATGTGACTGTCAACGGAAAGAGGGTGGATATTCCTTCTTACAGAGTGAAACCCGGTGATGTGGTCTCCCTGACCGCCCGCGCCCAGAAGATGAACCTGATTAAGCAGAACTTGGAAGAGTTCGGCAAGAGTGGAGTTTCTCCCTGGTTGTCGCTGGATCCGGATGCAATGAAGGGTACCTTCAATGCAATTCCGAGAAGAAGTGAAGTCACCGAGCTCGAGAAGATCAACGAGCAGCTGATCGTCGAGTTGTATTCCAAGTAAGGAGTAGTTCATGGCACGCAAAAACCTGCTGAAAGGGTTTAAGAAACCCAAGGGGATTACATTCGAGCACAATGCAGTGGAGCCAAATTATGGGAAGTTCGTTGCCTATCCGTTTGAGAGGGGCTTTGGAACCACCATCGGCAACACGCTGCGCCGAGTGCTGCTTTCCTCTATTCAGGGATATGCGGTCACTGCCGTGAAGTTCACCAGTTACGACAAAGATGGCAATGCCAAAATGATTGTCAGCGAATTCGAGCAGATCCCAGGTGTCAAGGAAGACATCATGGATATCACCAATGCCCTGAAGAAGCTGCAAATCCGGATGCCTGAAGATGTGGAGGGTACCACCCTCCTGATCGAATGCAAGGGACCCGGAGTCGTAACCGGTGCGGACTTTGAGCGTGACCGGGTTGAGATTACCAACAAGGATTTGGTGATCTTCACCATGATGGACGACTGCAACCTTGAGATGGAAGTGCAGATTGACCTCGGCAGAGGCTATGTCCCAGCGGAAACCAACAAGAAGTATGTTGAGGATGAAGTTGGAGTCATTCCTGTTGATGGCATTTTCTCTCCCGTCAAAATGGTGAAGTACCAGATCGAGCCGACCCGTGTCGGGTATCGTAACGATTACGATAAGCTGACCTTGGAGGTTTGGACCGATGGAACCATCGCACCCCAGAACGCCTTGGCGGAAGCGGCCAAAATTGCGAAGGACCATTTCCAGATTTTCATCAATTTCGATGAGTCGCTGATTAACAGCAATGACGAGATTGATGAGGAAGAGGCAAAGGTTCGCAAGATTCTGAACACACCTGTTGAGGATTTGGAGCTCACCGTCCGCTCTTCCAACTGCTTGAAGAACGCCAATATCAGAACGATTGGCGATCTGACCAAGAAGACGGAGGAGGAGATGGCCAAGACGAGGAACTTCGGAAAGAAGAGTCTCCAGGAGATTAAGGAGAAGCTCAAGGAGTGGAACCTGAGTCTCGGAATGACTGATTACAGTGTACTGAAGACCGCTATGCGGGTCCCCGGTGCAGCCGAGAATAAAGAGGATAATAGCAATGAAGCATAAGATTGGTTTCAACGCGCTGGACAGACGCTCTGCAGAGCGCAAGGCCCTTCTGCGTTCAATGGTCACTTCCTTGTTCAAGTACGAGAGGATCGAGACCACTAAAGCGAAGGCGCTCGAAGTCCGCAAGAAAGCCGAGAAGCTCATTACTCGTGCAAAAGAGGACAGTGTGCACAACCGCAGGATTGCGGCCGCATATATCTATGAAGAGGCAGTGGTCGCCAAGCTGTTCAATGAGATTGGCCCCCTCTTCAAGGAGAGAAAAGGTGGGTACACCCGCATCCTGAAGACGGGGTATCGACTTGGCGATGCAGCAGAGATGTGCATTCTCGAACTGGTTGAGAAAACCGAGTCGCACGAGAAGAAGGCAGAGAAGCAGGCTGAGGAGAAAGAGGCGAAAGCTTCCGGGAAGAAGGCTGCTCCTAAAGCCGAAAAGGAGAACCAGGACGTGAAGAAGCACGCTCGTTCTTCGAAAGTTGCTGCCGCAAAAGGTTCTGCAAAGGCAGCAGGAGTTCGCAAGACGATGGCCGGTGGAAAATCCGGTGGCGGGGATAAATAAAGACCCGGTTTCCGAAATGCGAAACAAAAGGCCCCAAGGCCAAGCCGCTCTCTTTGGGAGCGGTTTTTTGATGTCCAGTCAACCTTGACAATCACTCACCCCGTCCCTAGAATAATTTTTACTTACAATTAAGGGGAAGTATATGTTGGTAACTCTCATTATTACTCTCCTGGTTGCTGTTATTGGTATTGCTCTGGGCTGGATTGCCCGTTGGCTTTATGCGAAATTTAAACTCACTTCAATCGAGCAGAAAGCTGCGAGGTTGGATGCTGAGGCTGTAAAAGAAGCGGAAGCGAAGAAGAACGAACTCGTTCTCGAGACGCGCAAGCAACTGCTGGATGAACAACGCCAGCAGGAACGTGAAGCGCGCGAGCGACAGAATGAACTGCAGAGGGGCGAACGCCGTTTGCAGGACAAGGAAGAGGCTCTCGAGAAACGGCAGAACGAGCTGGAAAACACCAAAAAGCAACTTGGGGACCGTGAAGCAGCTCTCAATGAAAGGGAGAAGGGGCTTGTCGAACGCGAAGCATCTCTGACGGGTGAGCTTGAGCGTGTGGCAAGTATGACCAGCGAAGAGGCAAAGAATGTCATCATGGCGCAAATGCAGGATGCGGCACGCCATGACGCGCAAGTTGAGATCAACAAGATTGAGGCAGAGGCTCAGCTTACCGCGGAGAAAAAGGCCCGTGACATCATCGTCAGCACAATCCAGAGACTGGCATCCGAGGTCACCGGGGATACAACCGTAGCCTCCGTCAATCTGCCAAGCGACGAGATGAAAGGGCGGATCATCGGCAGGGAAGGGCGCAACATCAGGACGCTCGAGACACTGACCGGAGTCGACATCATCATCGACGACACTCCCGAGGCTGTCGTCATCTCCTGCTTCGATCCGGTTCGCCGGGAGATTGCCCGGGTATCTCTGGAGCGGTTAGTTCAGGATGGAAGGATTCATCCTGCCCGGATTGAGGAGGTGGTGGGAAAAGTCACCAAGGAGATTGCCCGCATCGTCATGGACCAAGGGGAGACGGTGGTTTTCGACCTTGGCATCAACAACATGAGTCAGGAGGCCATCAGGGCGCTGGGGAAGCTTTATTTCCGCACCAGCTATGGACAGAGCGTGCTCTGCCACAGCAAGGAGGTAGCGCTCCTCTCGGGCATGATCGCCAAGGAAGTCGGTGCGGACAGCCAGCTGGCGCTCCGTGCAGGCTTGCTTCATGACATCGGGAAGGGAATCGAGAGCGACGGGGACCAGAACCATGCCGAGCTTGGTGCGGATCTCGCCAAGAGGCTTGGAGAGTCTCCCAGTGTGGTCAATGCCATTCTGGCCCACCACAACGATGTGGAGCCTCAGACGATAGAGGCGGTGATTGTGCAAATCGCCGATGCCATTAGCGCTTCCCGTCCCGGTGCGAGACGTGAAACCATTGACAACTACATCAAGCGGCTCGAGTCACTTGAAAAGATTGCCATGGGTTTTGATGGTGTGGACAATGCTTTCGCCATCCAGGCGGGAAGAGAGCTCCGCATCATGGTCAACAACGACAAGGTGAGCGATGAGCAGGCCAAAGATATCGCGCGCAAGATAGCCGAGAGAATCGAGGCCGAGCTTCGCTATCCTGGACGCATCAAGGTAACGATTATCCGCGAGACCCGCGTCGTTGAATATGCAAGGTAACCATGGCTGAGAAGAGGTCATTGAACGCCCTGATGCTGGGGGATGTCTGCGGGCAACCCGGCCTCCGGGCGCTTTTCGTCTCTTTGGGAATCCTGAAACGGGACCTGAAGGCGGATATAGTGGTCGTGAACGGGGAGAATGCAGCCGACGGCTTCGGACTTTCCGTTCCCCAGATGAACCAGTTGTTCACTCTCGGCGCCGATGTGATTACCAGCGGGAACCACATCTGGCAGCAGGAGGATTTGAGGCCTTTCCTGGATTCTGAGAAACGGTTGCTTCGCCCTGCGAACTATCCTGACGGGGTTGCGGGGCATGGTATGTGTGTGGTTTCCACCTCATTGTGCCCGGTCGCCGTAATCAACCTTCAGGGAAGGATTGAGATGCCGGTGACCGACGATCCTTTCCGTGTGGGGTTGAAACTTGCGGAGCTCGCAAGGCGTCAAACACCCGTGGTGCTGGTGGATTTCCATGCCGAGGCCACCGATGAGAAGGAAGCGCTTGGCTTCTATCTGGACGGAAAGGTAAGCGCAGTAGTGGGCACCCATACCCATGTGGCCACTAGTGATGCCAAGATCCTTCCGCAGGGTACCGCCTACCAGACGGATATCGGTTTTACCGGCCCGAAGGAGAGCGTAATCGGTAGCGTGAGCGAAATCTCCATTCAGAAGCAATTGAGCCAGATGCCGCTTAGAACCCCGATAAAGGATGGGGACGGTGAAATCAATGGAGTGCTCATCTGTGTCGATCCTGCCAGTGGCAAAGCCATTTCCATCAAGCGGATTCACGCATGAAGCGGCTACGGCTGATTGATCTGCTTGCGGCCAATTATCCGGATATCGGTCGGGAACGGCTTGGCGCCTTCATCGCTTGCCACAATGTCACAGTTGGTGGTCAGATTTGCGCTGACGGGAAGATGCTCTTTCCCGAGGACTCGCCCGTCTCCTTCACCTTTGAGAAATATTGCTCCCGTGGCGGGTACAAGCTGGAGCATGCTCTTTCTACGTTCGGCCTCGATGTGACGGGTCTTTGCATGCTGGATGCGGGCTCCTCAACCGGAGGTTTCACCGATTGCCTTCTCCAGCATGGCGCTTCTCTGGTCCATTCTGTGGACGTGGGGACGAACCAGCTCTCCTGGAAGCTTCGTCGTGACAGCCGGGTGAGGGTGCACGAGAAGCAGAATGTCATGACACTCTCCTCCCTTGACCCCATGCCGCAGGCATCCGTCTGCGACCTCTCATTCCGCTCCATCAGCGGGGCGGCTGGCCACATCCTCTCCCTTTGCGGGAATACCTGGCTTGTCAGCCTGATCAAGCCACAGTTCGAGCTTCCCAAGGGGCAGCCTGACTTCCATGGCGTAATCGAGGATCCCTCGCTGCTTCGGGATGTGATGCTGTCCGTCTACCGCCAGCTGTCCGAAGAGGGGATCTGCGTGAAGGATGTCGTGGAAAGTCCGATTACCGGAAGGAAGGGGAACACGGAGTATCTTGCGCTTCTGAAAAAGGGGGGGGATGCGCTTGGGGAGAAAGCGTTTCTCTCAAAGCTCTGAGAGGGGCTTTCCCTCCACAAGGATGACGGTTTTCACGATTGCCTCATTCCTTAGCATCGTCCTCTCCACTTGTTCCTTTGCTTTCGGCATGTCGGATGAGTCCAGAAAATCTTTCGAGAAATCTATGAAAAGGACCTTGTAAGAGAGTGTGCATCCTATGAGCCTTGTGTTCGGGTTGATGAAGGAGGCCGCTCCTTGGCCTATGTTCTTCTTGTCCGGACCGGAAAGCAATCCCTCCAGCGTATCATGGTAGAGGTCCCCTCCAAGTCTTCTTTGCCATTGGGTGAACCATTTTCCCTCCATGGAGGGATTGAAGAAGAAAAGGGTGATTTCTCTCTCGTCGCTTCTTGATGTCTCTTCAGGGCGCGAGAGGAGAAGCTCCATGACTTTGCTTTGCTCCACCGCCTTGCGAATCTTGGGAATGCAGCAAACAACGAGTGCACAGGAGAACAAAAACCAGCAGAGCCATGCGAGAAGATAGGGATGTTTGGGGATGCGGGCCATGGCAAGAGTGTAACTGAGGGGCAAGTTCCGTTAAAGAGGTTTCCCGCAGGAAGTTGCACAAAACCATTGAGCGCCGGTTTTTTCTGCGCTACCATGACCAATCATGATGCTATGCAAGGGAACCGGTACCGCATACGGGCTTGTAAGGGGGAAGGCGTTTCTTTACCTCCACCGGCAGGTCGCGGTTATGCATGATTCCATCGCCCCGGACCAGGTTGCTTCAGAGATAGAACGCCTGCAGCAGGCGGTCAGTTCCTGTATTGCGAAACTGCATGGGAAAAAAGGAGACACGACCAGCCAAGGCATTATTGACACCCATGTGATGATGCTGGAGGATGGTGCGTTCCTCTCCCAGATAGAGGATCGCATCGCATCCGATCTGGTATGCGCCCAATGGGGAGTCGAGACGATTGTGGAGCAGATGGTCAGCTTGCTTGCGAAGAGCGAGGATCCTCTCTTAAGGGAACGGATTGACGATTTGAAGGATATCTCCTACCAGCTCGTTGAGGAGCTTGAGGGGCAGCAGGGAGAGGCGCTTTCTTCGTTGGACCATGATGTGGTCCTTGTCAGTGACCGGTTGATGCCCAGCGAGCTCTTCTTGATGGACAGGACCCATGTGAAGGGCATCGTGCTTGACGCAGGTGGCCCGACCAGCCATGTGGCAATCCTCTCGCGCTCTCTTCGCATTCCCACCGTGCTTGGGCTGGGTGATTTTTCCGGCAAGGTCGCCTCAGGAAGCTTGGTTGTGCTTGATGGGTTTACCGGAGAGGTGGTGGTCGATCCCGATGAAGAGACGTTGGCAAAGACGGAGCAGGCATACAGGGAGTATCTCGCCCATGACCGGCAACTGATAGGGCTGGCAAGTCAGCCGACGGTCATGAAGGATGGCCATTTGCTCCATGTCATGGCGAACATAGAGCTTCCAGACGATGTGGCGCATGCCCTGGAGGTGGGTAGCGAGGGAGTCGGGCTGTTCCGTTCCGAATACTTGATCATCAACCAAGGTGAGAATGTCAGCGAGGATGTCCAGTTCAGGGACTATCGTGCCATCATCGAGCGGATGGCTCCCCGTCCGGTGACCATCCGTACTTTCGATGTGGGGGGCGACAAGGTGGTTCCCGGCCTTGGCATCGATGAGCAAAACCCAATTCTCGGATGGAGGGCGGTCCGTTTCTGCCTTTCCCGCAAGGATATCTTCCTTACCCAGCTCAGGGCGCTGCTTCGGGCTTCCGTCTACGGAAAGCTGAGGATCATGTTCCCCATGATAAGCGGAGTGGGGGAGCTTGATGCGGTGCTGAAAGTGCTGAATGACGCCAAGCGGTCACTTGACGAGGATGCGATGCCTTATGACAAGGATGTGCAGGTGGGGACGATGATAGAGATTCCCAGTGCGGCTTTGTGTGCGGACCTTCTGGCCAAGCGGGTCGATTTCTTCTCGATCGGCACCAACGACTTGATTCAATACACGTTGGCTGTCGACAGGGGGAACGAGAAAATCTCTTATCTCTACCAGCCGTTCCATCCGGCGGTGCTGCGCTCCATCAAGATGATTGTTGATGCCGCCCATGCGGCCCACATTAGTTGCGGAATGTGCGGGGAGATGGCTGGGGATACCAGGGCTGTGGTGCTTCTTGCGGGACTTGGACTTGATGAGTTCTCAATGGATTCCCAGTCGGTGCTGCCGGTACGCCAGCATCTTCGCTCCGTCACCCTCAAGGAGGCCCAGGAGCTCAAGGAGAGGGTGTTGACACTGGAGAGCTCGGAGGCGATCAACCATACGATGGAGATCTGGATGAAGGAACACCCGCTCTAGAAGGTGTTGCCTTTCCCCCCTTTTTCATGGGAAGATGCAAATTCTTCAGGGAACAACAAATTATGGATGAAATGACTCAAGATACCAATATGCCGGTGATTCCGATTGTGGCTATCATCGGACGGCCGAATGTGGGGAAAAGCACGCTTTTCAACCGCCTTTTGGGCAAACGCCGCGCCATCACCAGTCCGGTGGCGGGAGTTACCCGTGACACTATCGCCGAGCGCTGGCTGCTCGGCAACCATCCCGTGACGCTGATTGATTCCGGTGGCGTGAAGGTGGACAAGGAGGAGATGGACGACCTTGTCGCACGGCGCGCGCTCGGCCTACTGGAGAAGGCGGATGCGATTCTCTTCATGGTCGATTGCACTGATGTCACGGCGGAGGACGGCGAGCTCATGCAGACGCTCCGCCCCTATACCGACAAGGTTGTTCTTGTGGTCAACAAGATCGACGACGAGAAACGCAGGAACCTTCTCTGGGATTTCTACGGGTACGGTTACCAGAGGGTTGTCGGCATCTCCGCCGCCCATGGATCCGGTATCGAGGATCTCGAGGACACGCTTCTGGGAATCCTCGACTTGACCACTGTGGAGGAGTCTCCCGAGGAGAATCCCCATCTGCGACTTGCCATCCTAGGCAAGCCGAATACGGGAAAGAGCACCTTGACCAATCTTCTGGTGGGAAGCGACCTTTCGCTTGTAAGCAACATAGCGGGAACCACGCGCGATGTGGTGCGGGGCACCTTTTCCTACAAGGGAACCGAGTTCTCCCTCATGGATACCGCCGGCATCAGGCGCAAGGGGAAGGTCGATGATGATGTGGAGTACTATTCGGTCAACCGCGCCATCAAGAGCATCGACGAGGCCGACGTGGTGCTATTGATGATTGATTCCCTGGAGGGGGTGACCGAGCAGGACAAGAAGATTGCGGGGCTTGTCACCCGAAGGGGTGTGGGAATCGTTCTGGTGCTCAACAAGATCGACCTGCTGACCGTGAAGAACCAGCTCCAGGCCATCGAGGACCGCACCCGCTTCCTCTTCCCCGTCCTGGGTTTCGCCCCCCTTGTCGCCATCAGCGCGAAGGATGGACAGAACATTGCCACCCTGCTGGATACTGTCAAAAACGTGCATGAGCAGATGCAGAGGAGGGTGGACACTTCGACCTTGAACAATGCGGTTGCGCGCTGGGGTGAGAAGTATCAGCCTCCCCGTGGTGAAGTTGGACACTACAAGGTCTACTACGGGACGCAGATCAGCGCCTCTCCCGTCAAATTCCTCTTCTTCGTCAACCACACGAAGGATTTCCCGCCGATGTACATCCAATATCTGAAGAACTGCATCCGCAAGGACCTTGGCTTCACGATGATTCCGGTGGAGATTGACCTGAGGGAGCGGCGGCGCAATCCATCGCTTCATGACCAGCCCAAGAAGGTCTCCTCCCTTACCGCGATTAAGAAGAGCGCGGCGGAGAAGGAGAACCGCATCAAGACGGGAGGAAGGGCGAAGGCCAAGGTCAAGCCGGTCAAGCCCGGCAACAAGGCCGCTTACGGAAAGGCCGTCAAGCGCCAGGGCAAGGTGAGGAAGAATGTCGGCCAAATGCGGCAGCACCTGCAGAAAAAGCATAATGAATCCTGAAATAAGGGCAATCGCCTTTGACGTTGACGGGACCCTCTATCCCCAGCATAGCTACTATTGGCGCATGTTTCTTTCTGGAGTCAAGGCTCCGCTTCTCTCGAGGGCCTACAACCGTGCCCGGGTTGCCTACCGGAAGGAGCAAGGGGAAAGCCAGACTGTCCCTGAGAACAGAGCGGGGTATCTGGATCGGCTTTGCCGCTTGATGCTGGCAAAACCGGGCAGGGAAGTTTCCTCCTCCTCTTCGCTTGCTCGTATCCGAAGTCGGGTGGAGCGAATCTTCTACGGCTCCTGGGTTCGGCTTTACCGCCATGTGCCTGCACGAAAAGGGATGCGGGAAACGCTTCTTTCCTTCAGGGAGAGGGGATACAAGCTTGCTGTCTTGAGCGATTTTCCCCTAGCGGGCAAACTTGAGGCGCTGCATGTCGCAGACCTGTTTGACGTGGCCCTCTCTAGCGAGGACACGGGGTACTTGAAGCCTGATGCGCGGGTTTTCCGCCTTCTTTCCGAGAAGCTGGGTGTGAAGCCCTGCGAGGTGCTTTTCGTGGGCGACAGCTACCAGAAAGATGTAATAGGGTCCCGTGGCGCAGGCATGCACTCCTGTTTGATCACAAGCTCAAGACGTTCTCGCCTGTACCCGATGGCGGAGCATGTGGTAACATCGTTCCAAGAACTCTCAGCACTGTAAGAGGTTGTGTGATGAATAGCTATCAGTTTTCCATTTTGTTGTTCTCCATCGATTTCATAGTTATGCTCATCTTCATCCGGGCTGCGAACGAGCGCAAGAAGATGCTTCGTGTGCAGGAGCAGATCAAGCGCCTCACCTCCTCCAGCGAGAAGGAGAATGCCCGGCTCAATGAGAGCTCCCAGCATGCGGTCGAGAAAGTCGACCAGAGGATAATCCTCGCCCAAAACGCAATGACTCAGTTGCAGCAGCGGATCGATGATGTGCAAAGCAGAAGCGACGACCTGGGGAAGCTACAGGCGACCCTCACCAACTACCGCATGGTCATGGACCAGCTTTCCCGTCTCACCGAGCAGGCTGATGCCCGGATTCAGGAAATCCGTGGCGACATCGAGGAGGTGGAGAAGGTCCGCCAGTCAATCGCCATTTTCCAAGAGGAGACCAAAAGGGAGAAGGAGACGATTTCCACCCTGCAAAATGAGAGCGAGACGGCTATCAAGACCCTCCTATCCGAGGCCAAGGCCACGCTCGATGCATCCTCCAGGACGCTCAGCGAGAGTGAAGCATCCTTCATGAAGTTGCATGACGAGGCTCTCGGGGACGTGGAGCGCAAGCTAGAGGATTTCTCCGCAGCATGTGAGAAAAAGATGCAGGAGATTTTTGACCGGAGCGTCGGACGGATCGACTCGACCTTCCACACCATGGTTTCCACCAGCCAGGTCTTCATCAATGAGCTGGATGGCAGGATTAGAAGCGCCAAGGAGGTTGCCTCCACTCTTGCCACGGGAAGCGCCGAGTATCTGGAGAGCGTGCGCAAGAAACTTGACGAATATGCCATTCAGCTCTCCCATGACTCTTCCTTCGAAGCCGTGGACGAGGGTCATGTGCGGCAGATGGAGCAGTCGGTCAAAGAGTTGCAGGCACAGGCCGATGCCGTGCATGAAGCGCTTGACGCGCTGAAGGAAGAACCTGAACAACCAGAAGGGAAGAGCCAGGAGACGGAAGCCGAACAGGAGCAGGAGCCTTCCTTTGAGCCGATTGGGGAGGAGGAGTCAATCCCGCTCGAGGATGACGGCGAGGAGCTTGACGATGACAAATGAGCGTGAGTATGTTTCATGCGTGTCCCTGAGGGGACGCATACTCTTATGGTTCTAAAGGATACAAGGATGGAAACCAACGTGAAAGGGCACGAGGACTCCAAGAAGGAAGCCGAGAAGAAGACTTCGGAAGATGCGAAGCAGGAGAAGGCGAAGGAGCCGACGATGGAGGAGCAAGTGGCTGCTCTTAAGAGCCAGGTCGCATCGCTAAAAGCCCAGCTTTCCCTCTCCGAGCAAAAGATAGAGGAAGAGAAGAAAACCATCGACCAGCTGGGCGACAAAGCCCAGGACTGGCAGGACAAGTTCGCAAGCATGCAGCGCTATGCCTCGACCATGGCAGCGGACATGAAGCGCATGCAAGGCAACACCGCACTTGAGATCCAGCATGCCAAGGAGAAGATGCTCAAGGAGCTTCTTCCCATACTGGATGACTTCGAGGTGGCGCTCAAGGCCGGGAAGGAGGACGAGAGCAAGGACTTCGAGAAGATGGTTGAAGGAGTGCAGATAATCAGCGACAAGATGTTCCAGCATCTTTCCGGGCATTTCGGGCTGAAGAAGATGGCCACCGATGGCGAGACATTCGACCCAGACAAGCACGAGGCGCTCCAGGTAGTCAAGGACAAGGAGTGCAAGGAGAAGCGCGTCGCCATGACCTATCAGTCTGGCTACATGCTGGACGACAAGGTGCTCCGGCCTGCAAAAGTTGTGGTGAAGCAGCCTGACAATTGACGATTGCGTAAAGCGTGAGTATGTTACAGACGTTCCCTCGGGGACATCGAGATGAAAACTTTTGGGATTTTGAGGAGATAGAGATATGGGAAAGATTATTGGCATTGACCTTGGCACGACCAACAGTTGTGTCGCGGTGATGGAAGGCAATGAGCCTCATGTCATCATCAATAGCGATGGCGCCCGCACGACGCCTTCCATGGTAGCTTTTACTGACAAGGGTGAGAGGCTTGTCGGCCAGCCTGCGAAGAACCAGATGGTCACCAACGCCGAGAACACTATTTATTCCATCAAGCGGTTCATGGGCCACAAGTACCAGGACCGTGACGTCCAGCAGGAGCTGGGAAGACTTCCCTACAAGGTGAAAAGCGATGCGCAGGGGTATGTCCGCGTGGTCGCCCAGGGCAAGGAGTATTCCCCCGAGCAGATTTCCGCCGCCATCCTCCAGAAGATGAAGGATGCCGCGGAGGCATACTTGAAGGAACCCGTGACCGAGGCTGTCATCACCGTGCCCGCCTACTTCAACGATGCGCAGCGCCAAGCGACAAAGGATGCGGGAAAGATTGCCGGCCTTGACGTGAAGAGAATCGTCAACGAGCCGACTGCCAGCGCTTTGGCTTACGGTTTGGACAAGACCAACAAGGAACAGAAGATTGTCGTCTATGACTTCGGTGGCGGTACGTTCGATGTCTCCATCCTGGAGCTCGGCGATGGCGTCTTCGAGGTGAAGAGCACCAACGGTGACACGCACCTCGGTGGCGATGACTTCGATGCGAAGATCATCGATTGGATGAATGATGAGTTCAAGGCCCAGCATGGCATCAACCTGAAGAGCGACACAATGGCCTTGCAGAGAATGAAGGAAGAGGCGGAGAAGGCGAAGATTGCCCTTTCCAGCACGATGAACTACACCATCAGCCTCCCCTTCATCGCCAACAAGGACAACCGTCCTCTGAACTTGCAGATGGATCTTTCCAGAGCTCGCTTTGAGGCGCTTACAGCCGACCTTGTGGAGCGCAGCCGTGGTCCTGTGAACAACGCGCTTCGTGACGCAGGGCTTTCGACGAGCGATATCGACGAGGTGATTCTTGTCGGTGGAACGACCCGAATTCCTGCCGTCCAGGAAGCGGTCAAGGAGATGTTCGGCGGGAAGGAGCCTATGAAGGGTGTGAACCCGGACGAGGTGGTCGCCATGGGTGCGGCAATCCAGGGCGGTATCCTTGGCGGAACCGTCAAGGACGTGGTCTTGCTTGATGTCACTCCGCTCTCCTTGGGCATTGAGACCCTCGGTGGCGTGTGCACCAAGATGATTCCCCGCAACACTACGATTCCTACCCATAAGAGCCAGATTTTCACCACGGCGGCGGACAGCCAGACCGAAGTGGGCATCAAGGTTCTGCAGGGCGAGAGGGAGATGGCGGCCCAGAACAGGGTGCTCGGCACCTTCACCTTGGACCAGATTCCCGCCGCTCCCCGGGGAGTGCCGCAGATTGAGGTTTCCTTCGACATCGACGCCAACGGAATCGTTCACGTCTCCGCGAAGGATACGGGTACGGGCAAGGAGGCCCATATCAAGATCGAGAGCTCTTCCGGACTCTCTGATGAGGAGATTGACCGGATGGTGAAGGAGGCGAAGGATCACGCCGACGAGGACAAGAAGGCGAAGGACAAGGTTGATGCGAAGAACAACGCGGAGACCATGATGTACAGCACCGAGAAGTCCTTGAAGAGCTATGGCGACAAGATTTCTTCTGACGACAAGGCCAAGATTGAGAGCGCGATTGCCGATTTGAAGAGTACGCTTTCCAACAGTGGCGCAACCGCCGAGGAGCTCAAGGCGAAGACACAGGCGCTTCAGGAGGCTTCCTACAAGCTTGCGGAGGAAATCTACAAGCAGGCAGGAAACCAGAATGGCGCAGCATCTGCAGCCCAAGGTGGACAGCAGGCGGGAGGAGCCCAAGGCGGTCCTACCACCCACCAGGGCACCGGTCCGGATGATGCCGGGTACGAAGTCGTGAACTGATCCGGAATGTGATTTCCTCATGTCATGTCGGCCGCTAAAAGCCGACATGATGTGTGTTTGAGGAGTTCCAAATGGCAGAGACGAAGCGAGATTATTATGAAGTGCTTGGCGTGCAGAAAGGCGCTACCGCCGAGCAAATCAAGAAAGCATACCACAAGCTGGCTTTGGCCAACCATCCTGACACCCACCCGGGGGACAAGGAGGCGGAAGCCCGTTTCAAGGAAGCCACCGAGGCGTACGAGGTCCTCAGTGACGAGAAGAAGCGTGCGGCCTATGACCAATTCGGCTTCGCCGGAATCGACGGAGCAGGGGGAATGGGCCATGACTACTCCCATGTCTACCAGGACTTCTCCGACCTGTTCGGAGGAAGAGGCGGAGGTGGGTTCGAGGACATCTTCAGCTCCTTCTTCGGAGGGGGAATGGGTGGACAGGGTGGCTCTTCCCGAAGCGGCGGACCCAGCCAGGGTTCCAGCCTTCGCTATGATGTGACGCTGGATTTCAAGGATGCGCTCTTTGGCACCAAGGTGGATGTTTCGTACATCCATCAGGTGGTTTGTGACCATTGCCATGGAAGCGGATCTTCCGATGGTGGCGGGACGAGGACTTGTCCCACCTGCGGAGGCAGGGGTCAGGTACGGCGCAACAGCGGTTTCTTCACGGTTGCGACCACATGCCCCACCTGTGGCGGGCGAGGGCAAGTGATTGACCATCCTTGTTCTGATTGCCATGGCACAGGACTTAAGCGCAAGCAGACCAAGCTCAGGGTCACCATCCCCTCCGGAGTCGACAACGGAAGCCGTGTCACATTGCGTGGCATGGGAGATGCGGGAGCCAATGGCGGACCGAGCGGGGACCTTGTGGTCTTCATCCAGGTCAGGCCGGACAGATACTTTGTCAGGCAGGGTGCGGACCTCTATCTGCAGATTCCCATCAGCTTCACGCAGGCTGCCCTCGGTTCCGATATCACCTTAACCGGCATCGACGGCAAGGAACTCAAGGTCTCCATTCCTAGTGGAACGCAGAGCGGAAAGCTTTTGAGGGTCAGAGGTCAGGGTGCACCACGGCTCAGCAGCAGTGACAGGGGGGATTTGTTCCTTCGCATCCAAGTCGATGTGCCACGGCACCTCGGACTTAAGGCCAAGGGACTCATGAAGCAGCTCTCCGAGGCGATGGGGGAGAATGACAGGCCAAATCCGGTCCCCTTTGAGGGTGATGTGGACAAGTAAGGAGTAAGGAAAGATGGGCGAGAAGATATACGGAAAGCACGCAATCGAAGAGGGAATCAAGCAAGCCCCCATGGGCTCCACGCTTTATGTCTCCCGGGGAGTCGGCAAGGCATATGCGGATTTGGAGCGCAAGGCGATGCTGACCGGAAAGATCGCCATCAAGAAGCTTGCTCCTGCGGAACTTGAGAAGATGATGCCCGGTGTGGATCACCGGGGTGTTCTTCTTGACCTTGGCGGAGCCAGAAGAGGTGGAAGCCGTTTAATCGTCACCACCGTCGACGAGTTCGTCTCCCGGCTGAAAGAGGGAGAGGGAGCGCTAGTGTTGCTGCTTGACGAAATCACAGATCCTCACAATCTTGGAGCAATCCTTCGGAGCGCCGACCAGTTTGGCGTCGACTTGGTGATCGTCCCCGAACGGCGAAGCGCCCAGGCGAACGAGACCGTCACCAAGGTTTCCTCCGGTGCCGCGCAATATGTGCCGATGGCGGTAGTCACCAACCTGAGCAGGGAAGTGAAGGCGTTGAAGGATGCAGGATTCTGGATTTATGGCGCCGACATGTCCGGTACCAGCAGCTATGAGACCAAGTTCACGAATCGAAGTGCCATCATCATGGGCAGCGAGGGCAACGGGATGCGTGACCTTTCCCGCAAGCTTTGCGACGAGATCGTCTCCATACCGATGCGAGGCCATATCGACTCCCTCAATGTCTCGGTGGCCACCGGCATCCTGCTCTACGAATTCCGTAGAACCCACTGACAATCTTAGGTCTTCCCAAAAGCGCTATTCTGGAAACGGAGTAGCGCTTTTGATGTATTTGTAGCATCGCACATAAAACCTGTTGCATCATAAAAGAATAAGCTGTATGCTTACAGCATAAAGAGAGTCGAACATGACGAGGATTTTAGGTGATACGCTGCATGCTAGACGGATTGAGCTTCATCAGACGTTGCGTGAAGCTGCGGGCATAATGGGTTTTTCTGCCATGTATTTGTCAGAGATTGAGGCAGGAAAAAAGAAGCCGTCCGAAGAGATTTTGCATAAATTGGCAACACACTATGAGCTGGACTATTTCAATCTTGTAAGGTTGTCCGCCGAGTCTTTTTCTCCTTCCGGGCAAGTAGATGACAAACTCAAGGCCGCAGTTGCTCGGCAGTTAGGCGAATTATCCTCCGCATCCCTTGAGAAATTGCTGAAATATGTGAATGAGCTGAAGGAGGAGAAAAGCCAAAAATGAGCGTTGTGTTTATCGTGAAAGGGAGAAGCGCTTTAGAGCTTGAGGTTGATGCTGCTCGTTATGTTTTTGGGGCGCAGCCTGATTTTTACAGCGGGAAGAGCACGGCGTTGGACACCGAAGCTATTTTGAATGACACGATTTTTACAAACGACTCCTTTGCGGTATGCCTGGTTCGTGATGGTGAGTTGGGTCAGGGAATAGAAGCAGCGACTGTGCCATTTGATAAGACAATCAATTTTCTGGAATCCGAGTATGTGAAGTTGCATCAAAAAGGTCGGCAAAGGTTAACTGCAATGCACGAGGTATGCCATTGCCATCTTCATGCGTATGAGGTTGAGAATGGTAAGCCTTTCTTCTTGCGATACCAGGGGGAAGTTCCCGTGTATAGGAACTCGGAATGGCAGTCGGATGTGTGGGGTTCGGCAGCATTGATGCCTTTGCCTCCGTTTCTGTCTTTTTTGATGGGGACCAAGGCCTTGCCGCACGAGGACAAGATTGCATCTATATCGGAACGTTATTTAGTTTCTAGAAAGGCTGCGCAAGCCCGATTGTCCACAGTGAATCGGTACTTTCAGGATGGGAGGCTGTGGAAAATCCTTCGCAGTCTCGAAGAGGCAGGGTTCCCTTGTGAAGAAAAAGTTTGGAGGTTGTTATGTGATATGAAGAATATAAAGAAATACTGATAGCGCTATTGGGGTAGCACTATCAGCGGATCTCTCCGAGCCATTAACTCGAAGCGGGTTACGCATATGTTAATTGATACTTGGAGATGTCGCAATACAAATTCCCCGTTTTTGCGGAGGAGGCATGGATGACAAAATCCAAAATCAAAACGAGCGTATTCCGAACACATTATGCGGCGAATGCAAAAAAGGTTGGACGATTCGAGTTTCCGCAACTTGAACCAGTGCAAGCAATTCCTGAAAACGTAATCAGCTTCAGCGAGCGGTATGGAGTGAAAG